>JAZRLJ010000165.1:0-7389 GCA_045646755.1 Eubacteriales bacterium | reverse complement strand
AACAGTACCCTCTACCGTTAAGAAAATAAACGGAGCATTTTTTGACTGTGCGGATATATCCGAGGTCATAATACCGTCTAGTGTTACCGAAATTTCCGATTATTCCTTTGCTCTTTCAAGAGTTGAGTCTGTTGATTTTTCAGCTGCGACAGGGCTTTCTTACATAGGTAGCTACGCATTTGAAAACTGTGTGATATTAAAATCAGCAATGCTCCCTGAGGGGCTTTCAAGCGTAGGGAAGTACCTTTTCTCAGGCTGCGCATATCTTACCTCGGCATATCTTCCGTCCACTCTTACCGCTGTAGGCGATTATATGTTTTCGGGTTGTCAGCGACTTACAGACCTTACCGTTTCAGCAGGAATCAAGAAAATAGGTGAGGGTGCATTCTTTTCAACCGGTATTGAGAGTATTATTATTCCTTCGAGCGTTACCGAGATGGATAAGGGTGTCTTTACCAACTGCTTAAATCTTAAGGGCGCTACAATAAACGCAAGCACTCCATATCTTGCAGAAGGAATTTTCATGGGTTGCGAAAAGCTTGAGAGTGTTTCGTTTGGGTACGGATTTACCGAAATTTTGGATTCGGCATTCTTTGATTGTGCTGCTCTTACCTCTCTTTCCTTGCCTGATGGAATAACGAAAATAGGAGCAGAGGCGTTCGCAGGCTGTCTGCTTCTCGAGAGTATAGGAGAGCTTAACAGTCTTACAGAAATCGGCGCAGGCGCATTCTCTCGCGCGGTAAAGATTTCTTCGTTTACCGTCCCTAAAACTCTTAAGAAAATAGGTGACAGTGCATTTTACGGCTGTGCAGCGCTTACCGAAATTGACCTTTCTGGAATAGAGAGCATAGGCAAGGAGGCGTTCTTCGGCTGCTCGCTTTTAACTAAGGTCGACCTTTCGTCGCTAAAATATTTTGTTGCTGAGGGCGTATTCTCAAACTGTGATGCACTCAGTAGTATTACATTCTCGGATAATATTCTGTTTATAGGTGCAAATTCGTTCAGAAACTGCACGTCTCTTCGTAGCGTTGCAATTCCCGAGGGCTGTACAACTCTTATGTATGCTTCGTTTATAGGTTGTACCGCACTCTCGGACGTTGAATTTCCGTCCACGCTTACAAGTATAGGTCCGAGCAGCTTTTTCGGTTGCACCGCACTTGTAACCCTTAAGCTTGGCGAGGGCGTTAAGAGTGTAGGAAACGATGCCTTTGCTACCTGTGTAAATATGGTTTCGGTAGAGGCGACCTCAAAGATTGAAAAGCTTGGTGAATATTCTTTTGCAGGAAACACTAAGCTCGTAATTCTTGATTTTAAAGAGGGAATTGTGAATATAGGTGAAGGTGTATTTGAGGAATGCACCGCTCTTGAGCGAGTAACTCTCAGCGAGGGCACGAAAAAGATAGGTGACAGAGCCTTTTACGGTTGTACCTCATTGAACAAAATTTCCTTGCCCACGTCACTTGTTTTGATAGGTGAGTCTGCATTTGAGGAGTGTTTCTCTCTTTCAACGGTTGAATATGCAGGCAGTTCTGCTCAGTTTATGATTATAGATATAAAGAAGGGCAACATACCCTTAAAAGTGGCGTATTACGCCGGTGTCGAGGAGTAATATGATAACTATAAAAATTGCCGACCTTAATGTCGGTGTAAAGTACAGGTATAATTTGACAAGAGACTTTCTCTCGGATTATGAAACGGACGGTGAAGCTGATTTTACTGTCGAGGTAACCAATGCCGATATCGACTACGAGACTCAGTTTGCTGAAGAGCCTATCGCGAATGAATATCTTGAATGTGCCGCAGTTTACCGCAAAATAGCGGATAAAATAACCGAATATGAGGGCGCTGTTTTTCACGGCGCAGTGCTCGATATAGACGGATACGCGTATATAATAGCGGCAAGAAGCGGAGTGGGTAAAACCACGCATATCCGCCTTTGGCTTGAACGATTTGGAGACAGAGTTTCTATCCTTAACGGAGATAAGCCTATAATCAGGGTAATAGACGACACGTTATATGCTTGCGGTACGCCCTACAACGGCAAGGAAGGATACGGAAAGCGCGCAAATATTCCTCTTCGCGCAATAGCGTTTCTTGAGAGGGGAGAGAATAACTCGTATTCAAAAATCACCCCCTCCGATGCTACTGTGCGATTTATGTCACAGATATATATAAATGGAAACAATCCTCTTGCCGTGGCGAAAACCTTGAGGCTTGCGGATAAGATACTCACCGGCGTCTCTCTTTATGAATTCAGATGTAATAAGGATATATCTGCGGCAGAGATGGCAAAGGAAGCGTTTTTAGGTGACACACCTCTATGATAGTTGAACGTTTTAAGAGGGCGAGAGCGGAAATTCTCTCAGAATCTGTAAGCACAGAGGGAATAGGCGGACTTAACGAGCGCTCAATTCATAAAATACTTAAGCTTGCTATAGAGCCGAACACCGAATGTCACGAGGTAAAGTTTCTCGGCAGCGTTGCCGACGTGAAGAACGAAGAGGGAATCTTTGAGATACAGACTAAGTCTGCATACATCATTAAAAAGAAGCTTAAAAAGTTTTTGGAGTATTCACCCGTAACCCTAGTTGTTCCCATAATAAAGGAAAAATATATACGCTATATAGACGAAGAGACGGGAGAAATTCTTCCACCGAAAAGGAGTCCGCGCCCCGAGAGTGTATATACCGCCCTTAATTCGATGTTTTCCTTTTCTGATATTTTTTCTCACGATAATTTTAAGCTTGTGCTCGTCTTTCTCTCCGCAGACGAGTATAAATACAAGGTTAAAAAGAGGGGGCAGAGAAGACTTGATGCGATACCCCGCGATATTCTTGAGATAAGAGAAATCACATCGCCCGATGCGTTCCTCGAGTTCTTTCCAAAGAACTTGCCCGAGGAGTTTGTGGCAACGGAGTTTGCCCGCGCAATAAAGAAATCCTCTCGTTTTACCTACTACGTAATCAAGTTTTACGAGAATCTCGGATTTATTGAAAATGTAGGTAAGCGCGGCAGAGCATTTTTATATAAACAAAAAGACAGGTAGAAGCTGAATTCTATCTGTCTTTTTATGCTTTTATCGTGATTTTTTCGTTTGTATACGGGTGTGTAAATGTGAGAGACACACATCTTAGTGAGTAATTTTCGTTTTCTTTTCTCTCGCCGTAGAGGAAATCTGCGTAGAGAGGTGCGCCGATATGAGCCATATGCACTCTTATCTGATGAGTTCTTCCCGTTATGGGATTTACTCTGCACACTGCCCGTCCGTCAGGCAATATTTCCTTTATCTCGTATCTTGTGAGAGCGCTCTTTCCGTCCTCACGTACGATACGTTTTATCGAATCGGGAGCTTCTCTCTCGATAGGAGCGTCTATTTCACCCGCAAGTTTCTCAGGTGCTTTAGATAGCAGAGCCTCGTAGGTCTTTTCTATTCTTCCACGCTTCATTTCTTCCGAGAGCATTGCCGCTGTGCGTTGGTCCTTGGCTATCAGCACAATTCCCGAAGTGTCTCGGTCAAGGCGGGTTATGGCTCTGAATACGAAGGATTTTCCTATGTATGAGCGTACGAGATTTGCAAGAGTTACAAGTGAATTATACCTTGACGGATGCGTCGGCATATTTATCGGCTTGTCTACCGCGAGGATATATTCGTCCTCGTATAGCACCGTCAGCGGCATATCAACGGGCTCGACGTGTTCGCTTTCCTCTCCTGCTGGAAGAACGACTCTTACCTTATCTCCTGTGGCAAGGAGCTTTCTCATTGTGACAACCTCGCCGTTTACAAAAACACCGCCGAATTTAACCTTCTTTATAAGTGTGACGGAAAGAGAGAGCTTTTGCCTTAGAAAGTCTTTTATAAGCTTTCCTGAAAACTCCTCTCCTACCGTTTCAAAAATCTCAGACATATCAGTAACCGAGTGACTCTCTTATAAGAACGACCTCGTATTTCTGTCCCTTAGGTCTTTCCCAGAAAACTGTGAGCGCTGCGCATATTCTCTCGGGAGAAGAGCAGTTATAGCACTTGTTTTCATTCATATTTTTTGCGCAAGGAGTGTTCTTGTTAAGTCTCTTTGCATTGAGAGGGGAAGCCACGTTTCTTGCTCTGTATATAGCAGCCTCAAGAGTATCCTCTATTTTATTTTCACCTATAATGAAATAGACCTTCTCGTGTCCGTAGAGAGTGGAAGCGAGCCTGTTGCACGTTCCGTCAATATTTACTATCTCACCCGTTACAGCAATTCCGTTTACTGAGGAGATATAAATCTCAGAGGTTGCCGCAGCCATAAGCTCGTTCTTTGCGGTCTTATTTTCTCTGGGGAACCAATGCCATATAACCTCGTTGTTTTCTGCAAGAGCTTCACCGAGTCCCATCTCGCGCGCGGTCATAGTACCGCCAAGTCCTACGGTTGTATTCTGTATTTTTCCTTTAAGGTACTCGGTAGCCTCTTCCTTTTTGTCAAATACCGATACCTCATAGCCCATTTTAATGAGATTTTCCTTAAGCGTCTTGATTTTCATTATTCATATCCTCCTTGTTTTGAGTTCTGTATATAGTGTAGAAAATTACGATGGAAATAAGAGTGAAGAGCGTTGCAAAGAGCATTCCGACTCTCATACCTATCTGCTCGCTTGTCATAGATAGGGAAGAGCCGAGCCTCGTTGCAAGAGCAGAGCCCGAGACCGCATCTGTAATTATTCCCACAAGCTGAGGGATAAGCGCTGCGCCAAGGTCACCGCCTGAGGCAAGTATAGCAAAGAGAAATACGCCGCCCAGCGGGAATTTCTTTTCTGCCGCTATAAGTGTACCCGGCCATAGCATAGCGGTGAAAAGTCCTGTAAGAGCCGCTGCGATAAGTCCGACTACGGCAAAAGGAGAGAATGTAGCTGCAAAATAGCATACAGAAGTACCGATTGCCGAAATAAGCAAGGTTTTTTCGATGTTTTTACCTCTCCTTGTGTATAGGGTTCTTCCTATTCCAAGCATAAGTGCAAAGAGCATAACACCGAATATATCGCCTATGGCCTTGGGAATACCGAGCGCTGACTCAAGGTATCCCGAGCACCACTGTGACATAGTGCATTCAGCCGCTCCGCCGAGGAATATAGCAAAGACGAAGAGCCACAGCGTCCCATTCCTCATATATCCGCCTGAGGCGTTTTCCTTTTTCTCGTTCTTCATCTCGGGAATTTTAGCTCCGATAAAGAGAAAGAAAGAGCAAATGGGAACAGTAGTTAGCAAAAGTGAGAGTATCCACCAATATGCGTTATCAAAAATAATAAGGAACAGAGAGGATAAAAGTATAACGCCAACAGCTCCCCAAGCGTATGAGGAGTGCAATCCTGCCATTTGTCTTTCGGGGTTGTCAGACGGTATTGCTGCTATCACAGGGCTCATAAGCACCTCTATAAGTCCGCCTGCAGCTGAGAAAATAACAGTTCCGAGTATCAATCCGACCAGCACCGCGCCCCCAAATATGAAGGGGGAGAGCGCGTAGACGACAAATCCGAGAGTGGATATTACGGGAATTGTTCTTACGACTAGCGTAATGTTGAACTTATGAGATAAGAATGTGAATATCAAATCCATTCCAAGCTGCGTTAAGAAGTTTATAAGCACCAGAAGTCCTAGCTGGGAGTATGAAATTCCGTAATAATCCTTGAACGTGATAAAAACAAGCGGTGGAAAATTAAGTATAACCGCCATAGAAACCGCGCCGCTATAGCACGCTGCCTTAGTTCTTTTAAACATTTGCCATTTCCTTTTCGCACTCGTGTAGCTTATCGAGATAGCATACCCATTTTACCGTTGACTTGAGGTCGGGCAAAGGATAGACGTATATAAGCTCTCCGTTATGATATATGTCGAAATGGTCTGCGGGCGTTATTGGAAAAGCGCCTATCTTGTCTGTCGGAACAGAGAATTCTATTTTTTCACCGTGCAGAGTTCCCGAGAGCTTAAAGACGTTTTTATCAAGGTAAACGTCAGCCTCACCTGCCTCGGTATCCATAAAACCGTCTTCCTTACAAGCTCCGAGTCTTGCGTGAGAGAAGAGCGTCTCGGTATCGGTATCTATGGATTTCTGCTGCCATTCAAACCACTCGTTTATACGGGTAAACGGAGCGTTATGAAGTCTATAACAAGAGTCGAGCGTAGCATCAAGACCGCATACGCACTTGATATGTCCGCCTTCTTCGGTGATAGTTCCTTCCTGCATACATACAGGACATTTGAAGAGTATCTTATCCACACCGCGAGCGATATCCTCGCACGTGTACTCAACGCCCTCCATAGCAAGCTCGTCGTCGTGCAATATTGCCTTTGCGGTGATATCCTTAATTTCAGCCACATCCTTTGCCTTAACCTCATCTGAGGTGAGAAGCTTAGTGACTGATGCGTGTATCTTGCCGCATCTTACGTCACCCTTATCGCGCCATTTGGGGAAGGAGAGGTAAGCTCCCTCGCCCTTCCACGCATACAGATCCACACCCAGCTTTTTTATAAGCTCGGCTGTTCCGTCAGCAATGGGAAGGGTATGACCGTAGCAGGAAAGTCTGCCCTCGGGGAAAATAACGATAACCGCGTTTTCCTTTTTAGCTCTCATTATATTCAAGATAGTTGAAGCATCGGGGGTAAACATCTTTTTGGTTATAACGTGCATAAGCTTAAGGAGTCTTGCGGTAGAGGGATTATGCATAAAGTGTTCGCTCACTATGTAAGTCGGACGGATAGGGTACAGTGTGAGCGCGGAAAGAATGTGGTCTACGTCGCACGTATGAGTAGCAACGACGATAGCAGGTCCTTTTATGTCCTTTACTATACTCTTATCATAGGTTATGCCGTATTTTTTTGTGTATTTGCGCTTAAGCACCGCGTAGACAATCGCATAAAGAAAGCGGTTAGCCTTGCCTATTTTGTTCTTTTTATTCTTTTTCTTGCTCATAACGATATCCTTTCGGAAAATATAGAATGTCATATTTTTTATATTATAGCATTTGTCAAGCTAGGTTGTCAATCTACTTTAAATATTTAAAGGAAAAATGAGGGGAAATGTTGTAAAAAGGAGCGCGGGATTAGAACCAAGCGTTCGCCATATAAATTCAAGGTGAGGCGAACGCCTGAATAAGCCTTGCGACTTGCGAAAGGCAAGGTCGCATTTGCCACAGGCAAAACGGCAAATTCTCCTCTCGACCAATTACTATGCAAAAAATTATATCTGCAGCTTGGTCGAGAGGACTGGTGCTTCGCACTTGTCCTCCGCGCAAACAAAAGAGGAGAGTCACAAGGACTCTCCTCTTTTGTTGGTGCGGGAGACGGGAATTGAACCCGTACGGTAAAACCACACGCCCCTCAAACGTGCGCGTCTGCCAGTTCCGCCACTCCCGCAACGG
>JAZRLJ010000164.1:0-2537 GCA_045646755.1 Eubacteriales bacterium | reverse complement strand
GGGGACGGTTCTCGGGACTCGCGATTATCATTGCGTTACCCGTCATAGAAAGGGTGGGGATAGAGCAGAAGGGATCTATTACCGCAGTGTCAAGTCGGATCGTAGCCATGTCGTTCTGTGGGCCAAGGAGTTGAGTAGATTTCTTGTCTTCCTAAGCCCGCTTGGCCTCCGACTTGGGGACGGTTCTCGGGACTCGCGATTATCATTGCGTTACCCGTCATAGAAAGGGTGGGGATAGAGCAGAAGGGATCTATTACCGCAGTGTCGGGGTCGGGAATAAATACCATATCGCTCTTCTCAACTACTGCGTAGCCGTAGTTTGAAGCGTCAAATCCGATACCACTCTTCATGGTGTCCTCAGAGAAGTTCTCAGCAGGAATCGTAACGTGGCGATACTGACCGTTGATGTCCACCATCTTGAAGTCTACCATTTTAATGCCCTCTTTTTCAATCAGGGCGAGAATGTCCTTGATGCTTTTTGCCATTGCAAATACTCCTTAAATTTTATTTATATCGTATATTAGTATAACATTTATATGAGAAGGTTGTCAAGACCTTGAGAGAGTATAGATAAAAATAACGGCTTCCGAAGAAACCGTTATTTTTATTATCTTACGGAGCGGGAGTTGCCTCAATACCAAATACTTTATACAGAGAGTTCTTATCCTCGGGCTTTATGTCTGCAATAGAGTCGATAGCGGTCTTGAAGGTATCCTTGTCGCCGTCGTTAACGTCGAACTCGATAGCTTCTATAATGGTGATGCATTTGTGAGCCTTGCCAACGATGTCGTTTGCCTGTGCCTGAGTCAATTCTGTTCCGTCAAGCTTAACCTGCTCATATTCAGCAAAAGCCTTAACACCGTTTCCGGCCTGCTCGAAGAATTCGGGAGTGAGCATTTCCATAATCTCGTCCATTTCGTCCTGGGAAACGTCCTCGCCACCCATTTCGGTAACGAGATCGGAAATCATATCCATGATGCCGTCGTCAAGCTCTTCCATAGAAGTACCGATGGAGATAAGCTTGTCGCCGAGGCTGTCAAGAGTAGAGATAACCTCTTCGGGAGTAGCGTTTTCGTCACCAAGGATTTTAAGGTCGTCCTCAAGAGAAGTTGCCACGTCAGCAACCTCAAGGATAACGCCTACGGAATCAAGAGTTGCTTCAAGAGAAATTTCGTTTCCGTCAGCATCGGTGGTGGATGTCATCATTCTGTAATACCAACCGCCCGTTGCCTTGTAAATCTTGCCGAGAGCAGACTCCGAATATTCCTCGAGACCTATTTCCTCGGGGAGCTCAAAGAGGGGCTCGCCGTTCATTTTCATTTTTGATATGCCGGATACCTGTGAGATAAGGCAGGTAAGAGGAGCAAGTAAGAAGTAAGCAAGAAGGATACCCTGAACCAATCCTACAAGAGCGCCCTTGCCTCTGTGCTTCTTAATAAGTCTCTTGCGTATTTTTCTTGTGATCTTTATCTTAGGAGCATCTTCAACCACGGGAGCTGTCTCTGCTTCGGGCTCGATCGCTTCTGTGATTTTAGCTACGACTTCAGCTGCGATTTCATCGCTTGAGTCTGCGGTGTCTTCAACAACAGTAGCAGCTGCATTCTCTTCTGCGAGAAGTCTTCTCGCGCGCTTTTTCTCGCGCTTTCTGATGAATAGCTTGAGGAAGGGGAAGAGGAAGAACCAAGTGAGGAATCTGAAAAGGAAAAGAAGAATAAAGTATGCCACGAATCCGATAAGAATCTCAATAAGACCAAAGATAAGATTCTGAAGTCCTGCAGGAATAGAACCCTCAGAGCCAAAGCTCTCAAGCATAGTTTCCTGAAGAGTCGAACCGTCAATATTGAAATTCATAACGGCTTCAATCAAAATGCCACGGAGAGAGATAGCGAGAACTGCGGAAAGAATTATAAGTCCGAGTCTCAGAAGTGCGCGGTCTCTACCGCGTATAAGACCGAACAGCATGCCGAAAAACATTCCGACTAGCGTAAGTCCTAAAACTACTAATGAAACAATACCCATGATAAACCACCTTGCTTTAAAATTGATGATACTTTATTATATATAAATGTAAACAAAATTTCAAGGGATTTTAAATAAAAGTTAATAAAAAATGTAAAAACAATGGCTAAATATCAAAAAAAGTTAAGTTGATTTGTTAAGTTTTGACAATCTTTAGAAATGTATTACGTTTTGGAGTCGTTGTAGCCTCCGGCTCAAACCGATCTGTGTCAGGCTCAAGTACTCGAAGATACAAAAGCAAAAGAGAGATAACCGCAAGGGCTATCTCTCTTTTGCTGGTGGACCATCTAGGACTCGAACCTAGGACCGACCGGTTATACTCCTTGTGAGCATGAAATCCTTTGGATTTCGGGCACACGACGCGCCCTTGCATCGCTTTGCGATGCGCTCACGGAGCAATCTGCGCTCGCTTGCTGGAGAGTGAACTCTCCGACTCGCTTTGCTTGATTATGTAGCCTCCGGCTCAAACCGGTCTGCATAGTCCGAGCCTAACGGCTCGAAAACAAAAAAGAGATAAC
>JAZRLJ010000163.1:0-6200 GCA_045646755.1 Eubacteriales bacterium | reverse complement strand
GTTGAGAGATCTGTTACGGAATGCCTGAACTGCATCCCAGTCAAGCATCTCTGCAAGATCCTTGTAATCCCAAGCAGCAACCTTGGTGATCTCGTGAGAGGTTCTAAATCCGACGAAGAAGTTAAGGAAAGGAACTCTTCCCTTAATGGTAGCGAGGTGAGAAACTGCACCGAGGTCCATAACTTCCTGGCCGTTGCTCTCAGCCATCATTGCGAAACCGGTCTGACGGCAAGCGTAAACGTCGGAGTGGTCACCGAATATGTTAAGAGCGTGGGAAGCTACGCATCTTGCGGAAACGTGAATAACGCAAGGAAGAAGCTCACCGGCAATCTTGTACATATTGGGGATCATAAGAAGAAGACCCTGAGATGCGGTGTAGGTGGTGGTAAGAGCGCCTGCTGCAAGAGAGCCGTGTACTGCGCCTGCAGCGCCTGCCTCAGACTGCATCTCAACAACCTTTACGTTAGTGCCGAACACGTTCTTTGCGGGTTCGCCAAAAATGTTCTTGTTGGAAGCAGACCAAGTGTCTGTAACCTCAGCCATGTTGGACGAGGGCGTGATGGGGTAGATGGCAGCAACTTCGGTAAACGCATAAGAAACGTGAGCCGCAGCGGTGTTACCATCCATAGAAATTTTCTTTCTTTCTATCATGGTTTTTTCCTCCATATAATATTTTTTATTATCATAAATTTAAAAATGGTTTTTACCAACTCAATATTATAGCACAACTTTTATGAAAAGTAAATACTTTAAGAGAAAATTGCAGAATTTTCTGCTGAAAGTCAAGCAATATTTTCCTCTTCTGCGTTTTCTGTTGCTCTCGACGGCGTTTTTTCGGTTTTTTTATAGTTAAGAAGCAGTATTCCTGCCGATATGAGAACAAGAGTTACTACAAGTCCGAGAGGAGTTACGTTGCTCGGCTCTTCGGGAAGGAAAAGAAGAGTGAGAAGAACACCGAAAATAGGCGTCATAAAGTTAAATACGGTTACACGTGATACGGGGTTGTGCTTGAGAAGTATTCCCCACAGGGAATAAGCAATAGCCGAAAGAAACGCAAGATAAACGAGGTCGAGAATACCGCCAACGCTTCCCATATACATTTTTCCGCCAAAGGCAAGTCCGACCGCAGCCATAAAAATACCGCCTATCATAAACTGATAACCGCTGATTACAACGGGGCTCTCGTATACCGAATATTTCTTTGTAAGAACAGAAGAGAACGACGAGGAAACTGTGGAAAGAAGAACGAAGCCTACACCCATAAGGTCAAGAGCGTCACCGGTAAGGGAGAGACCGTCAAAGTTCATTATAACTATTCCCACAAAGCCTATAACACAAGCTGAGATTTTCTTAAAGGTCAGTTTTTCCTGTCTGAAAATAAGGCTGGCGATAAGAACTGCAAAAAACGCTCCCGAGCCGCTCGCGACAGTACCCTTTACTCCGCTTGTGTAAGCAAGTCCGAGATAGAAAAATATGTACTGAATTACAGTCTGAAATGCGCTGACTGCGAGAATTCTCGGCACGTTCTCTTTTTTAGGAATGAGAACCTTTCTTTCGCCAATCGAAAATATTATAACGGTAAGCACTCCTGCAAGAAAGAAGCGCACTCCCGCAAAGAGCATAATCGAAGCAACGCCAGATACCTGAAGGAGCTTGTATCCCGTCTTTATAGCGGGTGTCGCGCTACCCCACAGGGCGCAGCATAAAAGCGCTACGAGTGTCATAACGAGAGTGTTTGAAAAAACACTTTGTTTTTTATTTGAAATTTCCATTTTGATCTCCGTTCTTTATGTAGACTTGGACTGCACAGCAGTCCAACATATTTTATTCGCCGTTTTCTTTGAGCCACTGCTCTGCCGCCTTTGACGACATTCTTCTGATACTTTCCTTGGGATATTTAGACTTCTTGCCACCGTTTGCGTAAAGAAAATATTTCCCCTCCGCAGTCTTGAAAAGACACTCCTCGAAACCGCTCTCGTCACCGATGCTACCATCTGTGCGCTTAGAGATAAACTCCGAGAGGTCAGTATCGTATTCAACTCCGGCTATAATCCTTTTCATATCAGCCTCCTCATATTATACCTTTTTCTTTTTATTTTTTCAAGTGGATACCGCTATTTTACCAAATAAAAGCAAATTATATTCTTACCCATCAAGACTTTTTGACCAAAAACGGTCTATTTAAGATAAGGTTTTTCTGTGTTTTTTAAAAATTGTGCATTTTGCATAAAAAAATATTTCTTTTTAGGCGAAAATGCATATTGACAAAGCCTTCAAAAAAGACTAAACTTGTCTTGGTTTTATGCGCATACGCGTATTACTTAGAAATGATTTTAGCGAGGCGGCAATAATGCTGAACAAAAAGAAACTGTCCTTTACCGAAGGACCGATGTTTTTTAAGATACTCACCTTTGCGCTCCCCATAATGCTCACGGGCATTTTGCAGATACTTTACAATATGGCGGACAACATTGTCGTAGGGCAGTTTTCGGGAGACCCGTACGCGCTTGGCGCTGTTGGCTCTACCGCCTCCCTTAATAACCTTATACTTGCTCTCGTTTTCGGAACGTCTGCCGGAACGGGTGTCGTAGTAGCTCAGTCTATCGGAGCGAGGCGCGAACGCGACGTTACACGAAGCGTGCATACCGCTCTTGTTTTTGCATTATTTGCGGGAATTTCCCTCTCCGCGATAGGCATTACAATCTCAAGACCTGTGCTCTCGCTTATAGGCACTCAGGATATTCTGCTTGACCAGGCAGTTCTTTATATGCGAATAATCTGTCTGGGAATTCCCGCCTCGGCGGTGCTTAATTTCGGCGCATCTATTCTCCGCGCGACAGGTGACTCGCGTTCTCCTCTTATCATTCTCAGCAGTACCGGCGTTCTCAACGTTGTTCTCAATCTGTTTTTCGTTATAGTGTGCGATATGGCTGTAGAGGGCGTTGCTCTCGCAACAATAATCGCGCAGTACCTCTCCGCAGTTCTGGTGCTCACAGTTCTCGCAAATAAGAAGGGCGAAAGCTATCAGTTCAGCTTCAAGAAGCTTTGCTTTGACACCTATCTTATCAAAAGAATTCTCAAAATAGGTGTACCATCGGGAATCCAGTCTTCTCTTTTCAGCTTTGCAAATATCATACTTACCGACGGTATAAATTCCTTTGGGGACCCGAACGTAATTACCGCCTATACGATAAACAACAATATTGACGCCGTAACCTACCATGCATGCACCAGCTTCTATCAGGCAACTCTCACGTTCGTAGGACAGAACTACGGCGCAATGAAGATTTACAGAATACGAAAAATTCTCCTCTACTCTCTTATATGGGTAACCGTAGTTGGAGTAGCTGTATCTCAGCTTGAGCTTCTCTTTGCCGACGAACTGATAAATCTTTACATAGCAAGCGATGCTCCAAATAAAGTCGCCGTTGCTGCGTTCACAAAGGATATGATGAACGTCATGCTCACATTCTACTTCCTATGCGGAGTTATGGAGGTTTTCACCGGAGTGCTGAGAGGTCTCGGATATTCCTTCCTTCCTATGATTATGTGTCTTACGGGCGCATGCGTATTCAGAATTTTCTGGAGATACGTTATATTCCCTCTTGAGCCGTTCTGCAAAATGCCTAGCGGTCTTATCGTTTCCTTCCCACTTTCGTGGGTGCTTACAATCCTCTTACTTCTCGCTCTCTTCATTTTCGCATGGAAAAAGCTGAAAAGAACGTTTACCGAAAAAATAGAGAACGAAAACAACAAAAAGGTAGAATCAAAGGCTTCTACCCACGCGTAACGATTCTAAGGAGGAATCAAAATGGCTACGATGACAAAGAAAAAGAGAGATTTCACCGAAGGTCCGCTCTTCAAACAAATGGTTATCTTCACAATACCGATAATTCTTACCTCACTTCTTCAGATATGCTACAATATGGCTGATAATATAGTGGTAGGAAAATTTTCGGGCGAGGAATTTGCGCTTGCTGCAGTCGGCGCGACGGGTCCGCTAAGTGGCCTTATCGTCAATCTTCTTATGGGAATCGGTGGAGGCGGAGCAATAGTAATAGCTCACGCCCTCGGCGCAAAAGACTATAAAAAGCTTGACCGTGCCATTCATACCTCACTTACCTTCTCGTTTTTTGGCGGAATAATTTTCGGGCTGTTATTTTTCTTCATAAGCAAGCCTGCGCTTACACTTATGAATATAAACCCCGCGTTTATAGATTTATCCATCAAGTATATGCAGATATACGCCTTTGGAGTTCCCGCCTCCGCCGTGTATAACTATACTGCGGCTATGGTCAGAAGCATGGGTGATTCAAAAACTCCTCTCATGATTCTTGCCATCTCAGGACTTATAAACATTGGCTTGAACCTTCTCTTCGTTCTTAACTTCGGCATGGACGTAGACGGTGTAGCTCTTGCTACTATAATTTCTCAGTACGTATCGGCAATATGGGTAGTTTTGGTTCTTATAAAGAGAAAAAATGTTCCTTACGAATTCTCATTTAAAAAGCTTAATATTGACGGAAAAATTCTTAAACAGTCTATGCGTCTCGGAATTCCCTCGGGAATTCAGCAATCTATGTTCAGTATATCGAATATGCTCATAGTAAGCAGTATGAATACCTTTGACCCTTACGTTTATACGGGATATACCATAAACACCAACATTGATAACCTACTCTACTGCGTAGTTTCGGCATTCGCAACCACCTGTCTTACCTTTACGGCACAGAACTACGGAGCCAAAAACCGCAAGAGAATACACCAGTCGCTTACCTATTCCATCATACAGGTAGTTACTGTCGGACTCATATGCGGTGTGATAGTGCTTCTTCTGACTAAGCCGCTTGCAATGCTCTTTATGCCTGCTAATGCAACCAACATAGACGTAATATTAAAAACGACTAAAGAGCTCAACCTTCTGCTTAACACGACCTACTTCTTGCTAGGTGTTGTTTCGGTGCTTTCAGGAGCGCTCAGAGGCCTGGGATACTCCATTGTGCAAATGATACTTTACACAATCGGCATTTGCGGCACTCGTGTGGTCTGGATTTACACAGTATTCCCGACGTTAAATTCTCCCGTCGGTCTTATGCTCTGCTACCCCGCTTCCTGGATAGTTTGCTTGATTCTTCTCGGAACGTCAAGAATCCTTGCGGAAAAGAAGCTCAAAGAAATTACCGCGCCCAAAATCGAAGAGTCAGACACAAGCATAGCTAAAATATAAAGAGTAGAAAAATGAAAGACACGTCTCTAAAAGCTCTGAAAAGAGATTTCACAAAAGGCCCTATCTTCTCAAGACTATTTCTACTTGCCATACCTCTTATGGCGTCATACTCGATTTCCTGGACTCTAGCCTCAATTGCATATATAGTTCTCCTTCTGTTTGCTTTGCCAAAGCTCAGAAAGTTGAAAAAAATGAATATTTTCACTTGCAAACTGACAGCAAAAGTCAATAAGAATATGGTATAATGCAAGAGAACTGAAACCACACTCAGTAAAAAGGAGAATAAAATGTCCACCGCAGCGATAAAAAACTCAAAGCGAGACTTCACCACAGGCCCTATCTTCTCGAGACTGTTTTTATTTGCCATACCCCTTATGGCGTCGGGACTTTTACAGGTCTGCTACGATATGGCAGACAAAATCGTCGTCGGAAGATATGCAAGCGACCCGAATGCGCTTGCCGCAGTCGGATGTACCTCTATAATATCTACCTGTCTTATCAACTTTGCTCTTGGCTTTTCCGCAGGCGCAGGCGTTATAGTTGCCCAGCATTTCGGCGCTAAGGATGAGAAAAAGCTGGAAAAATCAATACATACCTCAGTTCTTCTCTCTATTATCTTTGGTATTGGTCTGGCGGCGCTCGGTCTTATTCTTTCAAAGCCACTGCTCATAGCAATGGATACCAAAGCAGAGCTCTTTGAAGGTGCGCTCCTTTATCTCAGGATAATATGCATTGGTATTCCGGGAAATCTGCTCTATAATTTCGGAGCTTCAGTGCTTCGCTCACTTGGAGATTCAAAATCCTCGCTTTATATACTTGCTTTTTCGGGACTTTTAAACGTTGCGCTGAACCTTGTTTTCGTTATTGGCTGTGATATGGCGGTAGACGGCGTTGCTCTTGCTACTATAATATCTCAGTACGTTTCGGCTGTTACGGTAGTTTTCATAATGATGAAACAAAAAGGTTCAATGAA
>JAZRLJ010000162.1:0-10943 GCA_045646755.1 Eubacteriales bacterium | reverse complement strand
GGAGTGTTGCCCTTGTTCTTGTCTGTTGCACAGATAATGTCGGGATAGAACTTCTTGTCGTGCTTAGCAAGACGGTAAGAGGTCGACTCAGCGGGAGTAGCTTCAAGGTTGTAAAGGTCACCGTACTGCTCCTGATAGTCGGAAAGACGCTCACGCATATGGTCGAGAACCTCTTTGGTAAATTCCTGAGTCTCAACGTGAGTCATATCCTTCTTAAGCCACTTAGCGTTAAGACCAACCTCGTTCATACCGATAAGACCGATAGTCGAGAAGTGGTTTGCAAAGGTGCCAAGGTAACGCTTGGTGTAGGGATAAAGTCCCTCGTCAAGAAGCTTGGTGATAACGGTACGCTTAATCTTAAGAGAACGAGCGGAGATGTCCATCATCCTATCAAGACGAGCATAGAAGTCGTCCTTGTCAGCTGCAAGATAAGCAATTCTGGGCATATTGATGGTAACAACACCTACAGAACCGGTGCTCTCACCGCTTCCGAAGAAACCGCCCGACTTCTTTCTGAGCTCTCTGAGGTCAAGTCGAAGTCTGCAGCACATACTTCTTACGTCGCTGGGCGCCATATCGGAATTGATATAGTTAGAGAAGTAAGGTGTTCCGTACTTTGCGGTCATCTCAAAGAGAAGCTTATTGTTCTCGGTCTCAGACCAGTCAAAGTCTCTGGTAATAGAATAGGTAGGAATAGGATACTGGAAGCCGCGGCCGTTAGCGTCACCCTCGATCATAGTCTCGATGAAGGCGCGGTTGATCATATCCATCTCAGCCTTACAATCCTTGTACTTGAAGTCCATTTCCTTACCGCCAACTATACAGTTGAGCTCTGCAAGGTCGTTAGGAACAGTCCAGTCAAGAGTAATGTTTGAGAAGGGAGCCTGAGTACCCCATCTCGACGGTGTATTTACACCGTAGATAAAGGACTCAATGCATTTCTTAACTGCATCGTAAGAGAGGTTGTCTACCTTTACGAAGGGAGCGAGGTAGGTATCGAATGAGGAGAATGCTTGAGCGCCTGCCCACTCATTCTGCATAATTCCGAGGAAGTTAACCATCTGGTTGCAGAGGGTTGCAAGGTGCTTTGCAGGAGCAGAGGTAATCTTACCTGTAACTCCGCCAAGTCCTTCCTGAATAAGCTGCTTAAGAGACCAACCCGCGCAGTAACCTGTAAGCATGGAAAGGTCGTGAAGATGAATGTCTGCGTTTCTGTGCGCGTTTGCAATCTCATCGTCGTAAATCTCGGAGAGCCAATAGTTAGCGGTAATAGCACCCGAGTTATTAAGGATAAGTCCTCCTACGGAATAGGTAACGGTGGAGTTTTCCTTAACTCTCCAGTCGGTAACCTTAACGTAGCTGTCAACTATATCTCTGTAGTCGAGAATAGTATTCTTTACGTTACGAAGCTTCTCGTGCTGACGGCGGTAGATGATGTATGCCTTAGCAACGTCATCGTATCCTGCCTGAATAAGAACGGACTCAACGCTGTCCTGGATATCTTCAACAGCTATGTGAGAATTGATAATCTTGGGTTCAAAATCAGCCGTAACCTTAAGAGCGAGGAAGTCGATGATATTCTGATTATACTGCCTTTCCTGTGCATCAAAGGCAAGAGCGATTGCGTTTGCAATCTTAGAGAGGTCGAAGTCAACTATTTTGCCATCTCTTTTTAAAACTGTGTACATTTCTTTTTCTCCTGTCGTGATTATTTCTTTCAAAATTGCGGTACTAACAGTATACTATATTTAGTGTCGTTTGTCAATGCCAAAATCAAAATATTGTGTTTTTTTCTGAATTTTCTACAATATGTTGTGTTTTCAAGAGCGAATTTGTGCATTTGGTACATTTGGTAAAATCCGCCTTAAAATACCCTCGCTCTCCTCCCTCGAATATGCCGAAAACCCTTGTCCTATAAGGTCTCCGGAGTCCTCAAAGGTCTGTAAAAAATAGCGTTTTGCGCCATAAATCCACTTGGAAATTGCCACAAAATCCTCTTCTGTATGAAGTTCTTTTACAACGGTTGTTCTGAACTCATAATCAACCTTATCCTCAAGAAGAAGGGATACGCTCCTTCCTATTTTTTCCATATCGCACTTTACCCCGACGGTAAGAGGATATTTCTCGGGACAGTTCTTTATATCCATTGCCACGTAATCAACGAGTCCCTTGTCTATAAGCTCTGATAGAAGGTCGGGGGAGGTGCCGTTGGTATCAAGCTTTACTGCAAAGCCCATATCCTTTATTTTCTTTATAAATCTTTTCAGGTCGGGATATAGCGTAGGCTCTCCGCCCGTAACGCATACGCCACTGAGCTTGCCGCGTCTTGACTCGAGAAATTCAAAGAATTTATCCTCGCTTATATTCTCGCACTTAGCAGGCGAGAGTACGAGGGTTGCATTATGACAGAAGGGACAGCGGAAATTACAGCCCCCGAGAAATACGGTGGCGGCAAGTCTGCCCGGAAAATCGAGCAGAGTTAATTTCTGTAGACCTGAAATATACATATTTTTCTCCATTTTAATAATAATGTAATCTATAAAATTCTTTTTTCTATGCTCCGCTCGGGTGTATTTCAGCTAAAGCTGGGAATACTTACATACACAACTCTGCGGAGGATATATATGCGAAGAAATTACGTTGAAATTCCCGGTGTCGATACTTCCAAGCTGACAACACTACCCGAAAGCAAAAAAAGAGAGCTGCTCAGAAAATCGGCAGATGGGGATAAAACGGCACGCGAGGAGCTTATACTAGGAAACCTCAGACTCGTGCTCAGCGTTATCTCAAAGTTTTCTTCAAAGGGTGAGTCTGCAAACGACCTTTTTCAAGTAGGCTGCATAGGACTCATAAAGGCAATAGACCACTTCAACCTTGATTTAGACGTAAAATTCTCTACCTACGCCGTCCCTATGATAATAGGTGAAATACGCAGATATATGAGAGACAACAACTCTATGAGAATATCACGAAGTGTACGAGACCTCGCTTACAGAGCCCTGCAGGTCAAGGAAAAAATTTCGCTCGACAAGGGCAGCGAGCCGAGTATTTCCGAAATAGCAAAAATTCTGGGTGAGTCAGAAAGCAGTGTCGGTGAAGCAATGGAAGCTATCGTAGAGCCCGTATCACTATACGATTCCGTATATAACGACGGAAGCGAGGATTCCACCTACGTGATAGACAAGCTTACGGCTGACGGAGACTCGGACGACAAATGGATTGAGAGCATAACCCTGAAGGAGGCTATCAAAAAGCTAGGGGATAGGGAAAGAGATATTATATCCCGCCGATTCTTCAGAGGCAAAACTCAAATGGAAATCGCAGACGAGATAGGTATCTCTCAGGCTCAGGTTTCAAGACTCGAAAAGGGCGCTATCGAAAAGCTAAGAAAATATATGGCGTAAAGAATAGCGCCTCCCCGTCTTAAGTATCTACGAGGCGGCGCCGTTACCCTTTATTCTATGGGATTTCCCTTAGCGTCAAAGAGGGGAAGCTTTTCAAGATATATGATATCCTTACGGTTGATGGCATCGCCTTCCGCAAGAATAGCCATCTTTCCGACAACGATACCTCCCGACTGCTCTACGATATTTTCAAGAGTCGCGAGAGAGCCGCCTGTGCTTATTACGTCGTCGACGATAAGAACTCTCTTGCCCTTCATATATTCAGCATCCTCGCCGTTTATGTAGAGAGTCTGCTTTGAAGCGGTGGTGATAGACTTGGTCTCACACTTGATTACGTCACGCATATAGAGCTTTATTCCCTTGCGTGCGAGAACGTAACGGTTTCTGCCCGAAAGTCTGCACATTGAGTGGATAAGAGGAATACCCTTAGACTCCGCGGTAATCATAACGTCGTGCTCGGGAGCTCTGCTGTAAAGAGCCTCTGCGCATTTCTCGGTAAGCTCTACGTCACCGAAAAGGATAAACGCGCCTATATTAAGAGTGTCTGATATGGGACAAAGAGGAAGGTCTCTCTCTATTCCCGCTACCTTTAATCTGTATACCATAATAAAATCCTCTTTTCAAAAAAGCTTTATGATAACAGTATACAACAGAGAGAAAAAATTTTCAATACCGAATAAAAAAATCGCCGAAAATTTCGGCGATTTTTTCTTTTTTACTTATAAAAGTCGTGCTTTCCTATGGTGAAGACATATTCTCTGTTATGCGGTATCCACGAGGAAGTCGAGGCTCTCGGATAGAGGAAAAACAGCGTGTCGTCCGAAAGTGAGAAGCCATCAAGACATATCTTGGCGGCAAGAATTGCGGTATAGGTCGGCTCCGCGTAAATGCTGCCGTCAAGAATGGGACTAAACTGCACTCCGTATTTTTTGTCAAAAATTACGCTCCAGATAGTATTGGGATAAAGAGACGACTTAACTCTGTTAAGCACAACTCCCCCTACCGCTATCTGTCCCAAAAGAGGCTCTCCGCGGCTCTCTGCGTTGATTATGCGAGCGAGCCAGTATACCTCGTCTTCTCTGTAAAACTTTGATGCGTGAGCGATAGGTGAAGCCTTACCACTTACGGAAACATACGAGCCGTTATAGGATATGCTTACTCCAAGAGCGCGTGAAAGAGTCGTTATCGGTGCGTACATATTACCGTCTGAAAGTACAACCGCAGGCATCATAGAGAACATAGGTCTGTCCGAGGAGTATAAAACGTACGCGCCATCGGAAATGGAAATATTATATCCGTTTCCGTATGCAGTCAAAGTCTTAGTAGCCGAAGAGTAGCTTACCTTTGCGCCCGCAATATCCTCTATAAAGCTCTTAACGGGAAGATACGCAACTCCGTCTATTATTCTTCCACTGTAGTCTGCCACTTTTCCGTTTATGTATACGCTTTTTCTTGCGTATGAGCCTAACTGCTTACTTTTCACTCCGTAAACCGAAAGATATTTTCTGGTTACATCTCTGCTCTCAGAGGAGATTTCGGGCTGCGCGGCTGAGACGGTAAAGGAACAAAGAGAGAACAGCGTTGTCAAAAGCATAAGCGCCGAGGACAGTCTTATCAACGTTTTCTTCATAAATTCCTCCTTTCTTTCGTAATTGCGTTTCGCTCCTATATTCTAGCACACCCCCCTCCCCTTTTCAATGCAAGGATTTTTCCATAAAAGTAATCCTCTGGGATAGGAAGAAAGAAAAAAGCAAGAGTTGGAAAAATTCCAAACTCTTGCCTTGAATATTTTATTTTTAAATCTCTGCGATAACCTCTACCTCGCAAAGAACACCCTTGGGAAGAGTCTTTACAGCCACGCAGGAGCGCGCCGACTTTTCGGTAAAGTATCTTGCGTAAACCTCGTTGAAGACTGCGAAATCCGCCATATCAGCAAGGAAGCAGGTGGTTTTAACCGCCCTTTCATAAGAGCTTCCTGCCGCCTTGAGAACCGCACCGAGATTCTTCATAACCTGCTCTGCCTGAGCCTCAATTCCTACGGCGTCTACAAGAGAGGTTTTGGGATTTATCGGAATCTGTCCCGAGGTAAATACAAATCCACCCGAAACTATTGCCTGAGAATAAGGCCCTATAGCTGCGGGGGCATTTTCCGTTGATATTTTCTTCATTATTATATCCTTTCCAAATCAGCCTCTGAGAGGGTCGAGGGGCACAGGAGATTTTCCTTCGAACTCGCATTCACCGTAGAAACCACGTACAAGAGCTCTCATAACCTCCTCTTCCCAGCCGTAGATATTTATAAATCTCTCAGCTCCGGGAAGCCAATCAAACCATACGTAAGGGGACTCTGCTCCTATAGCTACGGATTTTTCTTTATCAATTTTGGTAATATAATTGAACATCTGTGCCTGCTTTTCAACGAATCCTGCCGTACCATACGGGGAATGTGGAGCTAGGTGGACGAAGTAAGCTATGAAATCATACTCGTCCCTAATCTTGTAAAGCTCTTCTTTATCGAGAGTCTCGGTAAAGAGCGTTACCTCTGCACCACGCTTTTCAAATTCTTCTATTGCAGGTTTGAAAAATCCCTTAACGACGCTAGAATATCCAATATAAACAAGCGCAACCTTCTTAATTTTTTCGCTCTTAAGGGGAAGAAGATCTCCCTTGTTCTGTACCCAAGTTATGATCTTATTGGCATTCTTCTGTGAGAACTCCTTAGTTTTCTTTACTGCCTCGGCTTCGCTCGGGAATACGTCTCTCTCTTCCTCGAACATTCCGAGCTTTTCCTTCATATCGAGAACTCTCTGACATGCGGCATTTATGGTATCCTCACTTATTTTTCCCGAGAGGACTGCCTCCTCTATCATATCTATGAAGTTATCGTCGTTAGCTCCGAGAATAACATCCACACCTGCATTATATATAGCCGCGTACATGTCAAGATTTGTGTCAAAGTAGTCGCATATCGCACCCATTCCAACAGCATCAGTTACAAGAACTCCGTTATAGCCGAATTTCTCTCTGAGAATTCCCGTTATAATCTTCTTAGATGCGGGGGCGGGAACGTATACTATTCCGTTGTTTGAATCGTCTACCGCAGGAAAAGCGTAATGTCCTATCATCATCGAGAGTGCGCCTGCCTTACCGCACTCCTCAAATATTCTTCCCTGTCTTTCATACCACTCGTCGTAGCTATCCATAATAGCAACAGGAGTTATATGAGAATCTCTGTAATCCTTGCTGTCATGACCGGGAAAATGCTTAAGCGTTGCGGCAACACCCTCGGACTGAAGTCCGTTTGTATATGCCTTCGTATACTTTGTTATATCATCGGGATTTGTTGAGAAGGTTCTACCCAGCATTACCGATGCTGTGTGAGAAGCGTTATCTGCTACGGGACCCCATATCCATCTTACTCCGCAGCTTTTTACCTCTCTGCCTATGCAAGCTCCTGCTTCATAAACGATATTTTCGTCACCGGTAGCTGCAAGTCCCGTAGCGGTGGTCAGCTCGGTGAGATTACATATTACTCTCTTCGCGCCTCTCTCTGCGTCCATTCCCGGAATAACGGGAATTCTGAGTCCTGAGTTTACCTCGCATACAAGCTTACGGAATGCGTTTGAAAACTCTCTGTCAACCGTCGTGGGATCTACCTCGTACGCTACGTTAACAAACTGAAGCTTTGCATTTCCGCTTACCCAGAAAAAGCCGTAGGGATTTTTCTCCATATATTCGGGTATATTATCAGAGCCGAGAAATTTGGTCATAATCGGCGCTGCGGTCTGTCCTATTCTCTCACGGAGAGTGAGCTCAGACAGAAGAGGTTTTCTCATAAACTTATCCATGCGGAATTCTCCTTAGCAATATTTTGAGTTCATTATACTATAAAGAAAATAGTATTACAATGGAAAATAGTACAAATTCAAGTAAAATAGTTCGTTTTTTGATGTGTTAGCATCATATTTCTTTTACAAAAAGCTCTGCTCTGCCACTTGGTATTTCTACCTCGTATGCGCCCTCAGTCACCCGCTTTGCCTCAAGCTCTTTTCCGTCAGCGGTAAAGCTGTATTTCTTACCCTCGGCAAGACAAATAAGAGCTATGGGTGAGTCTGAATCACACTTATAGGTAAGGTGAAGCGAGCTCTTTTCCTCATTCCACTCTTCATTTATTATTACAGAGCGAAGACCGAGAGTTACTGTACCGGGCTTGTAGTAGCTCTCAAAGAACATAAGCACGGGAGTGGAGAGTCCGGAGAACTGATGGAAGCCGCTTCCTCTACCGCTTGCGCTCATAAAGTTCTCAAAGCAGCAGTAGGTTTCTTCAACCTCGTTTTTCCAGAGAGTAAGTGCGGTATTCGCTATTCTGAATGCAAGCGCACCCTCGCCGTAGTCAAAGAGAGACTTCCAAAGCTCCCACTGATGAGGCATCCATACGGAGCCGTTCCAATATCCGTCGTTTCTGTAGTATGGCGCGCGCGTGTCAACGACACCGACACCGCTCCTCGTAAAGAGACCGTCTACAATATTCGAAACTATGCGACCGTTCTGATGCTCGTCTGTTATACCTGCAATATACGGATATATTCCGTCAAAACCCATATTGAAATCAGTACCGTCCTCATACTTAAGAAATCCCTTGGGATTTCCCTCCTTATCGTGAAGAAGATATGAGAAATATCCCGTCTCTTCATTCCATGTGTGCTTCTGTATAGCAAGAGAATACTTCTCTATCGCGCACTCATAATCGGCAGAGTCGCCAATGCCCATTTCCTCGGAAATCGAACGCAAAATCTTAGCGATAAGAACAGTTACCGCAGATGTGATAACGGGAGTGGTATTATGCGTGCCGACCTCATCGTTATTCACAGTGTGCATATAGAGCTGAGCGGGATAATCGTCCCATCCACCCGAATTGTAGAATATATCCCAGGTCTTTATAAGGCCGGATTTCATCTGACCTTCTTTTTCGTCCATTTTGGCATAAAAATCAAAGTACTGCTTAACCATAGGATAAAGCTCTTTGAGTCGGTCTCTATGCTCGGGATATCTGTTGAACAGATACTGATAGAGATAAATCTGCGTAGGTACTACGCTGCCATGGAAAATATAGGGAGAATGAATATCGCCCGCGGGTACGAGATAGGTGTTAAGACAGTCGAATGCGCGCTCGAAATCAGCCGTCGCAAGTCCCATACCGATAAATCCCGAGTCCCATGAATAAAGGCTGTCCCAAAGTCTGCCGGGAGTATTGTGTCTTATATATTGGCGTCTGGTGTATATGGGATAAACTACGTTAAGGAAGGTATTGTAAGCCATCATATTCTGAGAGAAAGCAAATTTCTCACCGTCAGAATTAGAGCTTACGCTATAGAGGTCACTCGCGTCCGTCTTCTCGGTCTTCTCGCCCGAATAAACGGTAAAGTGAAGCACCTTCGTCTCACCGGCCTCAAGATAAAGAGGCTCAGAAAGTACGTCCTCGTAAACGGCAAACGCGCCGTCGGTTTTAAGTACTGGGTCAACGTGGTTATGAAGACGAAGGGTCAAGGCGTGTCCGATGTCGTTATAGTAGTAGCGGCGCACCATCTGCGCGCGCTCCTTCCACTCTATAGTATAGACGGTAGGAATACCCTCGTAGGAAAGCGTCATACTGCAATCGGAAATTTTCCTCTCTGCTTCAACGCTATACTTAATGGGCGCAAACTCAGTCGATGTAACCTTATCGCCAAGAACGAGAGAGTCTAGCGTTACTCCCTCTCCCGTAGGCGAAAGCGTAAGAATATCGCCCGTCTCGTGTTTAGGGAGCTTTACGCATACTACGGAAAACTTCGGAGAAGCCTTGAGGCTCACAGCCTTTTTCTTGACGTTAACGGTTATAATAATCTTTGTATCTTCATTTGAGCTGTAGCGTATAAGCAGGTTTTTATCACTGTTTTGCAAAGTATAATTTACATAATGCTTATCCGAGAAGAAATACTCTCCGCCAATCGCTCTGCTCTTTCCCGTTCCGCCATCCACGTAAGTCTCGCCCAGATATCTGCCGTCAGTAGCAAGAGTCTCGGCGCATACGATAGAATCATAATCAAGAGCGTCAACCAGACGGCAGCCGTCAGTCAGCCTTGCCTCATAAGGAATGATATACCCAACTCTCTCAGCTCCCGACTTAAGAACGGGATACTGAAGAGAAGCGCAGAGATTAAGATTCACAGACTGGACCTTGTCGGTATTATTAACGAAGGTGCAGGTTATATCGCATCTCTTATCGTCTGTAATAATAAAATCTGCGTCACAGTATATTCTGTCCTTCCATTCAAGCTCGTAGCGGTATGTAAAACGTGTGAGCGAGGCGTTTGCTCCCCACATCTTAAGTCCCATATCGGAGGTAGCGCGAGAAGCTATGACGTTTCTTCTGAAAAGTCCGGGAAAAAGCTCTACGTTAAAGGTCGCTCCCCTTTCCTTATCAGCGACGTGACATACTCCGAGGTAGTCCTTGTTGTATGGGCCCCAGCTGTTTAGTGTCAGATCAAATCTTTTATTGTCCATATTTTCAACCTCTCAGAGTGTGTTCTCATTTTCAAATTTCTTCTTTGCTCGGTAGAAGCTTTTTACACTGCCAAATCCGCATAGCTCCGCGGCGGCCGTTACGGAAATATTCGGTTTTTCATTCCTCAAGCGCATATATTCTAATATTCGGCAGCGATTTATGTAATCTCGGAAGCTCATTCCAACGAACCTCTTCAATATTGCAGAAAAGTAATTCTCGGTGTATCCAAATTTTTCGGCAAGATCACATATCTCGATATTCTGCTTACAGTTTTCATTTATGTATTTAACCGCTTCAAACAGGGCCTTGTCGTTCTTTCTAAAATCCTTTTTTTCTACGGTAGGATAGTACCTATGCATCATCCCCATAAGCATATCGGCAAAGCCTTGCTTAAAAGAAACCGAGCCATCGTCCCAGTTTGCGAAGGAGAAATCGAGAAAGGCTTTTATATTTTCAAAGCCATCGTTATGCCTGTTTATCGTTTCAAACGATACGCTTGCAAGTCGATTTGCATTATTTGAATACCCGGGGCTCAATACAACTACGTAGCATTCGTTCCCCCTACTATAGCAAAACTTGTGCGTGCTCACACCGTCAACGTAGCATATGTCTCCGGAATGAAGAACATATTTCTTCTCATCTACGTAGGCCTCACAATCACCTTGCACAACGAACACCAGCTCCACGCCACAGTGAAAATGCTGAAGATGATCCTTCGCTCCGTCCTCGTCAAAGCAGCGATGCTGAAATATTATGCTGTCAGCTCTGTCAGCATCCTTTTCGTACCAGACTAAAGACATAAGACCACCTCACTTTCGCATCTTATATAATTTAAGGTCATTATATCATTTTATTTTATAATAGTAAAGATATTTTTCTATAAAAATATGGACAAAAACTACGATTTTCAGAATCTTTTTAATGAAAAAGGGGATTTTAATAGTCAAAAACAAAAAAGATAGGCACTCCTCGTGAGTGCCTATCTTTTTTGGTGA
>JAZRLJ010000161.1:0-11582 GCA_045646755.1 Eubacteriales bacterium | reverse complement strand
GGTCTTAACGCTAAGTGGCTGGGTAAGGATATGACTCACGTTGAGACTCAGGAATTTACCAAGGAGGTTCTCGACCACATGCGTGAGCGTCTCTCCGACTATCAGGAGAAGTACGGCGACCTCTACAACCTTGAGGCTACTCCCGCAGAGTCCACCACCTACCGTCTTGCTAAGCACGACCTTCGCCGTTATCCCGACATCGTTACTGCGGCAGACGTTGCAAACGGTGAAACTCCTTACTACACCAACTCCTCTCACCTTCCCGTTGGTTACACCGACGATATATTCGCAGCTCTTGACATTCAGGACGAGCTTCAGACACGTTACACCTCAGGAACCGTATTCCACGCATTCCTCGGTGAGAAGCTTCCTACCTGGAAGAGCGCTGCAACTCTTATCAGAACCATCGCTGAAAACTACAAGCTTCCTTACTATACTCTTTCTCCTACCTATTCCGTATGTAAGACTCACGGATATCTCGTAGGTGAGCAGTACAAGTGTCCTCACTGCGGCGAGCCTACTGAGGTTTACAGCCGTATCACAGGCTACTACCGTCCCGTTCAGAACTGGAACGACGGTAAGTCGCAGGAGTATAAGGACAGAGTAGTATACTCTCCCGAGAAGATGGAGAAGAAAGCTCCCCTTAACCTTAGCGCAGTAGTTGATGAGGTTGAGATGGCGGCGGCAGAAACTATTGACGAGAAGGCAATCCTTTTTGCAACTCCTACTTGTCCTAACTGCAAGGCTGCTGCAACCTTCCTTGACAAGGCAGGAATTCCCTATGAGAAGCTTATGGCAAACGAGCACGCTGACCTCGTAGAGAAGTACGGCATCCGTCAGGCTCCCACTCTCGTAACCTCTTCGGGCGAGAAGATAGTAAACCTTTCTAACATCAGGGCGTATACCGAGCGCAAGTAATCGGGAGGCGTCAATGTACGACATAATAGTAATAGGCGCAGGGCCCGCGGGAATGACCGCGGCGCTCTACGCAAGAAGAGCCGAGAAGAGCGTTCTTCTTATAGAAAAGTCCAGCTTCGGCGGACAGATTACTCATTCTCCCAGAGTAGAGAATATTCCCGGCTTTCTGGCAATGAGCGGAAATGAGTTTGCAGAGAAGCTTCTTGACCAGGTTACCACCCACGGCGCAGACATTGAGTTTGACGAGGTTACGGGTGTTACCCCCATTGACTTGGGATACTCCGTTGTCACCCTCGGTGGCGAGTTTTTCGGTAAAAGCGTTATAATTGCGACGGGCTCTAAGCACAGAAGCCTCGGAATTGACAGAGAAGAGGATTTCGTAGGCGAGGGCGTTTCCTACTGCGCGGTTTGTGACGGCGCATTCTATAAGGGAAGAACGGTTGCTATAATCGGCGGCGGAAACACCGCGCTTCAGGAGGCTGTTCTTCTTTCCGAGGGATGCAAGAAGGTCTACGTAGTGCAGAATCTCGACTTCCTTACAGGCGAGGGCGCGCTTCAGGTAGCGGTTTCGAAGAGAGATAACGTTGAGGTTATTCTTTCCTCCGTCGTTACCGAGCTCTGCGGAGACACAGAAATCACAGGTATCAAAATAAGAAACGAAAAGAGCGGAGAAGAGACCCTTCTTACTCTTGACGGAATATTCGTTGCTATAGGACAGATTCCCGAGAACAAAGCCTTTGAGAATATAGTAAAGCTTGATTCTTACGGCTACGTTTCGGCAGGTGAAAGCTGTCTTCCGGAGACCGAATATAAGGGCGTTTTCGTAGCAGGTGACTGCCGTACAAAGTCTGTAAGACAGGTTACCACCGCAGCTGCCGACGGAGCTGTTGCAGCTCTTGCAGCGTGCAGATACGTTGACTCTCTTAAGTAAAAAAGTAAAGCGACTCGATTTTATTCGAGTCGCTTTTTATGTTCAAATATGTAAACTGTAATTTACTTTTGCTTATAGTTTTTAAGAAATTCACCCATTCTCTCCATTGCGTCGGTGAGAACTTCGGGGTGAGGGAGCATAACTATTCTGAAATGGTCGGGAGTCTGAAAGTCAAATCCGCTACCGGGAACGAGCAGGATATTTGTGGCAAGAAGAAGGTCGCGGGCAAACTTCTTGTCGCTTGTGATATTAAAGCGCTTTACGTCAAGTTTTGGGAAAAGGTAGAATGCCGCGCTATTCTTAACAAACGAGAGTCCCTCGATTTTCTCAAGCGCCTTTACGGTTGCCTCTCTCTGCTCGTATATTCTGCCGCCGGGCATTATCATTGAGGTGGGAGTATCCATATCGGCGAGCGCTGCGGGTATTACCGTTTGAGCAAGAGTGTTTGAGCACAGGCGCATAGAGGTAAGCTTGACTATTCCTGCCTTGTAGTCCTCCGTAAGCTCACGCGGTCCGCTTATTATCATCCAACCGCATCTGTAACCGCAGAGGCAGTGAGATTTTGATAGTCCGTTCATAGTAACTACGGGAATGTCGGGAGCAAGAGCGGCAATAGAGGTGTGCTTCTTTCCGTCCATTACCAGTCTGTCGTATATTTCGTCGGAGAAAATGAGAAGTCCGTTTTCTCTTGACAGGTCAGCAATTTTTATAAGAATTTCGTCAGAGTAGAGCGCTCCCGTAGGGTTATTCGGATTTATAACCACTATAGCGCGTGTTTTATCGGTAATCTTTGATTTTATATCGATTATATCGGGCTGCCAATCTGCCGCCTCGTCACAGATATAGAATACGGGCTTCGCACCCGCGAGAATAACGCTGTTTGTCCAGAGAGAATAGCTTGGCGTGGGGATAAGCACCTCGTCACCAGGGTTAAGAAGAGGCATAAGAGCAAAGTTTACAACCTCGCTTACGCCGTTACCGATAAAAATATCGTCAGGGGATATTCCCACAAGTCCCTTGGATTTGTGATACTCGCATATAGCCTCTCTTGCGTCGGGCATACCCTTGAAATCGCAGTAGCCAAGTCCTCGCTCAGCAGCGCCGTCGAGAGCTTTTTTTATGCTATCGGGAAGCTCGAAGCCAAACGTAGCAGGATTTCCCGTATTAAGCTTAAGTATTTTTGCGCCGCGCTTTTCCATTTCCATAGCCTCTACGAAAAGCGGGCCTCTTATATCAGAATGTATGGTTTCCATACGTTCTGCGGTTTTTATAGCGTTCATAATAAACTCCCAAAAACTTTCTTGACTTTATTATATCAAAGGCTTATAATATAGTCAAGCACTTATAATCATATAACACTTATAACCTATAAGTTATAAGATGGAGGGAAAAATGTTTAGATGGAAGGATTACGTTTACGAGGTATATAAAGAGAGGAGCTTTTCCAAGGCAGCAGAGAATCTTTATATAAGTCAGCCATACCTCAGTGCCAAGGTAAAGGGTGTAGAGGAAGAAATCGGAGCTATGATATTTGACCGTAGTGCATCACCGATAAGGATTACCGAAATAGGAGAGGCTTATATAAAAGCAGTCGAAGAGATAAATAAAACAGAAGAGGAATTTAAAAATTATATAAACGGAGTTAAAGGACTTAAACGAGGAAATCTTACGGTAGGAGCAAGTAACGTTTTTGCCGCTTACACTCTCCCTGCGATAATCACCGAATACAAGAATAGATATCCTGCGGTTGAAATTAGTCTTATAGAGGGAAATACAAAGTTTCTTGAAGAGCTGCTTTCTGAGGGTAGTCTTGATTTGGTGATAGATAACAATCATTACGACAGAGCGCTTTATGATAGAGAGCTATACTCAAGAGAGCATATTTTACTTGCAGTGCCTAAGAAATTCGAGCTCTGCAAGAAGCTCTCAAAATATGCTATTACAGAAGAAAAATTCGCATCGGGAGAATATCTTTCAGACGTTTTTCCAACCGTCCCACTCAGTCACTTTAAGGATATTCCGTTTATAATGCTCTCGGCAGGAAACGATACGAGAATAAGAGGGGATGCGCTTTGCTCTGCAGCAGGCTTTCACCCGCAGATAGTACTTGAATTAAATCAGCAGGCAACCGCGTATATGACAGCGGCTACGGAAATAGGCGCAACCTTTGTCAGTGACACCCTGGCGGCAAAGCTTCCTAATCATCATAGTCTATGCTATTTTAAGCTCGAGGGCGAAGAGGCAAAGCGAAAGGTGTATTTTTATTACAAAAAGCGCAAGGTCAAGACAAGAGCTATGGAGGAGTTTGTAAAAATTATAGAAAATAAAACTTAAAAGGTTACAGCATACAACTCTCGCAACCTGCGGTTGCTAAAAAAATCAACTCTACTTGGTTGTCACAGGTCTCGGATTTTGGTATAATTACATATAATAGGAAAGAAGTTTTTATATAAGGAGTGCGTTATGACCATAGGAGAAAAGATAACATATCTCAGAATCCGCGGAGGTTATTCACAGGAGGAGCTTGCTGAAATGCTTTCGGTTTCAAGACAGGCGGTTTCCAAATGGGAGATTGACGGAGCTTTGCCGGGAATTGATAAGATTTTGCAACTTGCTGAGCTTTTTGGCGTATCAACCGACGAGCTTCTGATTGAAAAAATTCTTATCAAGGGAAAAGAGGAAAATAAAAACGGTAAACCAAAATATTTCGGAACTGACGGCTTTCGCGGAGAGGCAAACGTCGAGCTGACTGCACATCACGCCTACAAGATAGGCAGATTTTTAGGCTGGTACTATAGGTCTAATATTTCCGGCTGCAAGAAGGCAGGATACCGTCCCAGAATAGTTATAGGAAAGGACACTCGCCGTTCAAGTTATATGCTTGAATATGCTATAGCGTCGGGAATCGTGTCAAGCGGAGCGGATGCTTATATGCTTCACGTAACCACTACGCCAAGCGTTTCCTACGTTACGAGGCAGGACTCTTTTGATGCGGGAATTATGATAACCGCCTCGCATAATCCATTCTGCGATAACGGAATAAAGGTAATAAACTCCCGTGGAGAGAAGCTTGACGATACCACCACTCTTCTTATGGAGGCGTATATAGACGGAAATCTTTCCTATCTCGGTATTGAGAGCGAGGATATTCCCCTTGCCATAGGTGAAAAAATAGGCTGTATACACGATTACGTTTCAGGCCGTAACCGCTACGTAGGATATCTCATATCCCTTGCTTCAAATTCCTTTAAAAATCTTAAAATAGGCATAGACTCAGCAAACGGAGCGTCTTGGAATATAGCAAACGCAGTTTTCAGCGCACTCGGAGCGCAGACCTATATTATGGGCGCAGAGCCTGACGGACTGAACGTAAACGAGGGATGTGGCTCAACTCATATAGAGGGGCTTTGTAAGCTGGTGCGCGAGAAGCATCTTGACGTCGGCTTTGCCTTTGACGGTGATGCAGACCGCTGCATAGCGGTAGACGAAAAGGGAAGAGTCGTAGACGGTGACGCTATAATATATATTCTGGCGAAAAGACTTAAAACCAAGGGAAATCTCAATAAAAATACCGTGGTTGTCACCGTGATGTCAAACAGCGGTTTTCTCTCTACTCTTGACGAAATCGGGGTAGAACACGTAGAAACCTCGGTAGGAGACAGATTCGTATATGAGTGTATGCAGGAAAACGATTACTGTCTTGGCGGAGAACAATCGGGACATATAATCATAAAAAAATATGCGACAACCGGTGACGGAATACTTACTGCGCTGATGCTGGCTGAGGAAATGTGCGACTTGAAATCCCCACTTTCAAAGCTGCGTGAAGAGGTAAAGCTATATCCTCAGCATATGAAAAACGTCAGAGTGAAAAATAAGGATACCGCCATCTCCGACCCGCTTGTCATAGAGACTGTGCGCAAGGTCGAGGATAGAATAGGCGGCAAGGGAAGAGTTCTTCTTCGTAAAAGCGGAACCGAGCCTGTAGTCCGTATTATGATTGAATGTGAGGAAGAATCACTTTGCACCCTCTATGCCGAAGAGATAGCACAGGCTATAGCGGTGGGAGGTCATAGCTGTGTGTGAGAGCTTAACTATAGAGCAGCTTTACGAGTGTAAAAACGAAATTATAATTCCGCTTTTTCAGAGGTTTAAATATCCTTGGGAACTGCTTTTGCAAATAAAAGGTTACATTTATAAATTGATAGAGTCAATTCCTGCGGGATATACAAGGATTTCGCAAGATGTAATTGTGGGAGAAAACGTGAAAATATATCCCACAGCAACTATAGAAGGACCTGCTATAATAGGGGCGGGCAGCGAATTGCGTCCGGGAGTATTCATAAGAGGAAACGTCATAATAGGCGAAGGTTGTGTCATAGGAAACTCTACCGAGATTAAGAACGCTATCCTCTTAGACTCTGTTCAGGTTCCGCACTATAATTACATAGGTGACAGCGTGCTTGGAAACCGCGCGCATCTCGGCGCAGGGAGTATTTGCTCTAATCTCAAATCCGACGGTAAGAGCGTCATTATCCACGCTGACCGAGACTACGAAACGGGACTTAGAAAGGTAGGCGCCTTTCTCGGTGACGGAGCCGACGTAGGCTGCGGGTGCGTACTTAATCCCGGCACGGTAATAGGTAAAAACACCTCGGTATATCCTCTTGTGGCCCTGCGCGGAGTTTACCCGAGAGATTCTATAGTCAAATCAAGCAAAACGATAGTTGAAAAGCTAAAATAGCATGAGAAGGTAACACCCGACTTAGAAGTGGATGTTACCTTTTTTATTGTTATTTTCAACATTTTAATCAAACATATTGCATTTTTCTAGCGCTTGTGATAAACTATAATCGCCAAACAATCTTAATATTCGAAGTTATAGGGTCCTTTTTTGCTTATGGGATAATTATAGCTTTTTTTGTAATACTACTGAACAGACTCGTTTTGTGTAAAAACGCAGCTCCCGTTCAGTAGTATGGCTTGTCCTATGCTTCGAATAGATTGTTTGGCGACAATTGGAATCTTGCGTTTTTCGGTGCGCTGACTTCGGTTGGCGCACTTTTTGTTTTTACCGAAAATAAAAAAACAGAAAAGGAAACGGAATGAAAAAGTATTTTTACTGTTAATTTGTGTGTTAACGTTTTTTGCGTTAACCGGATGCTCCCTTTTAGAAGGTGGACCTAAGGGAGATAACGGCAAATCTGCGTATGAAATTGCTGTAGAAAACGGTTTTGTCGGAACCGAAGAGGAGTGGCTGCAATCTCTCATTGGTATTAGAGGAGAGGACGGAATATCTCCTATGTTCCGTATAAACCACATTACAAAAATATGGGAGATATCCTATGACGAGGGTGCAACTTGGGCATCTCTCGACATAGATTCATCCGCAGTACATGGAGAGCAGGGGATCGGAATATCCAAGGTGGAGATTGATTACAAGGGCTACGTGATTATAACTCTTACTAACGGTGAAGTTTTTGAACTTCAGGTTGAAGAGTCCTGTGACCATTCCGCACTTGTAGAGGTTGTGACCTCTCCCACTTGTGAGGAGCAGGGGTATACCACTTACACCTGTGGTGATTGCGGAATGGAATACACTAATAGTTTCGTTGAAAAAGCAGGACATCACTTTGTAGATAGATTTTGCGCTATCTGTGAAGATGAAGAACTCTTTGGTGAGATAGAAGTCGATACTGCCTGGTATATTTCGAGTGAAAGCGAATTTGCCATAAAGAATAGAGAAGAGTTGGCAGGACTTGCATATCTTGTAAATACCGGTACTAACTTTTCGGGTAAGACTGTAAAGCTCGCCTGTGATATAGATTTAGCTAATGCGGAGTGGGTGCCGATAGGAACCGAAACTAACGCCTTTGAAGGAACCTTTGACGGTTATAATTTCAAGATATCAAATCTTAAAATATCAAATCAGGAATCTTACGTAGGATTCTTCGGAAATTCAAAGGGCGTTATTAAGCGTCTCAACGTTGTTAATGCAAATATAAACGTCAGCACAGAAGGAAATTATATAGGAATTTGCTGCGGATATTCGACTAACGTTATAGAGGGAGTTTCTGTAAGCGGTTACGTTACTGCTAAAGAGTCAAATTACGTAGGCGGAATAGCGGGAGATATCCCTCTCAGCGGAACCTACACCCTCTCCTCCTGCAAAAATACGGCGGATATAATCGGTAAGGATTACGTCGGTGGAATAGCCGGAAGATTGAATGGTACAATACGTCATAACAGCACAAGATATTACCTTGATATTTCTCTTATGAATAATGAGGGTGATATCACCGGAGTCTCTTATGTCGGCGGTATATTTGGATATCTGTATGCTGAAAACACAGGTTACTATGACGGTGCTGAAATGAAAATTACCGCTACTGATTTCAGTAACAGCGGTGAGATAACCGGAAGCGCTTACGTTGGAGGATGCGCGGGATATGCGTATTCAGATACCTCAGAAAGCTCTATAAAAGATGCTACACAAGCCGGAACCGTAACGGGAGAAAGTTACACCGATACATATTTCGGAAGTATCACAAACATAACTGTTAACTAAAAATTAAGAAGGCAATATCTTGCATAAAGCTTGATATTGCCTTTTTTTATTTACATTTGTGCAAATATTTGGTTTAATTTTTGCATTTTCTCTTCACTCGGTGCGGAAAACTTCACGCACTCTATTCCCATAGCCTCATACTTGCTTTCCCCAAGTGCGTGATACGGTAAAAGCTCTACCTTTTCGGGTTTGCCGTGCTCGTCAAGGAACGTTTTTATACTTTTCATTTCTTCTGTCGAGTCGTTGACTCCCTCTATTACGGGAATGCGAATGTAAACGGACTTGTCCGTAGCAAGAAGCTTTCCGAGATTTTCTAAAATCAGCTCGTTTTCGACACCGGTGTATTGTTTATGACTTTTACTATCGAAGCACTTGACGTCATAGAGAAAAAGGTCGGTATAGGGGATAATTCTCTCAAAAAATTCGTAAGGTATATGCCCGGCAGTGTCTACAGCGGTATGTATGCCGTTTTCCTTGCATCTCTTCATTAACTCTTCAAGAAAATCGATTTGGAGCATACACTCTCCGCCTGAGAAGGTCACTCCGCCCTTAGAATTTTCGTAGAATCTTTTATCCTTTAGTATTTCGCGCAGTACCTCGTCTGCGGTGTATTCCTTTCCGCAAAGCTCTCTCGCACCTTGAAAACAGATAAAATCAGTGTCATTCTCCGTAAGATTTTCACACCGCCCACAGCCGATGCATTTGTTTTTGTATAGTAGCCATTGTGTCTCGGGGCTTTGACTTTCGGGGTTGTGACACCACTTACACCTGAGATTGCACCCCTTGAAGAATACGGTCGTGCGTATTCCGGGGCCGTCACTTACGGCAAACCTTTGTATATTAAAAATTTTTCCTTTTCTCTCAGTCATAGAAATTCCTTGAAATTACCTCTTCTTGCCATTCGGGTGTCAGGCTTGTGAACTTTGCGGAAAATCCCGTAACACGCACGATAAGGTCGGGATATTTTTCGGGATTCTTCTGCGCGTCAAGAAGTTCCTCTTTTGATGTGCAGTTAAGCTGCAGAGACTGGATGGCAGTACCCGCCACTGCGCGAAGAAATCCCTCGCATCTGTCGAGTGAAATCTTTGGGGGGAGAATAATGTTTACAACAGAGTTTGCCGCCATCATAGAGCCGTCAAGGTAGGATAGACTGTTAATAACGTCGCCTACATTAGGGATTCTTTTGAGCCTTGAGGGAGTGAGTCCCTGGGCGAAATATTCTCCGCTCCTTCTTCCGTCGGGTGTAGCGAGAGTTTCCTCACCCCACCAGCGAATCTCGGTATAGGTCAGGTGTCCCATATGCACTTTGCCGCCGTAAGTACCGACCTTTGTGCCGAAAATTTTGAAGAGGTCAGAGTTAAATCTATGCGCCAAAGCAGAGGAATCCTCGTTTCCGTCTCCCCAGCCGTGACAGCGGGTAGCCTCAATTCTTAGCTCCTCATATCCTTCAAAATTTTTGCGCACAGCGTCAAGGTACTCATCGAGCGTGTACTTTTTTCTGTCATATACCAGTGTTTTTATAGCCATCAGCGAGTCTACGATATTCGGCAGACCGAATATGAGCTGATAGTCGTCGTTGTATTTCGCGCCGCCCATCGTGAAATCTCTACGTGAGTCTATGCAATTTTCAAGAGTAGATGAGAAGATAGGGAAGCGGTCAACCTTGTGGAAAATCTGTCCTCCGCCTCTCGTCACTGCAAGCTTTGCGTCAAGCATTCTCTCGGAGTTTCTGAGCACCCTTCCGTATAGCTCTTCAAAGTCGGAGCAGCCGTCAAGGCTCTCAAACTGTATTCCAACTCTTTCCATCTTCTCGGTTAGATTATGTATCGAATACTCAAAGGGCTTTAAGAGATTGAGATAGCTTCCGTGGTCGTACTTTTCCTGCGAGGTCGCTACACCCCAGCAGCCTGTCACACAGTAATCTCTTGCTTCGTCAAGTGTCTTTCCGCCTCTGACGAGCGCAGGGATTGTTGCCTCGTCGTTCTGGAGAAGAACGGTAGTTGTTCCGCTTGTTATGGAGCGGTTAATCTCGTCAAGGTATTCCTTGGGAGAGTTGGCTGAAAAACGGCACTTGATTTTTGGGAATATGATTTTTTCCTCTCTTGTCGCACGGAGAAAGAGGATAGTAAGGTCGTTACACAGCGGATTTCCCTCGTCGTCACATCCGCTGAGAGTATAGGTGTTCTCAAGCTCGTGGTCAGCATATCCCACCATCAGCATATCGTGGTCGTAGTGGCAGTCCCATAAAAGAAGGAACTTTCGTATAAGCTCGTATGCGCCCTCTTTCGTCATACGACCATCTTTGATATCCCTTTCATAGAAGGGGTAGAGGTCCTTGTCAAGTCTGCCGAAGGTGTTAGGTCCGACACCTTCAAGAGAGCCGAACACCGTACGCATAAAGGTCACAACCTCCAGCGCCTCGTAGAATGTTGCGGGAGCTTCCCAAGGAATTCTCCTTGCCGTATTCATAATAGCAGTAAGATTTTGTCTTGATAGCTCGTCTTCTTCAGTTCCGAGCATCTCTTCTGCCTTTTTTGCAAATTTCTCGGCAACCCTCTTGAGCGTTAGCATACCGTGGCATACAGCGTTAAGAAATTCTCTCTCTTCCTCGCTTTCTGCCTTCATAAGCTCTGCCTTGGCCTTTTCGTACACTCCCTTAACTCCTATCGTAAGGAAAGGACGCAGATTAAAGTTGAAGTGCTGAGCGGTATCGTTATAAGGTCCGCAAATAAGGTATAGCTTTTCATCCAGCTGCGCCGTGCGGCGAGCAAAAAGTGCCTCGTCTTGCTCTATAAATAAATGTTCGTTTCTCTTGTAAACCCAGCCGTTTGCCTGGATGAAGCCATGTCTTTTTGCCTTTCTCGAGCCGTCGGAGAGAGAGGTAAGAACGCCCATCTCATAGTAGTAGGGCAGATGGCGGAAGATCTTAGGCTCAAACTCATCCGAGATAACCTCGTACTGAACTAGCTTCTGCTCGGTCACACTCATTCCATCGCGAAATTTTGAATCGAGAATCGAAAAGCATCTCTCAGCAAAAGACCTCGAGCGCTCAGCATCTCCGCTTAGATAATATTCGTGCAGTTCATTTTTTAAAATATCTGACATAGGAAAAATCCCCCCTTTTAAAATGAATATACCATACCTGAAAGCAAAAGACAATGTATA
>JAZRLJ010000160.1:0-9835 GCA_045646755.1 Eubacteriales bacterium | reverse complement strand
CTGCGCTTTGCCGATTGATTCCTTTTCCCTATCAAGCCTTGCCTTCATTTTGGAGAATTTTTCTCTTAGCTCACTAAGCTCTCTGCCTATTGCAGATACTCTCTCTTTTGAAAGCTTATCCTTTTCCTTTTTCAGCGCGGGTTCTTCAATTTCAAGCTCCATTATTTTTCTTGAAATTTCGTCCATTTCGGTGGGCATAGAATTCATTTCTGTCTTTATCAGTGCGCACGCCTCGTCGACAAGGTCAATCGCCTTGTCCGGAAGGAATCTATCCGAAATATACCTGTTTGAAAGAGTTGCGGCTGCGATGAGCGCGCTGTCGTGTATCTTAACTCCGTGATATACCTCGTAACGCTCTTTAAGTCCCCTTAGTATACTAACCGTATCTGCAACGGTAGGCTCCGGAACTGTAACCGGCTGAAATCTTCTTTCAAGCGCTGCGTCCTTTTCTATATATCTGTGATATTCAGCAAACGTGGTAGCGCCTATAAGCTGTATTTCCGCTCTTGAAAGCTGCGGCTTAAGAATATTTGCTGCATCAATCGCGCCTTCAGCTGCGCCCGCTCCTACGATAGTGTGTACCTCGTCTATAAAGAGTATTATATTTTTTGCTGCTACAGCTTCGTTTATCGTTGCCTTTATTCTTTCCTCAAAATCTCCGCGATATTTTGTTCCCGATACCATAGAGGAGAGATCGATACATACGATTTCTTTATCAATCAGTTGTATTGGTACTTGTTTTTTTGCTATTCTGTATGCAAGTCCTTCAACGATTGCGGTTTTTCCCACTCCTGCTTCTCCTATAAGACAGGGATTGTTTTTGTTTTTTCGGGAAAGAATACGAATAACACGCTCGGTTTCTTTTTCTCTGCCTATTACAGGATCAAATTTTCCTTCGAGCGCAAGGGCGGTGAGATTTTTTCCATATTGCTTAAGCGGTGTTTGTGCGCTTTCGGACAGCGGCTTGTTTTTTGGATTGTTTCTTTCTGCCGTTCTGAGTATCGTCAGAGCTTCGTCCGTTATTCCTACGGTATCAGCACCTTTTATAGTAAGCATTTTTATTGCTACCGTATTTTTTTCTTCCATAATAGCTAAAAGAACGTGTTCTGTACCGATTTTAGCTGCTCCGTAACGTACGCTTACCTTATATGAGTTTTCTACTATCTTTTTACAGCATGGAGTCATATCCTTTGGGGAAAGGGAGCTTTTTGCTCCAAATCCGGAGTAATTTTTTATTGTTTCTTCAAGGCTCTTGTGTGTTACCCCATGTTTTTTCAGAATAGAGCCCGCTGTTGAATCCTCTTCTTTGGCAAGAGAAAGTAATATGTGCTCGCTTCCTATATAAGTATGACCGAGCTCTTCCGCTATCTTTATCGCGTTATTAAGTGCGCGTTCTGCTTTATCGGTGAATCTGTTGCTCATTTAAACTCTTTCTTTCCTTTTGTTTAGTTCTTTTAGTAATTATATCCTCGGCGAACTCTTTAAAACAGCCTTTTGTTAATTTTTTCGATACGTTCTCTGGCGTTTATCTCTTCTTTCATTCTTCGATAAAGTGCTTTATCCAGAATAGGTAAACCGGGAAGAGAAAATATGCCTCTGAGCTCTTTCAGTGCGTTTTTCGTAGTTGTTGAGAAATAAGAGCCGTTTCCCACTGCGTTTATTTGAGGATACGTTTTCCTTAATCGGTTAATCATAACGTGCAGAGCTCTTACGTCTTCGTTCTGGTCGTTTTCTTTTAAGGGAAGATTTGAGTTACCAAAAATGTAATCTTCGGTACTGTAGTCGTTCATAGCAGACTCGTATTCACTGTACAATTTGGTAAAGGTTTCGAAATCCACTATACCTGTTGGTGATAAAAGCATAATGTTCTGAAATTCAATTACGGCTTTTTCGGTTTCCTTGTCAAATACTCCATCAACAGGAATTCTTGGTATCTGCGGGTATCTCTTATCTGAAAGGAAAAACAAATAGCTTTGAATTTCTGTAATTGCCGCCTTTTTGTTATTTTGTTGGTACATATCAACCTCCTGTTGAAATATCATATCCGGGATATTGCCCTTCATTAACGGTAGAGCCTCTGTATAGGTCCTCATAAACATTTACTATTGCATTCCAGTCCTGCGCGCTCACTCTTTCGGGATTTCCAGGGAGACCAAAAAGATTAACGAATGCTGAAACTGCCGCTGCAGTAGATTGACCGTAAACACCGTCTACGCTGATTTTCGGTATCTCAGGATAGGAATTTGCTATGAAATTTAAGTATTCCTGGAGCGCTCTTACGTCATTTCCTTCGATGCCTATACGCAGTACACGTCCGGGAAAGGGGAGGGGGTCTCCCGGAGAGAATTCGTATGGCATAACTCGAAGCAGGGAATAATAAACGTTTTCTATTTCATCCCAGACAGCTCTATTTACGACACCCGTTTCCTCAAGACCGTATGCTTTTTGGAACGACAGGACCGAATTGCGAGTTTCTTCACCAAACGTGCCGTCGACAGCTGTGTCAAGAACACTGGGGATGTAAGTTGAAATATACGCCAGGTAGTATTGAACGGTAAGTACACCGGAGGAGGAGTCGCCAAGCTGTAGAACAGATGGAAATTTAGTTGAGATATCGTTTAGTCGTAGTCCTTCGGAGTTTAGACTTGCAAGCTTTTTCACGGCATTATAGATAAACTGAATTCTGTACCAAGTGCTTTTTCCTACAACTCCGTCGGGGGTTAAATCAAATACCTCTTGGAATTTTTTTACGGCTTCGGTAGTTGAGGAATCAAAAAATCCGTCTGTTGGATATATTTTCGGTATCCCTGGATAATTTACGGATATTCTGTTTAGCTTTCTTTGTATAAGCTCAATATCTCTTCCAGTATCTCCCTCTTGTAGTGCTACAGGCGGAGCTGTTCCGTTAACGTTAGATACCTCTACGTTTTCTACTAATTCAAGGTTTTCGCCATAATACCGCTTTAGTATTTCAAAGGCTGTAAGGCCTTGATTTGCAAGATCTACCGATCCCCATTGAGATAATCCGTTGCAGGTAACCTCTATCCCGTCGCAGAAGGTTGCGTATAACGGTTCTATAAACTCGGGACGCTTGAGATAGCTATTAAATATTTCGTCTACTATCTCCGATACGTTGGTAAAAATGTTACGTTGATAAACGTATGATTGATCCTGCGCGATAGAAGAGGTAATATCAAAGTCATATCCGGAGCTTCTGTAGTACTCGGTGTAAACTCGGTTAAGCGCTACCGAAATTTCAGCAAGCACGTTTGCGATTATTGCTTCTCTTGGCCAAGTGGGATAAATTTCACTTGAGGCTACGTTTTTAATGTAATCTGCAAAATTCTCCGTTACGTTCATCGCATCGGAATCAGGTGGACCGAGGTGAATTACAATATTTTCGGGTATTTTTGGAATAAGCTCAGGCATAAGGTCTCCTCCTTGTATTATAGAAACGGATTTTCTTCCACCGTAGTCGATAAGGTGTCTCGTGGAAACTCTACGCCTCTTTCATAAACTGCGACCGGTATCATATTAACAGGCTGAAACGTTTGCGTGCCTGAAAAAATAGCAAGATTGTTTATGATTTTAGGATAGTATCCCTCAGCACTTATCTCTAACGTATACTGTGCGTATGGAAATTCGGTTTGATTAGGAGATAGGGAGGCGTTTTTTGGTGGAGTTGGGAGGAGTATTTTTTGAGTTAGCCCGTCTCTGTCTGTCATTAGAGAATATTCCGTAAGTCGGTTTTCTTCATCTGCACCAAAAATTCTGACAACGCTGTTTGCTACAGGTAGAGCGCCGCCTGCGGTATAGGTTTTAACAATCAGTGTTCCGGTGTCGGTATACTGCATAAATTGTATCCTTTCGTTAAAATTCGGTAAAAAGACGGAAAAATAAAATTTGTTTGTATGTTCTTTTGTCGTTTTTCATATTGACATTCTTTTTTCAATAGTTTATAATATTTATATAAAATAAAAAACTAGGGAGTTGTAAGATGAAGGACACTTTATTTGGCGATTTGAGCGTAATCGGAATGCGTGGTTGTGAGGAGTTTGCTGCGGAGGTTGATGCTTTCCTCCAGGAGTGGCGCCGTCACGATTCAGAAGGTACTTTTCTTGTAAATTCCTCTTGTCCTCGTTTTGGTAGCGGTGAGGCAAAGGGAACGGTTCATCAGTCCTTGAGAGGAAATGACGTTTACATCATTTGCGATGTTTTTAATCACGGCGTAACGTACAAGATGTACGGACAGACTGTTCCTATGAGCCCCGATGATCATTTTCAGGATCTCAAGCGTATTATTGGTGCTATAGGCGGAAAGGCTCGTCGTATCAGCGTTGTTATGCCCATGCTCTATGAGGGAAGACAGCACAAGCGCTCGGGTAGAGAATCTCTTGACTGCGCTCTTGCACTTCAGGAGCTCATCAATATGGGTATCACCAACATTATCACCTTCGACGCGCACGACCCCAGAGTTCAGAACGCAATTCCGCTTAACGGATTTGAGAACGTTCGCTCCTCTTATCAGATGATAAAGGCTCTCCTTCGTGTTTGCCCCGATATTGACATCGATCCCGATAAGACTATGATAATTTCACCCGATGAGGGCGGCATGGCAAAATGTATGTACTATTCCTCCGTTATGGGAATTGACCTTGGAATGTTCTACAAGCGCCGCGATTATTCCGTTATTATCAACGGCAAGAATCCTATCGTTGCTCACGAGTATCTCGGTAGAGACGTTAAGGACAAGGACGTAATCATAATCGACGATATGATTTCCTCCGGTGACTCTGTAATTGACGTTGCAAAGCAGCTTAAAGAGAAGGGTGCAAAGAGAATATTCGTATTCGCTACCTTCGGTCTTTTCTGTAACGGTCTTGAGCACATCGACGAGGCTTATAACGAGGGAATTATCCACAAGATATTTACAACCAACCTTGTATACAGAACTCCCGAGCTTCTTTCCAGAGAGTGGTATGTTGAGGTTAATATGTGCAAGTATGTTGCGTATATAATCGATACTCTTAACCACGATAGAACGATAAGCAATCTCCTTGATCAGTCTAAGAAGATTCACAAGCTTCTTGACAACTACAACAAGAAATAATATATCTGTATGGGATTCTTGAAATATAGAATCCCATATTTAAAATATATGTAAAGGGTGTTATTTATGAGAATAACTCTTGAATCTGACTACGCTTTGCGCATTGTCGGTGCTTTAGCAAGCAAGAATGATATTATTGATGCAAAAACTCTCTCAGACGAGGTTTCTGTAACTCAGCGATTTACTCTTAAGATTTTGCACAAGCTTGTGAGTGGCGATTTGGTTAAGTCTTATAAGGGAGTAAACGGTGGGTATAAGCTTAATGCTTCAGCGGATAAAGTCACCTTGAAGGCTGTTATTGAGCTTATAGATGGGCCTATTGCTATTTCAAGATGTCTTGAATCGAATGAGTCGTGCTCTATGATTTCAGATAAAACGTCTTGTATTTATCATCATATTTTTGATAAAATAAGTCTTGACGTTGCAAAAAAGCTTAACTCTATAACCATAGCTGACGTAATAAACAAAAAAATTGAAGTTTTAATGGAGATTTAATTATGCATGGAATTTCAAAAATTTCCTTTCCCGGTTTTGGGATTGGTGAATTTGAGGTTGATAGTGTTGCTTTTTCAATTGGTGGCTTTACAATAGCATGGTATGCTCTGATTATTACGTTTGGTGTGATTTGCGCTGCTGCTTATGCATATTTCAGAGCAAAGAAAATAAACGTTACTTCGGACGATATTATGGATTATGCGCTTTTTGTCGTACCGATAGGTGTTTTGGGAGGACGTTTATATTACGTTCTTACGAGCCTTGAAAAGTACCATAGCTTTAAAGACGTTATCAATATACGAAACGGCGGAATTGCGATATATGGCGGAATACTTGCGGGTGCTCTTGCAATGTTTCTTGTTTCTAAGGTTAAAAAGATTTCATTTCTCGCTTTTGCAGATTGCGCGATGCCCGGAATAATTCTTGCTCAGTCAATAGGTAGATGGGGCAATTTTATGAACGGTGAGGCATTTGGTGCTGAAACGGACGTTTTTTGCAGAATGGGACTCTTAAATCGTTGGACGGGATATGAGCTTACTTACGTACATCCGACGTGTCTCTATGAATCACTTTGGAATTTGCTTGGATTTATACTTATCAACATATTCTATAAACACAAGAAGTATGACGGGCAGATAGTGCTTATGCTTTTTGCGTGGTATGGCTTTGGAAGAATGTTGATTGAAGGTCTCAGACAGGATAGCCTTTATAGTACTGTTTTCGGTATCACATTCAGAACGTCTCAGGTTGTTGCGGGATTCTTCTTCGTATCAGCTACTACAACCCTCATTTATCTGTTCTTTAAAAAATTCAGCAAGCCTTTATATGTAAAAAACAACGGGAAGGTGTAAATATATCATGGCAGAAATAATAAACGGAAAACTTGTAACCTCGGAAGTAAGAAAGCAGACCGCAATCGAGGTAAAGGAATTTAAAGAAAAATATGGCATAACTCCCGGCCTTGCAGTTATTCTTGTAGGCAATGATCCTGCCTCTGCAGTGTACGTTCGTAATAAGCACAAGGGATGCCTTGAGGTTGGAATAAATTCATACGAGATAACGATGCCTGAGGAAACAACAGAAGAGCAGCTTTTGACTGAAATAGAGAAGCTTAACGCCGATGAGAAGGTGCATGGAATACTCGTGCAGCTTCCTCTTCCTAAGCATATCTCGGAAGAGAAGATACTTAATAGCATTTCACCGAGTAAGGACGTAGATGCTTTCCATCCGGAAAACGTTGGAAAAATTATGCTCGGCAAGTATGCGTTTTTGCCTTGTACTCCCGCCGGCGTTATGGAGCTTTTATCTTTCTATAACGTTAACATTGAAGGAAAAGAGTGCGTTGTGCTTGGCAGAAGCAATATCGTGGGTAAGCCTATGTCTCAGCTTCTTCTCGCAAAGAACGGAACTGTAACGGTATGTCACTCCAGGACTAAGAGCCTTGCTGAGGTTACTAAGAGAGCTGATATCTTGGTTGTTGCAATCGGTAAAGCTAAGTTTGTCGGCAAGGAAATGGTTAAAGAGGGCGCAGTAGTCATTGACGTAGGAATTAACAGAATGGATGACGGAAAGCTCTGCGGAGACGTGGATTTTGATGCTGTTTCTGAGGTCGCATCTATGATAACGCCCGTTCCCGGTGGAGTTGGTCCTATGACTATAACTATGCTTCTTAAAAACACTTTGACCGCAGCAAAGCTTACTGTAAATAAATAATTCTTAAAAATATTTGCAAAAGCTATTGACAAAGGCAAAAAATTACATTATAATAATTAGGTAAAAATTTGAGATTATTATCTCTTTGCACAGCGAAGGGAGGGGAAATAGAAATGGCAGAAATCAGAGTAAAAGAAAATGAAACTCTTGACAGCGCGCTTCGTCGTTTTAAGAGACAGTGCGTAAAGTCCGGTGTTCTTACCGAGCTTCGCAAGAGAGAGTGCTACGAGAAGCCCAGCGTAAAGCGCAAGAAGAAGTCTGAGGCAGCTAGAAAGCGCAAGTATAAGTAATTTTTCAAGGATGTACTTTTGGTACATCCTTTATTTTTTTCCACCTTTTTTCTGATTTTTTTATCTTACAACTTGTTAAAATACAAAAAAGAAAAAGGTGAAGAGTCATGAAAAAATTAAAGATTGTTTTTATATGCATTTTAACGCTTTTGTCTTTCGTGATAAATTCGGTGTGTGCCTATGGACTTTCGCAGGAGAGAAGTTGGTTTTGTGTTCGTAACGGAAACTGCCAACCACCGATGACGGCAGAAGAGGAGCTTATCAACAAATACGGCGGTATTTCAATAGACAGAAATATAAGTGATAATTCAGAAAAAAAGGTGCTTTACATTACTTTTGATTGTGGATATGAGAACGGTAACGTTGAGCGTATTATGGATACTTTAAAAGAAGAGAGTGTCAGTGCTGCCTTTTTTCTTCTTGATAATATAATACTAAAAAATACGGATTTGGTTACCAGAATGGCAAACGAAGGACACCTTGTATGTAATCATACTAAAAATCACAAAAATCTTTGTAACGCTGATTACGAAACTATAAAAAGTGATATTTCAGCTCTTGAAGATATTTATAGGGATGCAACAGGGAATGAAATGGAAAAGTTTTTTCGATTTCCTGAGGGAAGATACAGTGAAGAAGCTTTAAAATCAGTAGAAATGCTTGGTTATAAAACCGTTTTCTGGAGCTTTGCTTACGAGGATTGGAATGAAAATGCTCAGCCAAACAAGGATAAGGCTATTAAAAAAATACTGTCAAATACGCATAACGGAGCTATTATACTCTTACACCCGACATCAAAGGTAAATGCAGATATTTTACCTTATCTGATTAAAGAGTGGCGTAGTATGGGTTATGAATTCGGAAGTCTTTCGGATATAGAATAAAAAAAGGAAATGCGATTCGCATTTCCTTTTTATTACCGGTTAATGTGTTATATTGTTTCTTCTTTTTATTTCTTCAAGACGTTCTTTTTCCGTGACGTCATCTCTCATTATTATATCCGAGTCGTCATAGGTCCTTCTTTCTTCGGGATGCTCATTAAGATAAGGTTCAATCATTATCTCCTTAATCTTATAGTAAGAAGCATAAATCTTCATAAATGCCATGGTAGAGAAGAGTATTGCGAGAGGCGCTGCAACCGCAAGAGGAACAAGTATGCCACCAAGACCAAAGAGGAACATCAAAACAAGAAAAACGCAAAGAATGTTGCCTATAACCGCAAGAATATTGCGCTTAAATCCTATGAGTGCAAAAATAAGAGAATTCTTAAGAATTTTGAAAACGCTCAGTTTAAAGGTCACAAGTTGAACGTAGATATAGTATCGCATCGTGAAATATATGTAAAAGATTATTATATAGCACCAGAAAAGCATGGAAGCAAAAAATCTGTCGGTGCTCATAAACATTGTATATATATTAAAAATTAAAAGAGCATTCAATGCTATATCCAGAATTCCAACAGGAAGTGACTGCTTGATGTTTTTCTTGAAGGAATACCAGAAATCACTCCATACGAATACAGGCTCGCCTGAAACGAGATTTCTTATTATATAAGAGGTCGATGCGTTTACAGGACCAAATGTAAAGATTGCCAAAGCACCGATACCGTACAGAAAATACGTTCCTACCGTAGGAGCTGTGGTCTGGTTTTGTAGTCCCTCAAGAGCAAAGAGGCTAAGCTTATACGGTGTATATCCGCCGTCTGCAGTAATAAGTCCGTTTATATTCTGAAAGACGTCCGAAAGAGGAAGGAATATATCAAGCTTAGAAACTCCCGAAAACGCTGCAATTAAGAATATAAGAGGGAAGTTTCCAAGTACAAAGAAAATATTAACAGATACGAGCTTACTAAAGCTGTTTTTGTATGAAATAAAAAAGTTTTTCAGTCCCGGGTCTGCCTTAGGTCTGTTTTTACTGATACCTTTTCCTTCTTTTTGGAAATCGAAAATTTTTAGTTTTTTCTTTTTCTTTTCCAAGGTAATTCTCCTTTTTATCGAATACATACATTTTAGCATAAAATTTATATAAATACAAGGAAAAATTACAAATTTTATACTTTATTTAAAAAGTGTTGAAAAAATGAAGTTTTTTTGATATAATTCCCTTATAAGAGCTCAGGATGGAAAATATGAAAAGAAACGATTTTAAGATATTTAAAAACATTCCTACACTTAATACAAAACGCTTGGTTTTAAGAAAAATTCTAATATCGGATACTGATGACGTA
>JAZRLJ010000159.1:0-8534 GCA_045646755.1 Eubacteriales bacterium | reverse complement strand
ATCCGCTGATAGACATATTGCTATTGAAAGCAACGTCACGGTCGGTAAATATTACGGTTTCGCCGTCCTTATAGGTTACGGTAACCTTAACGTTTGCAGTGCTAAGGTCAGTTCCTATAGTAACAGTCTGGCTAAGACCTGATACGGAAATCTCAGAAGCGCTGAGAATCTTAACTGTAGCGGTAGCTGACGCAGTAATTCCGTTTTCGGTATAAGTAGCGGTGATAACGCCGTTTGTATCAGCTGATACAGCAGTGGGAACTACGTTTTCTTTAGTGGTTCCGTCATTGTATGTAACGGTTATCTTAACGTTTGTGGTATCGATGCTTTCACCGGCTTTGACGTAATCATCATAAGTGGTGTTGTTTATGGAAATTTCAAGTACACCTACAACCTTTACGGTAGTAGTAAATTCAAATTTTCCTTCGTACGCATCGGTATACTCAACCTTGAATGTTTGGTCGCCGATAGTGTTTGTATCGATATTGGTTATAACGAGCTTATCCTTGGAAACAGGAACTCTTACGTTATTTGTATAAACGAGAAAAGCTTCCATTTCGGAGAGGTTATGAGTGCCCTTGAGTTCTACCTTTGTGGGAACTCCGGTTACGTCAAGCTTTGCTATTCCGCAAACGGTAATATCAATCTCTACGGTCTTATCAAGGTAGGTAACTGAGAGCTTCTTGGTACCCTTAGCGGAAGAATCGATAGTACCGAAAGTAAATCCGGTATTAACGATAGTGGACTTATCGTCGGTATAAACGACGGAGATGTTTGCATTAGAGGTATCAAGAGCCTGACCTACGAGTATCTCGGTGACAAGGTTGTTGACCTCAATAATAGACTTTACTCCGATTACGGGAACGGTCACCTCAGCGGTAGCTCCGCGGTAGCTTACGGTAAGCTTTGCATTAGCATTTGCTGCTGCAGTGGAGGGAGGTGTAACGGCAAGGTCAGAATATGTAAGAGCCTTTTCGTCATTATTCTCATACGTAACCTTTGCACTTATAGTGCTAAAATCGGGAGTGGAGAGAACCATAACGCTCTCGGGATATGAACCCTGGTTTATGGTAATTGACTTAATTCCTACGACGGTAACCTTGTAATCAAGCGTAAAGGTCTTGTACTTTATCTGAAGATTCTTTTCGCCTGCCGTAGTCGTGTCAATGTTTCCTACGGTAAGGTTAGTATCAAGGTCAGATGCCTTAACAACTATGTCGGGAGCATCTGAGAAGGATACGATTATCTCAAGTCCCTGAGTAGAATAAGAATCACCGACGTAAACCTGATTCTTTATACTTCCGGTTGCTACGGTAATTCCGGTAATTCCGTTAACCTTGATGGTCATAGAATCACTCTTTCCACCGTAAGTTACGGTGAGAGTCTTGTTTCCGGGAGTAGTTGTATCAACTGCGGATACTTCAAGTGAAGAATAATCTATCAGCTTTGATGTTCCGTCACTGTAGGTTGCAAGAACCGTAAGGGTGGAGAGATTGAGCTGATCGCCTGCGGTAATCGTAGATACTATGGACGACTCGTTAATCTCTATAGATGTGAGGGTAACCTGTTCTGTAGGCTTCTCGTTAACTACAACGTCAAGAGAGATGCTCGCGCCGCTGTAAGTTACGGTTACCTTTTTAGCGCCTGCTGTTGAGGTATCAAGAGTTGATACCGTCACCTTGTCGGCAGAGAGAGTTTCCTCTGTGCCGTCATCGTATTTTACAAGCACCTTGATGCCTGAAAAATCGGGGGTGTCGCCAACTTGGTATTCAAGCGCGACTGTACCTTCAACTACGGATATAGAGGAAACGGTCTTTTCGTCATTATTTCCTCCGCATCCGACCAGTATGAGCGCGAGTGTTAAAACTAGGGATAATAACAGTAATAATTTTTTCATTTTCTTATTACCTTTCTTTTTGCTTGTTGTTTGATATACGGTAGCGGATGCAAAAATCTCCGTTGCCGCTTTTTTGATATAAAAATTTTGTTGTACAGCTTTAGTAAATTAAAAATATAATTATCTCTGCTTATTCACGCCCTCCTTACTGGCTTCTGGCAATGATTGTAATGGTGGCTGATGCACCACTTCCGTCATTTGCTATTATTTGTATTTTTACTGTTTTTGCTGAGGTTATAGGTTCGGTGAACACGACAAGTCCCGTTTCGGATATGGTAATGCCGGTCACCTGAGTGTCATACGCAAACGATACCGATTGGTCGGTTGCGTTATCGGGATATACTCTGTATTTTATCTGATATTTTAATTCACCATTGTCGTCAGGACGGATTACGATGTATTTGCCCCACTGAGTGCTGTCCTTAAGACCTTCGTTGAGTATTTCAACGCGCTCTACGGGAATTACCTCTTCGAATACCTTGTGCTTGATTCCGAGGAATCCGACGAGTGCTATTGATGCTATATAGATTATTCCTATAAGAATGACTACTGATTTTTTCATAGTTTATTTCTCCTTGTAGTAGACGCGCAGGTTTGAGAAGAATATATACACTCTGTAGATGACTGCTGCAAGAGAGATTACTATAAACTTCAGATATACGCTGATTCCGACACCCAGAAGAAGCACGAAGCTCAGTCCTGCCGCAAGGAATGCGATAAGGAATGCAGTTACGGTAGCCTTCATTTCATTTTTGTTTACTTCGCTCGCTCCTACCGTTGCATAAAGCTCAAACTGCGGGTTCATAAGGTCTTGATCTGCACAGTAGAGCATATGAGCAATGTAAGTCATAGTGACCGAGAGCATAAGAAGTGTGGTGTTGAGAGTTCCGATAGAGGTTGTCATAAGGAGTATGACGTAGGTTGCCACTATGGAAACAAGACAAAACGCAGTGTTAGGAAGCAGCTTAGATATAATAAGCAGGGGATATTTTGACGGTTGCGTTTTGATAAGATAGCTGCTGCGTCCCTCTCTTGAAAATACGCTTGCAGTAGATGCGTTTGCATTCAAGGTTACGAGTAGTATTATAAGAAGGTTAAACGCCACTATCATACTGTCACCTCTCTCGCTCGTGTTGATAGCGAGAAAGATTTTGTTGAGAAGGAATACGAGTATAGGAGTTGAAATAAGAATTCCAACGTTAGAGAACATTCTGCTCGGGGTTTTTAATGCAATGAGAAATTCGTTGTATATAGCAGAGAATCTCTTGCCTCTGCGAACGTTGGGCTTAGCCTTTACTGTTTTCTTAAGGTACTCAAAGGGAGTTGACGCCATCTTGTAGAAGAGGGGCTTAACTATAAGAAGTCCTGCTATAAGCAGCAATGCTGTCACCCCAATCAGTGAGAGAAATCTGAGAAGAGTGGGTACAAAGGGAAGAGAAGACTCGAGCGTTGAGGTATTTCTCAGAATTATAAGTGTGGTATTATATATTGGTGCAAAGTTCTTTTCATACGCGTCAAAGAAGTTTCTGATAGTCCAGCAGGTTGTATTCCATGTTTCGAGCAGGTTGATATCGGCAGGAATAAGAGATATTGCGAAGAAAAGTGTGAGAATAACTGCGCTCACGGTGACTGCAAGTCCCGAAATCTGAAGATATCTGTGCTGTCTAAAGAAGTTCGCTATCCACATTGCAGGGATAGAGAGCAGTGAACCTATTGAAACTGTGAACAGCGAAACGAATATGATACAGAATATCATCCACGGATATGCAAATAATCCGTATCCCTCAGTTATGTAATAAGCGATAAACAAGGGAACGAGAAATGAGAAATTCCTTTTTATTTCGAAGATGAAGAAAATTATCAGCTTCGAAAGGTATACTTGTACGGGAAGCGCGGGAAGAGTGAGTAAAACCGCGTTATCTCTTGCGTAATACATAGACTTTGTCAGTCCGACTATGCAGGAAAATACAGATGCAATAAGCATTATCACAAAGAGTAGTGATATTACGCTTGATGGGATTGGCATACTCGCAAAGGAGAAAAGTCCTAAAAGCTTCGACACTATAAGAAATGCAACGCAGAGCACTGTGACAAGTGCGAATTTTAAAATCACGGATAGGAAAGAAACCAAAACTTGAAATAAATTCACGTTTTTGATGTCAAGTCGTGTGAAATTGAATTGCTCTTTAAGCTGCATCTTTACGAGAATCATAAGATTCTTCATACTGTTGCAGCCTCCTTATCCGCGGGAATTTCTTCGGTTGCCGGCGGCTCTTCGTCGGGGGTATTAATAATATTAAGGTAGAATTGCTCAAGTTCTATGCCGTTTTTGGAGAGGTCCTCGATAGAGGTAACGGCGCGGAGCTTACCTTTCTTTATTATAGCGATTCTGTCGCAGATTTTTTCTACAACGTCTATGATGTGAGAGGAGAAGAATACTATGTTTCCGTTTGCCGCATGTTCCTTCATACATTCCTTAACCTCATGAATACTTGTCGGGTCAAGACCTGTAAGAGGCTCGTCAAGAATCCATACCTTAGGGTTGTGAACTAGCGCGGACATAATAGCTATCTTCTGCTTCATACCGTGTGAGTAGGTTTTCATCTGATTATCAAATGAACCTACAAGCTGGAAGAGAGTAACGTACTTTTCGATTCTTTCGTCTCTTACCTCTTGAGATACCTGATAGAGATCGGCAATGTAGTTTATATATTCTCTTCCGGTAAGGTTCTCGTAGAGAGCATAGTGATCAGGAACGAATCCCATATTGAGCTTAGCCTGAACAGGCTGATTCTCAACGTCGTATCCACATATCTCGATGCTTCCGGAGGTTATGGTCTGAATTCCTACCATGGATTTTATAATAGTGGACTTTCCTGCGCCGTTAGGACCGAGGAAGCCGAATATTTCACCGCCGTTTACGGTGTATGATACGTCGTTAACAGAATAATGCTTGTTGCTTCCATATCTCTTGCAGAAATGGTTAATGCTGATTTTAGGTGAAGAATCACCATTTAAGGGCTCGTCTATATTTCTGCCGCCGAGCAAAGCGCGAAGGTCTTTTTTCATTTGTTTAAAATCTCTTTCTCTTAGTCTTCTGTCCTCTGCCTTGTCCCACAATGCGAAAAGAAGTGTGTATAAGAACCACATTCCAACTGAAAATCCAATGTAGGTCACGTAGAAGAGGGCCTGATATATAGGATAGAACGTAAAAGTTAATGGCTTGCTTTCAAATACACCGAACATGGTAAACATTGGTTCTTCTATTGTGAACGAAACGGCGTAATCCATGGTGTTTTCAGCCCATTTGCCAAGTCCGGATACTATAAAGTCACTGTTAATGAAGAAATAGTCACATTCTCCGTAGTTTGAAAACCATGCGTTGATGAAGAGTACGGATGCAAAGTAAACGGTCAGTGCAATAACCGAATAAACCCATTCCTTGAATTTCGGACGCTTGAAAACCTTAAGAGCTACGAGAAGGAGCGGTGCAGCAAATGCTGTGTAGTGATTTATCCAGAAGGAAACGCGGGCGGTTCCCATAGCGTTTGTTCCAATCAGTTCTCCGGGAATAACCATTGCCATCATAGAACCGAGTACGTTTATGAATAGACAGAAGTTGTAAAGCTTGTTCATCTTGAAAATCAGACAGAGCGGCACGATGAACATTGCGGTGTTACAGAGGTGAAGCGGCCAGCTGAGCGGTTGTGTTAAAAGCTCGTTCAAATCCCATCTTCCAAGATAAACCCACAGAAGACCGAGTGTTCCGAATATCATAGCAAAGCGCTTAACGTCCTGCGGTTTGTTCTTGAGAAGCTGGAATATAATAATAGGTAGGATTATGGAGAAGTAAATCATAAACCTATGCTCTTCGGTGATGTCGTAGAGCTTTATGTTGGGATCTACAAACCCGAGAAGCGCCTGGGGAATAAAGCAGGGCATCGTAACCAAAAGAGCGCCTATGGTAACGTAAATCTGATATAAAGTAGATTTTACTGTTACATCGCTGACATTTAACTCGAGGTTTCTTATTCTCTCAGCAAGCTTCAGTGCGCCAAGTCCAATTCCAAGACCACCCTCAATAGCGATATACCATATTCTATATGTAGAGAGTGAATATAAGTTTATTCCAAGAGCTCCGGTTGCGTATCTCTCAAAGAATATAATGGAAATGAGATATACCGGAAGGGCAAAGTAGACAGCTATATTGTCTAGCGCCTTGTATTTGAAGAAAAAGCTGAATAAAAGCGCAAACATTGCGGTGTATATAAACCAAACCATAAGCGTCATAAACAGCACTGAGAGTTGGCTCGACGCCATATCACCAAGCTGACCTTGAATTGCATCAGGTTCGTCTGGGTTTATTGCCAGCTTCACTATGTAATAGACCGGCGGTTGATCGTATATATATCTTGCAAAGGTGACTAAGGCAAGAATTGCTGCGCTTATTTTTGTAAAATTTGACAGGAAAAGTTTCTTATTTTTTAAAAGTATTCCGGCCAGAATGATAATAACAGCGATAATTGCCGCCGTTATCGTTGAAATGAGTTGAACCATAAATAACCTCACGTTTTGAAATCAAAGAGATAAAACTCCACTGTGGAGAGTAATGTGCTTTTAAAAACATCATCGTTGTCGATAAAAGTCGTTGTAAGTCACATAAAAAATAAATATGTCACAATTGTATCATATATTCGTTGTAAAACGCGCGCGAAACAAAAAAAAAACAAAAAAAAATCGATTCGGTGGTTATAACGCACAAAAACGCTCTTGACTTTTTGTTCAATGTGTGGTATACTAGGTGGCGGTTGTTGAAAGTTCAACAGTTTGCGTTAAATGTTTTATATTATTTTAAGGAGAATGCGATATGGACAATAGGGTCGAGACTTTTACTGCGTTCGTATCTAAAATTTGGCATAATATAAAGAGGCTTACTATTTGCGAGGTAGACGGTCAGACCTTCCGCGGAGCGCAGGTGTTTGTAATCTACTATCTCTACGAGCACGGTGAGCTTACCTTGACTGAAATTTCCGAGCGTTGCTCCGAAGATAAGGCAACCATATCAAGAGCGGTTGATTTTCTTGAGGAAAACGGATTTGTCACCAGAATAGACCACGAGAATAAGAGATATAACTGTCCTATTGCTCTTACGGAGACAGGCACTAAGGTGGGAAGAGAAATATATCACAAGCTCGCTATTGTCCTTTCTCTCGCCAGCGAGGGAGTAAGGAAGCACGACGCTGCAGCATTCTATCGCGCGCTTGCTAAGATAAGCGAAAATCTTGAGAAAATCGCAAATAGCGATTCACTCTTCTGAGCCTAAGAAAACAATAAAATATCCATAAAATGTAAAACCGAGTTTGCAAATAATAGGCAATCTCGGTTTTTTCTTAGCATTTTCTGTTTTGAAAATTGTTTAATTATTTAATAGGAAACGTTCCGTTTTTGAGTGCTTCCAGCATAATGATAGCGCTGCTCACGTTGGTCGCAAGCGGTATTTTTTGCACGTCACAAAGTCTCAGCAGGGCAGATACGTCAGGCTCGTGAGGCTGCGCCGTAAGGGGATCTCGCAGGAATACGATAAGCCCAAGCTCACCGTTGGCGAGCATAGCTCCTATCTGCTGGTCTCCCCCAAGAGGTCCGCTCTTCATTCTATGTATCGGCAACGCGGTTTCTCCCATAATGAGCGTTCCCGTAGTTCCAGTTGCGTAGAGCTCGTATCCGCACAGCACGTCCTTGTATTTTTTTGCAAGCTCGATTATTTCTTCCTTCTTTTTGTCGTGCGCTATAAGTGCAATTTTCATTTTTTACTCCTTTATATAAACGTCATAAATCAAAAATCCTTTACGGCATAATTATATCACATCAAAAAGGATATTTCAATATACTAAATCTTTTTTTCTCGCAAGATGTTCGCGTCAAATCTGTCACCGACAAAGAAAAAGGAGCATCGTTTTGATGCTCCTTTTGGTCGGAATGTGAGCAAAGAAAAAACAGTTGATAACTGTTTTTTCAAAGCGAAGTCCACAGAGTGCGAGCAGAGCGAGTCGAGACTTGCGTAGACGAAGCTATGCGACACACGAATGGACGGCTCAGGATTCGAAGGCGCGACATCTTCGGCTACGCCGCCGGTCAAGTCGCATAGTCGCCACGCGTCAAAATCGCAGATTTTTCCTATGGCTCCTTGCTTGGTTGACTTCACTTCGCAAAAACAACACTCAGTTGTTTTTGCTCGCTCACCCAAAGCAAGTTCCTTGCTTTGCTCGCAAGATGTTAGCGTCAAATCCGTCACCGACAAAGAAAAAGGAGCATCGTTTTGATGCTCCTTTTGGTCGGAATGACAGGATTCGAACCTGCGACATCTTGCTCCCAAAGCAAGCGCGCTACCAACTGCGCTACATCCCGATATTTAATTTTTAAATTCGTGCTGAGTTTACTTGTATCTCTCCGTAACCGCGCGCCCATTCGGGCTGAACAACGCCGTCGCATAGTCGCTGCGCGTCGTAATCATAGATTACTCCTTCAGCTCGTTGCTTTGGGCTTTCACTCGCAAAAACAGTTATTAACTGTTTTTTCTTCGTTCACTACCAACTGCGCTACATCCCGATATTTAATTTTTAAATTCGTGCTGAGTTTA
>JAZRLJ010000158.1:0-18542 GCA_045646755.1 Eubacteriales bacterium | reverse complement strand
CTATAAGAGAATAGGTCATATATCCTATCATAAAGAGCGAGGATACAAGGTTTGCTATAAGCGAAAAAAGAGAAAGCTCCGACTGTATAAGCTTGAGATAAGCTTTGGTATGGTTAAGCATATTTTACCAACCTCCTTTTTCTAAATTATACACCTTTTCGATATTTTTGTCAACAACGCATAAGGCTATCCTTCCAAATCTTAACTATTATTAAATAATTCCGAACAGTATTTCATACCTAAAGAAAATCTGATATAATTTACCTATCAAAGCATTTTCGGGAGATTTTATGAAAGAATTTTTAGGTTTTGGTGGATATACGAGAGAGCCCGAGGGATATATGTCCTGGCAGCATCTCGTCTTTGTAACCTCTCTTATGATAATAATGACCGCTCTGGCGGTATGGATTGGTCTCAGATACAGAAAGGGGAGCGCAGAGAAAAAGAATATTCCTCTTATCTATGCCGCAATTCTGATAGACTCTTTTGAAATTTTCAAGATAGTTATTATGTGCATAAGAGGAAATAACCCTCTCGGTTGGCTCTACGAGCTGCCTCTGTTCCTTTGCAGTATTCAGCTTATAACCATTCCTCTTGCGGCATTTGCCAAAGGAAGAGTTAAAGAAGCGGCTCTTGATTTCGTATTTATCTTCGGCATTCTCGGTGCGCTCGCAGGAACCTACGGCGCAGGTCAGAATTACGCTTGCTATCCCGTTCTGTCCCTTGATAACGTAGTATCCGGAATAACCCATTCAATTTCAGGATTTTCCTCCCTATACATAGCTATCTCGGGAATGTCAAGTATGAAGAAAAGAAATATCCCCATCACCTTTTCAATACTGTTCGTCTTCTGTATTGCAGCGCTGACGGCAAATCTTATCCTTGATTACAACTATATGTTTCTTATGAGGGGCGACGGAACTCCGTACGACATCTTCTACAACCTCGTAGGCGGAAACGCGGTTCTCTACCCCATTATAGTCGTTCTTCTTTTCGTCATTTACATAGTAGCTTTTGAGGCTATTTACAACTATTTTGTAAACAAAAATAATCAAAATGCAAACAAAGAAGAAAAGCAGACAGTGACAGTCTAACTGTCTTGCATATAAAAAACGACTCCTTGCACGGCGCATCTGCGCAGGCTCGGAGCCGTTTTTTCTGTTTTTAAATCTCCTCGTCGGAGAGGATAATCTTGCCGAAATACTCGGGGCGGTGGTAGTCGGGAACGGGGGTATCAATTCTATTCCATACCGAATAATGACGAATTACCGTTTCGTTGCCGCACTTGTAGAAATTACCTTTCATTTCCTTATCAAACGACGAGAAATATTTGCACATAAACTCTTTGGAAATAAACATAAGAAGCGACCAGCCCTTGCCGCTTTTTATCGAGGTCTGGAGCGTGATATTTTCCTCGGAGCACTTAGGGTGCTTTCTGCCGTAGCGTCCCTCTCCTATACCGCAGTGAGGAGTACCGAGAGCATTTATCTCAAAGTTTACGAACTCTTTATCAACCGTATTCGGCGTAAAGAAAAATTCCATACAGCTGTCAAGACAAACCTCGCCGTTTTCATTGGTTTCATTTGCCTTTATAGGCCATTCGTTTGTTTCCATACGGAGATAAAGTCCCTCATCGCTGTGAGCGAGGCGCGCGTACGTATCGTACTGCTTAGGCCACACGCCTTCCCAGTATTCGCACAAATCAACCGCATCAATTTTTTTCCATCTCTCATCCTCTATTGTAAGGGGAGAGGTAACCTTCTTTGCAATATATTCCTTCATTTTAATCGACCTTTCTATTTATATTTTAAGCTCAAGACCAAGCTTGGCGAGCCCTCTTTCAATCTTGTCAACCCAGAAATCAATTCTGCTCCATCCCATTATTTCGGGAGCTCTGCGGCGAAGCTTTTCCATACAAAAATCAACGTAATCTCTTGCGGGAAGCATAAGGAGCTCCGCTTTGCCGCAGAGCGTCTTTCTCGCCATATTCATTCTGAGCATTTCTCCCTCTACCCATTCGCTGAGTACCCAAGGAAATACGCCGAACTGAGGAGCGCCCTCGGGAGTGCCGAAATACCAGAGCTCGTCGTAAAGCTCCTTATAGTTAGGAAGCTTTTCTGCCTGTTTAAGAAGCTCATCAACGAAGATATACTCTACGTAGTGGTGCATAGTGCATTTACGCGAGGTTACTCCGATAAAGAGCATCTTGGTATTGAGCTTATACATCTTCTCCCAGGGAGAGTCTGCCGCAAAGGGAGTCTCACCGTAAGGGCCGTGACGAAGTCCCGACTGTCCGTGAGTTTCGGTTATGTAGTCAGCAAGCTTTCCGAGTGCGGCAACCGAGTGAGTCGCCTGGTCCGACCTTTTTGCTCCGGGGAGCTTTCTGAAATACTCGGTAAGATATCCTACGTCGGAGGGAGTGGTATCCTTATTCCAGTTCTTATATGCGTTCGCAAAGTCATTCTGAACGAGAGTCGGGAATACAACCGTTCCTTCCTCGCCGACAGCCATTTTCATTCCGTCGATTACGCCCTGCGCTCCGTTCTCTACCTCGCCAAGACTTTTGAATGACGAGTGAGTAAGAATAGAGTCACCCTCTTCTACTCCAAGGCGTCTGAGAGCTGATTTAACATTTACTGCAGAAATCATATTTTTCCCTCCTGAGATTGTTTATTGAGCACAGTATAACACCAAAATTTTAAAATTGCAATACTTTTATTTTTTTAAGCATATTTTTTTATATTTTATTGAAAACGTGTGCAGGATATGTTATATTATATAATATAATGTTTTAAGAGGGCGGAAAATGGGCGTAAATAATTGGATTAAAAGGAATACCGAGAGCCTTGCGGGACGCAATATAGCGATAAGCGGCTCAACGGGAGGAATTGGAAAAGAAATATGCAAAATTCTTGCCTCGCTCGGAGCATCCCTCATTCTCATAGACAGAAACAGAGCTAAATCCGAGGCGCTCGGCGAGAAGCTGAAATCACAGTTTCCCTCTATCAAAATTACCTACATAAGCGCAGATATGTCGGATATGAAATCGGTAAAAAGAGCGGCAGACGAGCTTATGCTGACCGACGTCGACCACCTCATACTCAACGCCGGCGCGTATGCGATACCGAGAAAGATATGCGATACGGGATACGACAACGTTTTTCAGATAAATTTCGTCTCCCCCTACTACCTGGCAAGAAGGCTCTTCCCTCTCATAAAGGAGCGCGGAGGCAGGGTTATCGCCGTATCAAGCATAGCGCATAACTACTCAAAAACCGACTGCTTTGACGTGGATTTTTCCACTCGCGAAAGAGCTAGTCTGGTGTACGGAAACTCGAAGAGATTTCTCACCTATTCCCTGCTCCGTACCTACGGTGCGACGGGGGCGCTCTCCGTTGCTCACCCCGGTATTGCCTTTACGGGAATTACGAGCCATTACCCGAAATTGATTTTCTTCATAATAAAATATCCTATGAAGGTTATCTTCATGCGTCCGCGCAAGGCGGCTCTCTCGGTAGTCAAGGGTATTTTCACCCCTACGGCAGAGGGAGAATGGATAGGCCCGAGGCTCTTTAACGTGTGGGGACTTCCTAAAAAAATGAAGCTTGTGACCGCGGGCGAGGACGAGATAAAATTCATTTACGAAAAGGCTGAAGAAATATACCAAAAGTTTATTTAAAAACTTTAGAAAACCTATTGACTTTATCGCTTTAGTGTGCTAAAATCTATATTGTTGCCGCTCGCCTCTATATTTTTGAGGCGGAACGGGAAATTTTGTTTTAAGAGGATAAAAAATTATGGCTAGCTTTTCCATAGAACAGTACGACGAGCTGTTTAGGGCTATACTGAGGCTCGACTCGGTAGAGTCCGCAAGGCTCTTCTTTGAGGATATATGCACGATAAAAGAGCTTGAAGCTATCTCACAGAGACTTGAGGTAGCGAAGCTGCTCAAGGGCGGCGCGGGATACGCTGAGATAATCGCAAAATGCGGTGCAAGTACCGCGACTATAAGCAGAGTAAACAAATGTCTGCTCTACGGAAAGGGCGGCTACGACATAGTGCTTTCGGAGGAGGATAAGGCTGATGACTGATTTCAGTAAGGTTCTGACACGCGATGAAATTACAGTTTATACGCTGCGCTCACTATATGCCGATTACGGCTATTCTCAGTACAAAATGAGTAAATTTGAGGAATACGACCTCTACGTAAGAAATAAGGACTTTCTCGTTTCGGATAACGTAATAACCTTTACCGACACAGACGGAAGACTTCTTGCTCTCAAGCCCGACGTTACCCTCTCGATAATCAAAAATCACAGAGACAACCCCGACGGACTTATAAAGGCGCAGTATAACGAAAACGTATATAGAATTTCGGGCAGTACGCATAGCTATAAGGAGCTTATGCAGGTAGGTCTCGAGTGTATAGGAAAGGTCGGCGAAAAGGAGCTGTGTGAGACTATAATGCTTGCAAAAAAGAGCCTTGACGCCATATCAGAGAATAACGTTCTTGCTCTCTCTCAGCTCGACCTCGTAAGCGCGCTTATCGAATACGCCTCCCTTTCAGAAACCGCACAAACTAAGGTAGTTGAGGCGCTCAGCAAGAAGAATAAGGCGAGAGTTCTTGAGGCGGCAACCATTGACGGAGCGGACTTAGAGAAGGCGTCTCTCCTTGCTTCTCTCGCCGAGATTATGGCGAGTGCGGACACGGTTATTCCCGCGCTTGAGAAATTCAGAGTAAGCGAGAAGGCTAGCGCGGCAATAGACACGCTTAAGGCTATCACCGACGGACTTTCTTCCCTCGGTCTTACGGGTATAGTTATCGACTTCTCACTCGTAGGTGATATGAAATACTATAACGGTATCGCTATGAAGGGATTTATAAACGCAGTACCCGAGAGCGTTATATCGGGCGGTCAGTACGATAGACTTATGACCAAAATGGGCAGAAAATCAAAGGCTGTCGGCTTTGCAGTATATCTTGACGCGCTTGAGAGACTTCCCGAAAAGAGAGGGGACGAGTGATTATGAAAAAAATTCTTAATATCGCGCTTCCCAAGGGAAGACTTGGCGAGAAGGTTTACGCTATGTTTGCGGCGGCGGGCTTTGAATGTCCCGAAATTCTCGACGGCACAAGAAAGCTTATATTCGAAAACGAAGAGGTAGGAGTGAGATACTTCTGGGTTAAGCCCTCCGACGTTGCAATTTACGTTGAGAGAGGCGCTGCCGATATAGGCGTTGCGGGTAAGGATATTCTCCTCGAATACCGCCCCGACGTATACGAGCTTCTCGACCTCAATATAGGAAAATGCCACATGGCAGTTGCCGCTAAGGCTGACTTCGAAGACGACAGAAACCGCACGCTCAGAGTTGCGACCAAGTTCACACGTATAGCTAAGAGCTATTACGCATCTCAGGGCAGAGATATTGACATAATACACCTCAACGGCTCAATAGAGCTTGCGCCCATTCTCGACCTCTCCGACGTTATCGTGGATATAGTTGAAACCGGTGCGACACTCAAGGAAAATAACCTTGTGGTAGTTGAAAAATTCGAGCCTATAAGCGCTCGTCTCATAGCAAACAAATCAAGCTTTATGTTCTCCTCGGAAATTATAGGAAAAATCACCGAGGGACTTGGGGCAATAGTTAAGGACTGATTTTAGTATGATAAGAATTATAAAGGACAGACTTGAGAGCCGCGAGGAAATATTCTCGGCTGTAAACGAAAAGGTGGACGTGTCCGCCCCCGTTAAAGAAATAATCGAAAAGGTAAGAGCCGAGGGCGACAGTGCGCTTCTCTTCTATACCGAAAAATTTGATAAGGTTGCGCTCTCCTCTCTCAGAGTAACCAAGGAAGAAATCGACGAGGCGTTTGCCTCAGTAGAGCCTACCTTTGTCGAAATACTGAGGGAAGCGGCGGAAAATATCAGAGATTTCCATAAAAATCAGAAAAACGACGGCTTTACCGTCAAGAAGAGCGACGGAGTTATCGTAGGTCAGAAGGTCGTGCCCGTAGACAGAGCCGGTCTCTACGTGCCCGGTGGCACTGCGGCATATCCCTCAACGGTGCTCATGGACGCAATACCCGCAAAAATTGCGGGTGTCGGACGCGTGGTTATGGTGACTCCACCGCAGAAGAGCGGTAAGGTTAACCCCGTAATTCTCGCTGCGGCATCGGTAGCGGGAGTTGACGAGATATACAAGGTCGGCGGCGCGCAGGCAATAGCTGCTCTTGCGTACGGAACAGAGTCCATACCCAAGGTGGACAAGATAGTCGGACCGGGTAACGCCTTCGTTGCCGAGGCAAAAAGACAGGTTTATGGCGAGGTCTCAATAGATATGATTGCAGGCCCGAGTGAAATTATGATTGTCGCAGACGACAAAAACAGAGCTAAGGATATTGCAGCTGACCTGCTCTCTCAGGCAGAGCACGACAGAATGGCAAGCGCCGTTCTCGTTACCGACTCCGAGGCGTTTGCTCTTAAGGTTTCCGAGGAGCTCGAAAGACAGATTCCCCTCCTTGAGAGAAGCGAAATTGCAAGAGCCTCTATCGACACCTACGGAAAAATAATCGTAACAGACTCTATCGAGGGCGCTATCGAGGTTGCAAACGGAATTGCTCCCGAGCACCTTGAGCTTTGCCTAGATAATCCCTTTGAATATCTTGAAAAGGTAAGACACGCAGGCTCGGTATTCCTCGGCAGATACTGTCCCGAGGCGCTGGGAGACTACTTCGCGGGTACTAACCACACCCTCCCCACAAGCGGTACGGCAAAATTCTCAAGTCCCCTCTCAGTTGACGACTTCGTGAAGAAAACGCAGTTTATCTACTACGATAAAGCGGCTCTCGGCGAGGTAGCGAAAAAGGTGGAATACTTTGCAACCAAGGAAGGACTTACCGCGCACGCAAAGAGCGCCGTCGTAAGATTTGAAGAAGATGAGTAAATTTTTAAGTAAGAAATACGACTCTCTCGCTCCGTACACCCCGGGTGAGCAGCCTAAAGAGAGGGTTTATATAAAACTTAATACGAATGAGTCGCCATTTCCACCCTCTAAAAAGGCGATAGAGGCGGCAGAGAGAGAGGCGGAGCGCCTTATGCTCTACTCCGACCCCGAGTGCCGCGACCTCGTAGAAAAAATGGCTGAGTCCTTCTCGGTTGACAGAAGCTCGGTAATTATGACAAACGGCTCGGACGAGGTTCTTAACTTTGCGTTTATGGCATACTGCGACGAGAAAACTCCCGCAATCTACGCGGATATAACCTACGGATTTTACAAGGTGTTCGCCGCTATAAACAATCTGCCGAGCATAGTAATTCCGCTTAAAGAGGATTTCTCTATAGATATTGACGAGTATATAAACACCGACGGAACGGTGTTTATCGCAAACCCCAACGCTCCTACGGGAATTCTTCTTCCCCTCGCGGAGATTGAAAGACTGGTAAAATCTAATCCCGACAGAATTGTGGTTATCGACGAGGCGTATATTGATTTCGGTGGCGAGAGCGCGGTTTCACTCACGAAAAAATATAACAATCTTCTCGTGACGGGTACTTTCTCAAAATCTCGCTCTATGGCGGGCGCAAGACTCGGATACGGTATCGCATGTCCCGAGATTATCGAGGACCTCACCCGCATAAGATACTCCACCAACCCCTACAACGTAAATAGAATGACTATGGCGGCAGGTGTTGGCGCACTCGAGGACTGCGAATATTTCTCCGAAAACTGCAAGAAGATAATAGAGATTAGAGAGTGGACGGAACGCGAGCTTTCTGACCTCGGATTTACCTACCTTGACTCTAAGGCAAACTTCATTTTTGCAAAGAGTGATAAAATAGACGGCAAATCTCTCTATCTCGCCCTTAAGGAAAAGGGCGTTCTCGTTCGTCACTTCGACGCGCCGAGAATTTCGGATTACAACCGAATTACCATAGGAAATGCAGAGGAAATGCAAATATTAGTTGACAAAATCAAGGAGATTTTAAACAAATGAGAACTTCCGAAATTATAAGACAGACAAAAGAAACAGATATAAAGCTTTCACTGAGCCTTGACGGAAGAGGTGTAAGCGAGATAAATACCGGCTCGGCATTCCTTGACCATATGCTCACCCTCTTTTCAAAGCACGGCAAGTTTGACCTCAAGGTTTTCTGTAAGGGAGACACCGAGGTTGACTTCCACCACACCGCAGAAGATATAGGAATTTGTCTCGGTCAAGCTTTCCGCGAGGCTCTTGGTGACAAGGCGGGTATAGTGCGCTATGCGGACACCACTCTTCCTATGGACGAAACTCTCATTCTCACCGCCCTTGATTTCTCCGGAAGAGGATACTTTGCGTGTGAGCTTGACATAAGAGCGCAGAAGGTCGGCGACTTTGATACCGAGCTTTGCTCTGAATTCTGGCAGGCATTCGCAATCAATGCAGGCGCAACTCTTCACATAAGACAGCTCGCAGGCTCTAACGCGCACCACATCATCGAGGGCGTGTATAAGTCTATGGCTAGGACGCTCAGATGCGCGGTAAAGATTGACGCTGATTTTGCCGACGATATTCCTTCCACGAAAGGAAGCCTCTAATCCAGATGATAGCGATAGTTGACTACGGCGTGGGCAACCTCTTCTCGCTCCGAAGCTCCTTTGCTATGATAGGAGAAGAGGCGGTTGCTACGAGCGACCCCGAAATAATAAAAAAAGCTGACAAGCTCGTGCTCCCGGGCGTGGGAGCGTTTGAGGACGCGGCAAAGAAGCTGCGCTCATCAGGACTTTGGGAGCTCGTCATAAGCGAGGCTAAGGGCGGAAAGCCCCTGCTCGGTATCTGCCTCGGTATGCAGATGCTATTTGAGAGAAGCCTTGAATACGGAAACCACGAGGGACTCGGACTCATTAAGGGTGAAATCCGTCCTATTTCCGAGGTAATCGGCGAGGGACTTAAGATTCCCCATATAGGCTGGAATCCTCTCATCTTTAAGAAGGACTCCCCTCTCTTCAAGTACATAAAGAACGGTGACTGCGTATATTTCGTTCATTCCTACTCCGCAAGAGGCTGTGAGGAAAGCGTCAGCGCTACCGCCGAGTACGGCGCGGAGCTGTGCGCCTCGGTTGAATCGGGAAATATATACGGCTGTCAGTTCCACCCCGAGAAGAGCGGCAAGGTTGGTCTCTCTATCCTTAAGGCATTCTGCGAGATGGAGGTGGAGAGATGAATATTTTTCCCGCGATAGATTTGTACGAGGGCAAGGCGGTCAGACTATACAAGGGTGACTACAATCAGATGACCGTTTATAGCGATAACCCCGCGGAATTTGCGCTTGACTTCAAAAGTCAGGGAGCTTCTCACATTCATATAGTAGACCTTGAGGGCGCTAAGACGGGCGAGACCCCTAACCTTGAGGTTATAGCAAAAATATGCGCCGCTACCGATATGTTCGTAGAGGTAGGCGGAGGTATAAGGAGCATTCCCGTAATAGAAAAGTACCTTTCAATAGGCGTTGACAGAGTTATACTCGGCACTGCAGCGCTCACCGATAGAGCTTTTCTCAGCGAGGCAATAAAAAAATTCGGCGAGAAAATTGCCGTAGGCGTTGATATAAAGGACGGCAAGGTTGCCATAAATGGCTGGACCGAGAAGTCCGATAAGGACGCTCTCGAGTTTTGCCGCGAGCTCGACGTTCTAGGTGTAAAGACGGTAATATGCACCGATATATCTAAGGACGGCGCTATGCAGGGCACAAATCACGCTCTGTACAAGACTCTCTCCGAGGAGGTCGGTCTCGACATTATCGCCTCGGGCGGTGTCTCCTCTATCGAGGACGTAAGAAGACTCAGAGAGCTTGACATCTACGGCGCGATTATAGGTAAGGCGTATTACACAGGCGTAATTAAAATTTCCGAGGCGTGTGAGGTGGCGAAATGATAACTAAAAGAATAATTCCCTGCCTTGACGTAAAAAACGGAAGAGTAGTTAAGGGAGTCAATTTCCAGGGACTTAGCGACGTCAACTCTCCCGTAGAGCTTGGCAGATACTACAGTGAGTGCGGCGCAGACGAGCTCGTATTCTACGACATAACCGCGTCAAGCGAGGGAAGAGCGCTCTTCACCGATATACTCAGAGAGGTTGCTAGTACGATATTTATTCCCCTCACAGTAGGCGGCGGTATAAACACACTTGACGACTTCGACCGAGTGCTCAAATGCGGAGCTGACAAGGTCAGTGTAAACTCGGGCGCTATAAGAAATCCCAGTCTCATATACGAGGCGGCTAAGAGATACGGAGACCAATGCGTAGTCCTCTCTGCCGACGTAAAGAGAGTGGACGGAGTATTCAGAGTATTTGCTAAGGGTGGCAGAGAAAATACGGGAATGGACGCTCTTGAATGGATAAAATACGGAGTTGATAACGGAGCCGGCGAGATAGTGCTTAACTCTATCGACACAGACGGAGTTAAGGGTGGATTTGACCTTGAAATGCTCGAGGCTGTATCGAAAATCGTTTCCGTACCGATTATCGCATCGGGCGGCGCAGGAAAGGCAGAGGACTTCCTAACCCTCTTCAAAACGCTTCCGAAGGTAGACGCGGGACTTGCCGCTTCTATATTCCACTTCGGAGAGGTTAAGATTTCAGAGCTTAAAGAGATGCTTGCCGAAAACGGCATTCCCATGAGATTATAAGGAGATTTGCAAACAATGATTGACATAAACACACTAAAATTTGACGAAAAGGGACTTATCCCCGCAATAGTTGTAGACGCAATTACAAAGAAAGTTCTCACTCTTGCGTATATGAATAAGGAAAGCCTCAAGATAACTATGGAGAAGGGACTTACCTGCTTTTACTCCCGCTCAAGAGAAGAGCTCTGGCTCAAGGGTGAGACCAGCGGAAACTATCAGCACGTCGTTTCCATCACCGCTGACTGTGACTCTGACGCGCTCGTCGTAGTGGTAGAGCCTGACGGACCTGCCTGCCACACGGGTGAGGAAAGCTGCTTCTTTAACGAGGTATATGAGAGCGAGTCTCTTCGCGAGTTTTCACTCGAGGCTCTCGTAAAGCTTATCGAGGGAAGAAAGCGCGATAAGGTTGAGGGCTCTTACACCACCTACCTCTTCGAAAAGGGACTTGACAAGATACTCAAGAAGGTCGGCGAGGAATCCACCGAGGTTATAATCGCCGCTAAGGCAGACGACAAGAAGGAAACTGTATACGAGATAGCTGACCTTACCTATCATCTGCTCGTGCTTATGATAGAGATGGGCATTTCACTTGAGGACGTACACCGCGAGCTTGCCTCCCGACACGTTATCGACAAGAAGGTAAAGCAGGAGAAAATGACCTGATGGGCTACTCCGACCTTCATACTCATACCTTCTTTTGCGACGGAAAAGACAGTCCGGAGGACATGGTCTTATCTGCTATCGAAAAGGGGCTTGACACCATCGGAATTCTGACGCACTCCTACGTGGAATTTGATAAGGAGTGCTCAATAAACGAAGATAGACAGGCAGAATTTATAGCCGAACTTAACCGCCTCAAAGAAAAGTACAAGGATAAAATCAAGGTGCTCTGCGGTGTTGAGGTGGATTATTACGCTACCTCGGTTGCCGAGGGATACGACTACAGACTCGGCTCTCTTCACTACTTTAAGATGGACGACGGATTTTATTCTCTCGACATTTCAAAGGCGGGATTTACCGAGCTTGTGGAAAAGAAATTCGGCGGAGACTACCTCGCGATATGCGAAGAGTATTACAGACTACTCGCTGACGTGCCGAGAAAGACAAAATGCGACGTAATAGCGCATATCGACCTTATAACCAAGTTCAACGAGGGTGACAAGCTCTTTGACACCTCGCATCCGAGATACGTAAAGGCGTACAAAGATGCTGTCGATAAGCTTGTCGAGTATAATCTCCCCTTTGAAATCAATACGGGCGCTATCTCTCGCGGATACAGAACTACTCCCTACCCCTCCCACGAGGTCCTCTCCTACATAAAAGAAAAGGGCGGAAGGCTGATTATCTCCAGCGACTCCCACTCGAAAGAAAATATTGCGTACCTCTTTGATAATTATGCGGATTTGATTTGATAAAAGTCCCCTACACAGTTTTGAGGTAGGAGAAATTTCGAAAGTCTAGGCGAAGCGAGCGATGAAAGCGAAGGCATAGTTACCTATGTCGAGCTTTTTGAGTCGATGCTTCAACAACGAATTTCGGAATTTATACACCTCAAAAAAAGAATAACCCCTGATTGCTCCGTTACTTTCACCCGTCGCAATCAGGGGTTATTCTGTTCACTCTTAGTATCTAACATCTTTTGATTATCCTCGCCTTTCTTTATCTACCGTTTTACTCATATCCGACGCTGCACACTCTTTACTTTTCAACACTGCTCTAGGCGAGCTACCTGTATCTGTTGCCTGTCGTTTTTTCAAACGGTGAAGTGCTTTTGACTTAAAAAATTACCGACTTAAAGTGATATATATAATGCGTAACACCGCCGTGTTTTTTGTTATTGTTATTCAGTTTTTCAAAGCTTTAAGTCTCAGTTCTTAAGTCATTCTTAATTTGCCACCGGACTATACCTTCCTTTTTAGATTTTGCTTAATCGGTCAGACCTCCTTCCGACCGAGAGAAAGTTACTTTCTCATTGGAGTGTACCTTCCTTCCGTAAAGTTGCTGAAATGAAACAGTCTCTTTGTCTTTACGAGTTCCAAACGCCAAGCGCCCGACCCGTCCTACTTTTTCATTGGACTATACCATCCTTTCATAAGCTGCTTTGTGGCTGTTTCTTTAGTCCCTTACGTCTTTCTCGGGACTATTTTTCCTTTTCCCTTGTGTCTATAGTATAACACACTTTTTCGCCTTTTTCAATAGGCAAATTGTAAATAATTTACAATTATTTTTTGTGCAAAGCGTAGAAATTGTGCATAAAGCACATAAAACACTTTACAAATGATTTCAAGTATGATATAATGGTTTTGTTAGTGCGTAAGAAAGCCGCCCGATTTTTCCTCGGGCGGCTCTTTCTTTATTTTAAAATAATTATATAAGGGACTTAGCAGGTGTTCCGTCAACGTTGCTTCCCTTGGTTTTCGGTCCTGCGAGCTGAATTTTCCTCCATTTTTCCTCAAAGGCTATCATAGAGTCTGTGGGAAGCGGCGGCTCGCATCTGCCAAAGAAGCGCTCCGTAAATCTATCGGCTATAGCATTCATAGATTCTACAGTTTCCTTTGTTGCGCCTTCACACATAGCGTAGGCTCTCATTGCCACACCCACGCCCGCAGTAATGCGCTCAAGAGGAGTGAAATATTCGCTCAGAAGGAAATGAGCGTAGGAAACGAGTCTATGCTTTCCGTAACAGCGATGCTGTATATCATATTCATAGCCTGTCGATTCAACCGCAACGCACATACCCTCTTTTACAGCGTCGATTATTGAGTCGGCACTCTTCTCTTTTGCGAAGCATACGGTACGTTTTATGGGAAAGTGCTTTGAGCGTTCAAGAGTGTGAGCATCGCTTGAGCCAACAACCGGAACGTCAACCCCCTCTCCCCTAAGGTCAGTCCATAAGGCAATAGAACGGTTTATATCCGGCTGGTCCATAGAGCCTACGAGCTCGTAGGCATCAAACATTCCGCTGCTGAGCAAAATTCTTGCGTACTCTGCGGTAACGTTATAGGTGTTTGAGGATTTGGGACGCCAGAATGGGTGAGGGAATATCGCCAGTCCCCCTGCTTTGTGTATTGAGTCGGTAGCCCACATAACCTTTGCGTAACGGCTTTTAAAAGCCTCGGGAATATCCTCAGGAACCTTTTCCATATACTCAGAGATTTGCGCTTCGTAGTTCTCTCGGTCGTGAGTATAGATTTCAGCTACACTCTTTTTTCCGCCTACGGCAACGATGTGAACGGGGCTTGTCGGAGAATGAACCTCTTCTCCCGGAATACGCACGAGTCCCGTGTTTACTCCGTCATACGCCTCGTCGATTTCTCCGCCGGGAAAAAATCTGTTGTGGTCGGTGAGAGCCACAAAGTCATATCCGTGCTCACGGTAGTAACCCGCCTGCGATGCCGGATCTCTCGATCCGTCCGAGCGTATGCTATGCGAATGAAGATCGCCCTTGAGAGGACGAAGCTCATACAAATCGTCAAAGAGCGCATATACGGTAAAGCTCTGAACTACTTTTTCCTCAAAAATAAGATGAATAAGATGCTCTCCCTCACGCTCGAACTCAAAATCAAAACAAAGAACGCCTCTCTCGGCTACAGCCTCAAGTGTTTTGTGATTTTGGGGACGGTAATAATTATCGTCCGAGCTGACGCTTATAACCTTTATCGTATAAACTTTGCCGTCAGTAATAATATAGCCTCTCTCGGCGGGAACAACCGTCATTTTGACACTACCGCCTACCCTTACTACAGAGGGATATACACTGTAAGAATTAGTGATGGGAAGCATATTTAAACACCTTTCAGATATAATGATTAAACGTCAAGGGCTGTGAGATGCTCAAGGGTTTCGCCTTTGACTGCTATATAGCTCTTCTTATCCTTAATCATTACTACGGGAGGTCTTGTAAGTCTGTTATAGTTAGAAGACATAGAATAGTGATACGCTCCCGTTGTCAGACAAGCAAGAAGGTCGCCCCTCTTTATATTCTCGGTGAGGGTAACGTTTTCCTGGAGAATATCGCCGCTCTCGCAGCATCTTCCGACTACCGAGTAGCTCTCACACTTCTCCCCCTCGGTATCTCTGACCGATAGAATTGTATATGGCGAACCGTAGAGGGCAAATCTCGGGTTATCAGCCATACCGCCGTCAACCGAAACGTAGGACTTGTATCCCGGGATACGCTTCACAGTACCTACGGTATAGACAGTCGCGCCTGCGTCTGCAACGATGCTTCTGCCCGGCTCGAAGGCGATACTCGGAAGCTCTATTCCTAGGCTATCCGCCTTCTTCTTCATAAACTCGGCAACCTCGAATATATTTGCCGCTATGTCAATTTCGGGCTGTTCTTCTATATATCTGACTCCATAACCGCCGCCAATGTCAAGTTCTGTTGACAAAAATCCGTATTTTTCATATATATGAGCGACAAACTCGAGCATAACCTCGGCAGCTCTTATATATACCTCTGAGTCAAAGACCTGAGATCCGACGTGACAGTGAAAGCCGCGAAGGTCGATATTCTCAAGGTTTATTGCGAGCGCGGTAATAGTGTCAGCCTGTCCCGTCTCAATCGCAGAGCCAAATTTAGAGTCAACCTTACCGGTAGCAACGGCGGCGTAGGTGTGAGGGTCTATACCGGGGGTAATTCTCAGAAGAATCTTCTGTCTTACTCCCTTTTCTCTTGCTATCGAGTTGATAGCGTAAAGCTCCTCCTCGTTATCAACGACGAAGTATCCGACGCCCTCGTCGATAGCGTAAGATATATCCGCATCAGTCTTGTTGTTTGAATGGAAATATGCTTTTTCAAGAGGGTATCCCGCCTTGATTGCGGTGAAAATCTCACCCGAGGAAACGACGTCAATACCCATTCCCTCCTCGCGCATTATCTCGTAAAGACGGCAAAATGATGCTGCCTTTGAGGCGTAAAGCACCTTGCCCTTGCCCGAAAAAGCAGTTTTTACAGCGTTAAGATAAGTGCGGCATCTCTCTCTTATTCTGTCCTCGTCGTAGAGGTAGAGGGGAGTACCGTATTGCTCTGCGAGAGCGCGCATTGAAACGCCTGCGAGCGAAAGCTCTCCGTCGGAATTTCTCGAAAGATTTTCGCATATAAATTCGTTTTTATTTTCCAAAGCTATCACTTTAAAAGCTCCTTATTAAAGCATATGAGCGTAAAGCTCCTCGCGGGAATATACCGAGAGGTCTGCGGGCGCAACGTCAAAGAGGGTTCTTGCCCCCACCTCGCCGCGAGAGGACATTCTGTATACGGCTCTTGCGGTAGCAACCAGCACGCTGCCCGTAAACTCGGGATTAGATCCAAGTCTTAATGAAAATTCTACGGTGTGTCCGTTTTCTCCGTCTTTACCTGTAACTCCGTTTCTTATAACCGAGCCGCCGTGGGGCATACCCTTGTGATTTGCTCTGAGCTCCTCAAGAGTAACGAAGGTTACGCTCGTATCATAATCGGCAAAGTAGTTTGGCATAGTCTTGATTTCTCTTTCAATTCTAACCTTGTCCGCGCCCTCAGCCGCTACGACGTAGCACTCTCGAAGATGCTTTTCTCTTGTTGTTAGCTCGGGACAATTTCCCTCTCTTACAGAGGAAAGCGCCTCGGGAACGGGTACTGTATACTGTCTTGCATCAACGACGCCCTCTATTCTTCTTATCGCATCCGAGTGTCCCTGGCTTATTCCTCTGCCCCAGAAGGTAAAGTCCTTACCCTCGGGAAGAGCTACGGATGCGTAGAGTCTCGCTATGGAGAAAAGTCCGGGGTCCCAGCCTGCGCTGATAAGAGCGATATTGCCGCCTGTCTTTGCAGCGCTGTCGCAGTTTTTAAAATGCTCGGGAATTTTCGCGAGGGTGTCAAAGCTATCGACGACGTTAAAGTCCCTTGCAAGCGCGGGAGTCATCTCGGGCAGGTCGGTAGCCGAACCACCGCAGATAATAAGAACGTCGATTTCGCTCTTGTATTTCAAAAGGTCGTTTGCAGAATAAACTCTGCTGTCCTCAAATATCGGTTTAACGCTCTCGGGCGCTCTTCTGGTGAAGATGCCGAAAAGAGTTATATCGGGATTATATTTTATAGCGGTCTCGACACCTCTACCGAGATTGCCGTAGCCGTATATCGCAACTTTCATATTTTTCCTCTTTTCTATACCGTAGCTTCGTTCTTGGCGCTCTGACCTACAAGGCTCTTCATATCGTGAAGTCCCGCCTTAGCATTTACGAGATACTCTGCCGCCGCGAGCGCGCCCTCGGCAAAGAGCGCTCTGCTGTGAGCCTCGTGCTTTAAGGTAATTGTCTGATTTTGAGTAGCGAGGATTACCTCGTGATCACCTACGACGTTACCCATTCTTATGGCGTGGATACCGATTTCTTCCTTCGTTCTCTTTCCATGACCGCTTCTGCCTACGTTTGCATACGCCTCGGGGCGAACCTCCTTAATGGAGTCGGCAAGCATAAGCGCTGTTCCGCTGGGAGCGTCGAGCTTACGGTCGTGATGCTTCTCTATAATTTCGATTTCAGCCTCGGGAAGAGCCGCAGCCGCCTTCTTTGCAAGCTCAACGAGAAGAGCTACGCCAAGCGACATATTCGCGCTGAAAAATACGGGGATATACTTAGATGCAGCGCGTATTTCAGAAAGCTCCTCCTCGGTGTGTCCCGTTGTGCAAAGAACGGTAGGTATCTTTCGCTCCGTCGCAAACTCAAGAAGAGAGTGAGTTGCAGAGTGATGAGAGAAATCTACGATACAGTCAATAGCAGCATCGTCGGCAACGGCAGAAAAGCTCGGATAAACGTTCTCTCTCGAGCCGTCCGCAGAAATGTCTACGCCAACCGAAAGTCTTGCGCCTCTGTAGCCCTCGGCGCAGAGCTTCTCTACCTCGCGGCCCATAAAGCCGCATATTCCGCTGATAAGTATATTCATAGGTCTTTTTCCTTTAGTTTCAGATTAAATAAGATTTTGTTCCTTCATAAGAGCGAGGAGCTTTTCCTCGTGCGCCTTCTCCATAGGAGTAAGGGGAAGACGGAGATAGTTCTCGCAGTATCCCATAGCGCTTACAGCCGCCTTTACGGGAATGGGGTTAACCTCGCAGAAGAGCGCGTTAACAAGAGGAAGAAGGTCAAGCTGAAGCTTTGCAGCTTCCTTTACCTTTCCGTCAAAATAGAGCTTGCACATATCCGAGGTAGCTCTCGGCATTATGTTCGAGAGAACCGAGATAACACCCTTGCCGCCAAGAGAGAGGATAGGAACTATCTGGTCGTCGTTACCCGAATAGATATCGAGCTTATCGCCTACGAGGTGAGCAAGCTCGGCAATCTGAGAGATATTGCCCGACGCTTCCTTGATAGCCACGATATTCTCGTGGTCAGCGAGCTTGAGAACGCTCTCTGGAAGAAGGTTGCAGCCCGTACGGCCGGGAACGTTATAGAGTATGCAGGGCTTGGTAGCTGCGTCCGCAATAGCGGTGAAGAACTGAACGAGACCTGCCTGGGTTGCCTTATTGTAATAGGGGGTTACGAGAAGAACTGCGTCTGCGCCTACCTCACACGCGTACTTGGTAAGGTCGATAGCGTAAGCTACGTCGTTTGAGCCTGTTCCTGCGATAACGGGAACTCTGCCCGCTACTCTCTCTACGCAGAAGCGGATAGCCTCTCTGTGCTCCTCGTCGGTAAGAGTTGAGCCCTCGCCCGTAGTTCCTACGGCAACTATAGCGTCAATACCCTCCTCAATTTGCCAGTCGATAAGTCTGCCAAACTGCTCGTAATCAATTCCGCTCTCGGTAAGGGGGGTAACGATGGCGGTTGCTGCGCCGTAAAATACTGTGTTTTTCATTGTTTTTCTCCGTTTTATATACATTTTTTATTACGAAAAT
>JAZRLJ010000157.1:0-6308 GCA_045646755.1 Eubacteriales bacterium | reverse complement strand
CCTACGGTATCGAGGTAGCAAAGCTTGCAGGCGTTCCCTCAGAGGTTGTAAAGAGGGCAAGAGAAATACTGAAGGATATAGAAGGCGGATCTATGCCTGCAAAAATAAGAAGCGCAGCAGAGCCTAAAGCGGAAAATCAGATAGATATGTTTTCTTCGCTTATTTCTTCTAACGAAAGTGAAGCTGCCGAGAAAATCAGAAATGCCGATATAAATACCATGACACCCATAGAAGCAATGAATTTGCTTTATGAAATTAAAAAAATGCTTTCGTAAATTACGGAGATAAAAAATGTCAAAAATCAACGTATTAAGCTTCGAAATAGCTAACCTTATTGCCGCAGGTGAGGTTGTCGAAAGACCTTCCTCGGTTTTAAAGGAGCTAATCGAGAATTCAATAGATTCAGGAGCTACTGAAATCGTTGCGGAAATTAAAAAAGGCGGAGTCAGCCTTATTCGTGTTACTGACAATGGTTCGGGAATTGAAGCAGAGGATCTTCCTGTTGCTTTGAAGAGGCATGCAACGAGCAAGATTAAGGATAGAGAAGACCTGGAAACCATTATGACACTCGGTTTCCGCGGAGAAGCTCTCGCTGCGATTTCCTCGGTTTCTGAAATGACTATAATAAGTAAAACCAAGAACGCAGAGATGGCGACAATGCTTACCGCAGAGGGCGGAAGAGTGGTTGATATAAGTGAGGTCGGCGCTTCTGACGGAACTACGGTTGTTGTTGAAAATCTCTTTGGAAACGTACCTGCAAGAAGAAAGTTCTTAAAGAAGGATGCTACCGAAGCGGCTAACGTTACCGCGCTGATGGAAAGAGTTGCGCTTTCTCATCCCGAAATTTCCTTTACCTTAAGAATAGACGGTGAGCAGAAATTCAGAACATACGGCGACGGAAAACTTATTGACACTATTCGTTCTGTTTTCGGCAAGGATTTTGCCGGCAAGCTGATAAAGGCAGAGGGTACGGCAAATGGAATAAAGGTACACGGCTACATCGGCAGAAGCGATAACGTAAAAAAGAACAGAAATCTTGAGAATTTCTTTATAAACGGGCGTTACGTTAAGAGCCTCACCGCAATGGCGGCAATTGAAAAGGCATATACCTCTTATATTGCTCCCGAGTGCTTTCCTGCGTGTGTTCTCTTTATGGAAATAGACCCAAGATGTGTTGACGTAAACGTTCATCCTGCTAAGCTTGAAATTAAATTTTCTGACGAAAAGGTAGTTTTTGAGGCTATATATTACACCGTTAAAACAGCTCTTGAAAATCACGAATACCGACCCGAAATGCAGCTTAACAACCAAAGATACAGTGAGAGAAATCCTTTGGGTGCTTTCGTTGCGGCAGGTGAAAAAACTACGGGAGAGCAGCTTAAAATAGACCCCGAGAGAATTCTTGAAAATAAGTTTAAGAGCATTGGCGGAGAGGAAAACGTAAAGAAAAGCTCGTACGATTACGAGCGTCAGGTATCTTTCTCTTCTTCGGCAAAGGATTTGTTCAATAAGAAGACAGAGCCGATAAGAAGCGGTACGACGGAAAGAATGACTCCTGCGGATTCGGTAGAGCTTCTTCGCAGATACAGTGAGACGAAGCCTGCCGTTAAGCACGAGGAGAAGAGCTTCGAATACAGTAATCCGAGGACGGTTGTGAGTTCAGCGCCTGCGCCCTCATATAAGATTGTGGGAGAAGCGTTTGACTGCTACGTTTTGGTGCAGACGGAGGATGCATTTCTTATAATAGATAAGCATGCCGCTCACGAGAGAATTATTTTTGAGGATTTAAAGAAATCAAGAGAGCTTGAGGGGAAAATCTCAAGTCAGTCACTGATGCTTCCTATAACGGTAATTATCGGCGCGGAGGAAATTTCCGCTATTTCTGAATACAGGGAAGAGATTGAAGCTGTTGGATTTGAATTTAACCTCAATAACGGCTCGGTTGATTTACTTGCCGTGCCCGGAAACATAAGCATTTCAGCTGCGGAAGAACTTCTTATAAAAATGCTTGACGAGATAGTTGAGGGAAGAGGAAATCCCGCCATAACAGATGCGATACGTAAAGAAAAATCGCTTTATCAGATAGCTTGTAAGGCCGCCATAAAGGGTGGCAGGGTTTATGATAGAGCAATTATAGAATGGCTTGTCAGAAGAGTGCTTGAGCTCCCAGATATAACGGTTTGTCCGCATGGAAGACCTATTGCGTATCGTCTAACGAAAAATGAGCTTGACCGACAGTTCGAAAGGATTAAGTAAAAATAAAATGGGAAAGTTTATATTACTGAAAAAAGAAGGAAAGGCAAGAAGAGCCAGATTTGAAACCGTACACGGAACTATAGAAACCCCTGTTTTTATGAACGTCGGTACGTCTGCGGCAATAAAAGGCGGAATTTCTACCGCTGACCTTAAGGACGTTAAGTGTCAGGTTGAGCTTTCAAACACGTATCACCTTCATATACGCCCGGGTGACGATCTTATTTATAAGGTGGGAGGACTTCACAAGTTCTTTAATTGGGACAGACCTATACTTACCGACTCCGGCGGATTTCAGGTTTTTTCACTTGCGAAGCTTCGTAAGATAAGTGAGGAGGGGGTTGCATTTAACTCACATTTTGACGGTAAGCGCATATTTATGGGACCCGAGGAATCCATAAGAATTCAGTCGCATATCGGCTCTACTATCGCTATGGCGTTTGACGAGTGTGTTGAAAACCCCGCCCCCTATAAATATGTTAAGGATTCACACGAGAGAACTGTAAGATGGCTAAAAAGATGCCGTGCAGAAATGGATAGACTTAACGCGGAGGAGGGGACTGTAAACCCTAGTCAGATGCTTTTCGGCATTAACCAGGGTGGCACGTACGATGACCTGAGAATCGAAAATATGAAGCAAATACGTGAGGTTGAGTGCGACGGATATGCTATAGGCGGTCTTGCCGTAGGTGAGGAAACTGACGTAATGTATCATATTATAGAGGTTGTCGAGCCATATATGCCCGAGGATAAGCCCAGATATCTTATGGGAGTCGGTACTCCGCAGAACATCGTTGAGGCGGTTTACAGAGGCGTAGACTTCTTTGATTGCGTTATGCCTAGTAGAAATGCCCGTCACGGAAATCTTTTCACATGGGAAGGAAAAATGAATCTTCTAAACGAGAAGTATTTTGACGATGTGAGACCTATCTCTCCCTCTTGTGAATGTCCTGCTTGTAAGAATTATTCAAGATCGTATATCCGACATCTCTTCAAAGCAAAGGAAGCGCTCGGAATGCGTCTTGCAGTGCTTCATAATCTCTATTTCTATAATGATTTGATGCAGAAGATAAGAGATGCTCTTGACGAAGGCAGATATGAAGAATTTTATAGACAGTACAGAGATAAGCTCGCAGAAAGAGTTGACGATTAAAATAAAAAAAGGTCGTGTTAAACGCGACCTTTTTTTATTTATAACAACTTTAAAGTTTAGTGTCCGCTGCATTTTCCGTCAAACATTCCGGTCATATCGCAGAAGAGAAGGGAGTTCGTTTCTGTTTTAAACCCTATTGCGTGTAGCAATTTCTCATCTCCCGCGTCCTTTTTTGCATAGCAAGTATGCTTTCCGCACATATCTATAAAGTTCATGGTAGCTCTTCCGAGAATAAACATGGCTTCGTCGTCAATAAGTCCAATTTTGATTTTTAAATCAGAGATATATCCACCGTTTTCATTGATTTCAAACTGGGAAAAGCCCATAAGCTCACCGCTTTCACAGTCTATCATAGAATAAGCAAAAAAGTTTTCTATGTATTCTGCCCCGCATGCTTTTGCATATTCTTTTTGAATTTCTTTGTCGTTAATAGGAGTGATCTTAAACATTATTTTTTGTTCTCCTTGGTAGCCTTTCGAAGATATTCAACCTCACTATCCTCGAGGTATCTCCATTTTCCAACAGGTAAACTGTTAAGCTTAAGATTTCCTATTGAAACTCTTGAAAGACGCTTTACGGTAAGACCGACCGTCTCGCACATCTTTCTTATCTGTCTGTTTCGTCCTTCAACAAGCGTCATTTTAAGTACTGTACCGGATTCATCGCTCTCTCCGATTACCACGTCGACAGGACGGATTTTGTATCCGTCAATTTCCATTGGTGAGGTAAGTGCTGTATGCTGAACTTCGGTTACTTCTTCTGCAACCTTTACTCTGTAAACCTTGGGAAGAGAAGTCTTGGGGTGGGTGAGCTTATTTTTCAGCTCGCCGTCGTCCGTAAGAAGAAGCATTCCTTCAGATATGAGGTCAAGTCTTCCAACGGGATAAACTCTTGAGTCAACGCCTTCAAGCAAATCAGTAACGCACTTTCTTCCTCTGTCGTCAGAGGTGCTCGATAGGTATCCTCGAGGTTTGTTTATCATTATGTAGGTGTAATCACGTCTTTCATAGCGGATTCTTTTTCCTCTATGAGTAACTACGTCTTGAGCGGGATTTATTTTCATACCAAGCTCAGCTGCGTGTCCGTTTACGGCAACGTTTCCGAGCTTGATTTCTTCCTCAGCTGCTCTTCTTGACATAAGTCCTGAGTCAGCGATAAATTTCTGAAGTCTTACGGGTAGCATAAATTCCTCCGTTATAGGTCTGTATTTTAAGCAAAAAGCTGTTTAAATCCAAAATCATATAGTTTTTTGTGGTCATTCCAATCATCAGGTGCGCTTATTGTGACGCATATGAGAGTCTGACCGTATTTTTCTGCCGCGCTTGCAAGAGAACGTCCGCTTTTTTTCGTATATCCTGTTTTAATACCAATGCAACCTTCATATAGATTCAAGAGCTTGTTATGATTTATAATAAGTCTTGTTTCCATAGACGATTCTATTATTTTCTTTTTTGAAGAGCATATTTCTTTAAAAACAGGATTGCTTATAGCGTAAGCTGATAGAATTGCAAGGTCATGAGCGGTGGTATAATGATTCTCTGCATCCAGGCCGTGGGGATTTTCAAACGAGGTGTCGCTAAGGCCGAGATTTTCCGCCTTTTCATTCATCATCAGAGAAAAAGCCTCTATCGAACCTGCAATTTCGTATGCGATTGCTGCCGCTGCATCATTAGCGCTTCTGAGCAGAAGAGCATAAAGCAGAGATTCTATTGATAACTCTTCGCCTATCTTAAGATATATTGAAGAGCCCTCTATTCCTACAGCTCTGTCGTCAACTGTTATGATTTTATCGAGCTCCGAGTTTTCAATAGCTACTATTGCGGTCATTATTTTCGTTGTACTTGCCATAGGAAGACGGGTTCTTTCGTTTTTTGAATAAAGAAAAGTACCAGTTGACGGGTTATATACTGTTGCCGCTTTTGCGCTTATCGTGATTTCGCGGCTAGGTGATGAATGAACAAAAATGGTGAAAAGCGAAAAAATCAGCGTCGCTATTATAAGCGCGGTAATAATTTTATCGTGGTTATCTTTCATAATATCCCTCCTGTAAATATTTTTTCGAACAGGGGGGACAATTATACTAAGGAAAAAATGAAAATTATTCCTCTGAAAACGTGTCTTTTATTTTTCTGATAATGTCCGGTGAATGTTCTATAAGTGAAGTGATTTTTTCAAAGGACTTATCTCTGTCAGGATTTATTTGTATCAAGTTTATTTCTGCGTTTTTTCCTATAGTGAGAAAAGCTATCGGTGTTATAGAAACACCGCTTCCGCTGCCACTGCCAAAGTTTTGCGCTCCGACAAGCTTCTTGATTCCAAAATCTACACCACCGCCGGCAAATCCTACGGAGACCTTGGAAACAGGGATTACCGTAACACCTGACGGAGTGTGAATTGCGTTTCCAACGACCGTTTGCATATCGGTGAAACTGCGTACGCCTTCGAGCGAAGAACGTATAATATCGCTCATTTTATTATCGGACAATTTTTACATTCCTACCTTTTTTAATTATTGCATGAAACAAAAGGACTAAAAATGCAAACATAACATTGCAAAAACGCGTTGAAAATTCAATATCAAACCTGACAGTGTCTGGATTTTCTGCTGAATGGCTTGTCGGTGTAATCAAAGTGGTTTTTGAAACAGTATAAAAAAATGAGCAAATGTATAAAGCTACTGCTGTCTCTATTTCGTCTGAAACGAACTGAGTGTGAGGAGCGGAGCTTTCCATATTTACAAAGTCGAGCTTTGTTATTTTTGTGTTGGTTTTTCTTAAAAGAAAGGATATTGCCTTGCTTATTGGTGATAGGAAAAAAAGAAGCCTTTTTGTACGCTTTATAAACTTCTTTTTCTTAATTTTTGCTTTTTGAAAATTATATAATAGGAGAACAAACGGAAAAT
>JAZRLJ010000156.1:0-2351 GCA_045646755.1 Eubacteriales bacterium | reverse complement strand
GGTGCATATACCTGCCGACAGGATAGATGACACAATAAGACACGCTACCGTTATGGCGGCTGTCTTCTTTCTTTTGGTTCTTATAAAGATAAACAAGAAGAAAAGAATTGAAGTGATGACAACCAAAGCCTCGGTAACTATAAAATCGGTTGATAGCAGGGCATATTGTTGCTTAGAAAATAAGTGTGCTAGCGACTGTATAAAATTAGCGTAGAAATTTATAACTCCACCTATTTTTAAGAATGAGCACGTGAACAGGAAAAATGTGCCTATATACATGAATATGAGAATGATAGGCGAGAAAATGGCAGTGGAGATAAGTGAAAAAGAGGAAAGCGTTCCAAACTCAAAGTGTGTTATAGCCATAGTTGCCGTAATAGCAAATATGGTTGAGCATAGTGTAACTGATACGGAATATATAGACCTATTAAGGATATTGTTTGACTTGTCCTGTTTGTTTTCGAATATATTAGCGCAAATTATTATTCCAAGTGTGGCAAGTGCTGATAGCCAAAGAGACGTATCGTAAATTGCATAAGGCTCAAGAAATACGATTACACTTATCGCAATAAAGAGATTTGTCAGGGAATCTTTAGATGAGGAGAGAAGGAAAAGTGTGGAGGAAATTATAAGCATAACTCCTGCGCGCACAACTGATACAGGAAATCCCGTAAGAGCCATATAGCCCAGAGTAAATATAATTTCGAGAAGAGTGCGTATCTTTTTGTTTATGCCGAAAAGTGACAAAAGACGAGACAAACCGTAGCACAGTATAGCAACGTGCATACCGCTGAGCGCGAGAATGTGAGTAATACCGGCTCTTGAAAAGTCGAGACGGGTCTGACCGGATAAAAATTCACGTTCACCAAGCAAAAGAGCGGCAAGAAGTCCTCCGCTTTCGCGACTTGAATTAAGAACTAAATTTCTACTGAGAGTTTCTCTGTATTCCTTTATCTTATAATCGAACGAAAAATTTTTATTTCCTAAAATCTGTAAATTTTCAACGTTTTCTGCCGTTGCATTATAACCTCTTGAGTAATAGTAAGCTGCTTCGTCAAAGTCTGCGGTTGGGTGGAAACTGTCAAGCTCCGCTGTGAATTTGATTTTTGTTGAGACGGAAATGTTTGAAATATCTTCGTTGGCGAGAATTACCTTGAGCTTATAGGACGATAGTGCGCTGTTGTTTATAGAATCGCATTTAAGCGAAAGTGTCTTTATATCGCCGTCAAAATCGGTATCTTCTACAACTCCTACAATCCCGCATCTTTCTTCGTAGCGTTTATCAGCAAAGAACCAAGCGCTAAAATACAGATATGAAAGAAGGGAAGCGATAAGTATAACAGAAGAGCAAATGATAAGCTTGTTTCTCTCTGCGCTCATAAATATTGAAAGTAGCAACAACACAATAGCGCATGATATAACCATAAGCTTTGCAACTCTGTCATTAAATGAAAAAAAGACAAAAGCCCCCAGTGTAATACAAAGTATTAAACTGAGAGGTCTTTTGTCAAAAAAGTTCATTTTGAAAGCTCCGAGAAATTATATTTATATTCGCAGCCCTTGGGAATAACAAACTTAAAACCGTTTGAAACAACAGAAAAATCTAATGTTTTAGCGCCCTTTATTTCTCCGTCAATGCAAATTGGAACGGGTGATTCAAATTCCATTTTAAAATGATTTGCGCGGCGGTAAGTCATAATTTTCTGCGCTCTTTTATTACCAAGATGCTTTCCTTTTTTATATGCGCCTACAAGGGTGATAAATTTAAAAATACTCACCTTGTCTATTATGCATATATCCATATTACCGTTATCAAGGGTTGCTTCGGGAACTGCGCAAAAACCGCCTCCACAATACCTTCCGTTACCGATAGCGGTAAGAGTCAGAACCTTGTTGATTATTTCTCCGTCGTCAAAGATAATTTTCATTTTCGTGCCTATCTTTTTGAAAGCAGATACAAAAAGCGCGGTGACGTATGAGAGACGAGCGGGAACGATATCGGATTTTCTGAATTTGGAGGCTAACTTTGCAACAGCACAGTCAAATCCGATATTTACCATGTTCACAGAGTAAGTATCATTGCATTTTATAAGGTCAAGCGAGATGGTATTTCCGTCAAGCTGAGCTTCTATATTTTCAAAAAGCTTTTTGTTTGTAAAGTTCCGAATGAAATCGTTGCCCGAACCGCTTGGAATTACGCCAAATTCAACGTTTTCATTGCACGGAGCACTGTTTACAACCTCATTGATTGTTCCGTCACCACCAATGCAGATAAAACGCTGGCGTTCCTGAGATATTCTGACCATAGAGGAAACGTATTCTGTTGCATCACCGGGACAGGTAGTGTAGTA
>JAZRLJ010000155.1:0-20893 GCA_045646755.1 Eubacteriales bacterium | reverse complement strand
GGTTACCATCACCCTTCCCTACGATAACGGCGACAACGATGCTGACGGTATAGTTATCTACTATCTTGCCGAGAATGGCACGATTGAAGCTATTACCGACGTCGTTTACAACGCAGAAACAAAAGAGGTTACCTTCTTCGTCGAGCACTTCTCCTTCTATGCAGTAGCATTCCAGGAAACTCAGGCTATGAAGTGTAAGAGAGGAAACCACCTTTACGAAGCTACCGAAACTACTCAGACTGCAACCTGCTATCAGTTCGGTTACACTCTCTACGAGTGCTCCGAATGTCACAAGCAGACAATTGATGACATCGATGAGCGTCTTGAGCACGCTTACGGCGATATAATCGCAGGCAAGCCCACCTGTGAAGAAGGCGCTTGGGCAGTAAGAATCTGTACCAACACCGGATGCGGAAGCATTCTTCAGGCATCCTTTGCCGGCGCTACAGGACACAAGGCTGATAAGCCCGCAACCTGTGAAACTTCCTCCACATGTACCGTATGCGGCAAGACCCTTGCCCGCGCTCTCGGTCACTCTTGGACCGAATGGCAGGTAGTTAAGCAGCCCACCGAGACCGCTACCGGTCTTCGTCGCAGAAACTGCACTGTCTGTGGAAAGACCGTTGAGGAAACCCTCGCAACCACAGGCACTATCGAGCCTCTTAAGTATGAAAGCTACTCCGACCTTATCAACATTTTCGGTGAGCTTCTCGGTATCAAGGGCGCATCCTTCAACTTCACCGTTTCCACTGCTGAAATGGAGGTTAAGGTTGAGCTTAAGATGATGGAAACCTCCGGCGGTTACAGAATGGCGTTCACAGCTACTGCGCCTGACGGTTCAATCGGCAACTTCTTCTATGACAACGGCGCTCTCGTGCTTCTCAACCCCGACGGCACCGCAACCTCCTCCGACATAGACTACATAGTTCCTATTACTATGGAAGCTTACAAGGAAATTCTCGAAGAGGTCTTCGTTCTTCTCGACGAGCGTATGGCAGGCATTATCGCAATGGCTGACCAGCTTATCGTTGAGAACAAGGCGACCTACGCAGAGGCTGTAAACAAGATCCTCGCTTCTCTTGAAATTGAATACACCTACGACGATATTTCAGCTCTCGTTCAGTCCTTCGAAAACGTTTACGCTTACCTTGCAATCAAGCTTGGCTACACCACCAGCGCTAAGATTGAAGGCGACGTTGTTCTTCCTACCTCCGAGGACTTCAGAAGAGTTCTTGAGATGTTTATGACCAAGTCCGAAGCAAACGGAGTTGTTACCTACACGTATGATGAAACTCCCGTATTCGAGGCTATAGACGAACTTCTTAAATTCCTTGAGGAAAACAGCACTAAGTCTATCGGCGAAGTATTCTACGCTATCTACGGCGCAGATTTTGCAGCAAAGGATGCAACCCTCACCGATTTCAACGCTATCGTAAACTATATAGCAGCTAAGTTCCCCGGCACTTACACAGTTAAGAATGCAGTTGACGCATACATCACTCTTGCTGCCGAAAAGGGACTTCCCTCTATCACCGAGATTTACGCTATACTCGATACTGCTCTTGCAGGAATGCTTGAGCCCGGCACAAGCGTGAAGGATATGGTTGATCAGATGGGCGAGATGACTCTGGACGCGTTTGTCGGTCAGATGATGGACGGCGCGACGATGGACTCTCTCTACTCTATGGTTAAAGACATGGCAGCCAATACGACATTCGGCGACCTCGGTTATATGGGAAAGACCATTAACCAGATAGTTTCCATGGGTAAGGGTATGCTTCCTATGGTAGACCTTACCTTCGACTTTACTCTTAAGTATAACGCAAACGGCGAGCTCATTCTCTTCGAGCTTACTCAGGACCTCTCTATGACTATGGATCCCGAGGCTGATCCTACGAAGATGAATTCGCTCTCGGTTAAGTTCGAACGCGACGACACTATCACAGTTGATATTCCTGCGTCTATAACAGTGTTTATGAACAACGTAAGCACCAAGCTCGACGCTAACGGAAACCTCATCGTAGAGGGACTTGTAGCAGGAGTTGACTACGACTTCAGCGCAAGCGGTTACGGTTACCTTAACCTTAAGGATGCCGTAGTTTACGATGCTGCCCGTTCTCTTGAGGCAGGATATGACATATATACTCTTAAGGAAGAGTACTGGAAGGAAACCGAAAATATCGGTGAGTACTATTACGTTAACGGCAAGTACTACAGCACAAGCTTCGGTCAGGTAACAACCTACGTTCCTTCCGAATTCATTGAACTCTCAAATCTTAAGAATTACATCCTCAAGCAGCTTAACGCTCTTGCTAATCCCGATACCGATGATAAATACGGTTCTACCGACGGAGATATGCCGACGAAACCCGAATTTGATTACGGTAAAGAAGATAGCAACACTATCGTAAACACAGAAACCCGTGTATACAGCTTCTCACTCTTCGGCACATCTATCGGCAAGTGCTATCATGACGGCGAAACCTGGAGGATAGCTCTTAACGGTATGTACGGCGAGCTTAAAGAGGGCGTTGATAAGCCCGGCTACTACTTCCTTGAGACTATGACGCTCGATGAGTTTGTTGCTAAGCTTACGATAACCTCTACCGTTGAGGCAAACACCTACACCTTTGACGAAAAATTCGAGACAAAGCCCTCTTACACATTCGTTACCATAGACGGTAAGTACTATCCTCTCAGCAAGGCTAACATTTCCTACGCAGACGGCAAGACCTTCCAGATGAACTGTGTAGTAATCGGCGGCAACGTACGTCTCTTCAACGGTGTCAAGGATTATCGCGGATATCAGCTCTTCAACAGTGATGCTGCGGCAGTCACTCTTCCTGAATATGATGATGTTCACTCCTTCTCCACTACCGTAGCAACCTTTGATGCTGCAGGAAATCTTACATTTACTAAGATTAAGGGCCTTGACCTTTATAAGCTTGTACCCTCGTACTTCATTAAGGTCGATGGAAATATCTACAAGGATATTGACAGACCCGGTATGGTTCTCTCTCTTGATACGAGAAACTTCGACACTCTCACTCTTCCCGGCGGAAAGACGCTCTACGTTGCAGGTGAATCCAACTCTACGAGTTACTTCTACGAGAATGGATACACTGCAGTATACGGATACGTCAAAGCAGACAGCGGCGTTTACGTTCAGACCATAGCTCTTACCAAAGACGACGGTAGCGTAGTAGAGGTTATGTATAGATACGCAGAGGAAGTTGACAGCATTTACCTTGAGTACTTCGATATTTCAACGTACGTAACTGAAAATAACGGCGTCTACACCGTTTCTGCAGAAGCAATAGCTAAGCTTAAGGCTTTCTGCAACGCGCCCGAAACCAACTTCGCTATAAACGTAGAAGGCACCATGATGTACGGCGGAACTGAGGTTACCTACACCTACGCTCTATACTCCTTCGTGAATATGCCCGAAATCACCCTCGATATGATGGGTGGCGCAAGCTCCTCCGAGGATATCTGGGGCAGACTCTTCGGCAATTCCGAAACCTCAAAGTCTTATGACGTAATTGTTAACGATGACGGAACGGTTACCCTCGTATTTAACAGCAACTACGTTATCAAGAATATAAGCTTCCCCTCTAACGCGACTCTTCCCAGCGATGATCTTATCGTAAAGAACCAGCAGCTCAGCGCAGAGACCGGTCTTGATATCTACACCTTCAACGGAAGCCGCACAACATACAGCTACAACACATACGTATACAGAAACGGCAAGTACTACAACTTCGGCACACAGGCAAATTATTCCCTCCTTCTTTCTAACAAAGCAGACTTTGTCAACAGCTGGAGAATAACCGACAGCCGTTACCGCTTCAATATGGTAGGCAGCGGAGAGCTTGCAGAAGGCGCTCCCGTTTACGAGACAGAAATCGAGTTCACCTTCCGCAATCCTAACTACAGCACGTCCACTATGACCGTGTATACCTTCTTCCTTAACGAAGTTATGTACGCGGCAGTTGAGGCTGAGGTAACCGGCGAATCACTTCTCACCTTTGAGAGATATATGCCTATCGACGATTATATGAAGTCTCTCGTATTCGAGCTTGAGCTTAGTGATGCGAGTGCTTACTACTACTCCTGCTACGTAGACGGAAAGCTTGAAAAGGTTTACCGCAACTACTTCAACGTATACGAAACTACAAAGAACGGACAGAAGATGGCTGATCCCAAGTATAACATCGGCTGCAACTACGTTATCAGAAACGGCGCTAAGATGTTCATAAAGGACTACAGCTGGAGAAGTGACGTTATCAAGATTGGCGCAGAGGTAACACCCGATACCTCGAAAGATCACAGAAGAGAGCAGTACACTCAGACCTTCTCGACCGGAACTACCACCACAACCGTCACTCTCGTAAGCTTCATATACGAGAACACCTACCCCTACACTGCAAACTTCATTAAGCTTGCAGGCAGACTCTACAGATACGACTGGAATGAATATCAGCACTACTTCAAGGATTACGACTACTATCTTGAGGCAAGAATCTCTGAGTATGACTTCCAGAATCAGGCTCTTGACAAGGTTTGGTACTACGTAGTAAGAGACGAATACGGCAACGAAACCTATTACTCCGAGTTTATCCCCTCTGACTTCGGATTTACTCCTAAGAATGAGATAGACCAGAGCGTTATTGAAGGTCGATTTGAGAGAGAAACTCTTCTTGGCTACACAGCCGAGGGACTTCCCATTTACGAGCTTCTTTACTTCATAGAAACCTCGGATGATGCTGATTGGACCGTGAAGACGGTTACCGTTGACGGAAAATCATTCAACTTCCATCACAAGAACGGAATGGGTTATCTTGAGGTTAACGAAGCAGACGGCAAGTATTACGTAAAGGCTCGTCTCGTTGAGATGGCTGACGGAAGCGAAGAGATATACTGCTTCATCGCAAGCGGAAAGATCATAGGCGCTGAGGCTAACGAGTACCTTTCCAACTACTTCGACGGATACCTTACGGCAGCTGGTAATAAACTTACTATTACTGAGGATTTTCACGAGGTTGTAAACGGAAATAACAAGAATGTTTTCTACATTGAGGTATACGTTGGAAGCCTTGAAAATCCCGACGGCTACTACAACTCCTATCGCATTGGCGGTTATGAGATTGAAACCTTCTTTATGATGGGTGGAAAATAATCCATAAACCCGATATAAAAACTCCGACTGATCAGTCAGTCAAAAAAAGGAGCAGGGCGGCTCGTCTGCCCTGCTCCTCAAATTTATAAAAACAAGTATAAGGAGGACACAATGAAAAAGACTTTTTTAAGAAAAAGCATTTGCGCCCTCCTTATACTTATTTTTATCTTTAATACCGTATCCTGCACCGCAAACAATTCGGAAAGTGAAAATAACGGAAAGCTTGAAATCGTCGAGGAAAATCCAAAATACAGCGAAGACTACGTAGTGAGCGCTACAGAAAGATTTTCAACAATACTTGACGCTCTGCTTGACGAAAGGCTGGGAATAGACCTCAGTGCAAAAACAAGAGAGAAGATTATAACGGTCTTCAAAGAAAAGATAATCCCAAAGCTTTATAGCATTAAGGTTTACGAAAGCGAGCTTAACGAAATCCTTTTCTCACTCGAGGAGCTTTTAAACGAAGAAAACGGGGACAACTATATTTCGCTCTTCACCGACCTCTACGAGAGCCTTTTATATACTCTAGGCTCTGAAAGAGCAGGAATTATTCTCTTCACAGTAGCTACGGAAATACTCTCTCTTAAGATAGCGACAGCCGAGGAGAGATACGAGCAGCTTGGCAGCCCATGGTATCTTGCCGATATAGAAAGGTGCCAGACTCTGAAAACCGACCTTAATGAGATTGGTGAAAAGAATTTTGCCGATAAGATTTTGGGCGCTACCTTTATCGTCTCAACTATGAAAAGCGCGGATACCGGTAAGGAAAGCGCGCTTACGCTGAGTGATGCAGAGCTTCTCTTCATACTCGAGCATCAGGGAAATCTCTTCCTCGAAAACGCTGCGGACGAAGAAGGCTGGAGGGTAATAGGCAGACTTATAACAGAGCTTATACCCGGACTGAATTTCTCAGACGTTACGGTAATTTCTATTCTCTACGCGCTTAAGCAGGAGGCGTATTTCAACTCTCTTGCAGAGACCTTGCCTCATCTCTTCAGCCTTTACGCGTCACTCACGAAAAACCTAAGAAACGAAGGTAATTTCAGCCTCACAAACAGTAAAGAGGAAAACGACAGAGCGATATGCTCTGCCCTTCTTTCTTCGGAAGCGGAGCTTAAAATTTTCTACGATTCTCTACACGCATACGGCAGTATAGACAGCGACACGATAAGACGAGCGGTAAATAATTGCTCGGACAAGGACGCGCTTCTTGAGTTTTTAATTTCTCACACGCCTATTACCTACCAGACACTTGTAGCCGAGCTTCATAAGTGTGCTGACGGCGCACAGGACGCGCTATCTACGGAAGAGCTTTTAATCGGCGTTGCGTATTCGGTGTCTCCCTATCTATCATTCATATTATTCGGATAAAAGAGGAAAAAAGCTATGCTTATAGCAAAGAATATTATAAAGCATTATGAATCTGAACAGGTGCTTAAGGGCGCTTCTCTCACAGTTGAAGACGGTGAATTCGTCTCTATAATGGGTGAGAGCGGCAGCGGTAAAAGCACCCTGCTCTCCATACTTGCGGGAAATATGAAGGCTGACAGCGGCAGCGTGCTTCTAGACGGCGTCGAGATTACTGCTCTCTCCGAGCGCGAGCTTGCAAAAATAAGAAGAGATAAGCTCGGATTCGTTTATCAGAGCCTTAACCTTATCCCCACGCTCAGCGCACGCGATAATATCCTTCTGCCCGCATACCTTGCCAAAAAAGGCTCTGATTACGCAAGAGAAAGACTTGACTTTCTTTCTTCTCACCTTGAAATAGAGAGCTTGCTTTCAAGGCTGCCTGCTGATATGTCGGGAGGACAACGGCAGAGGGTTGCTATCGCAAGAGCACTCATAAACGAGCCAAAAATCATTATGCTCGACGAGCCTACGGGAAGTCTTGACAGCCGTACAACAGGCGAGGTGCTTTCTCTTCTTCGCGAGATAAACGAAAAATACAAAATAAGCATACTTCAGGTAACCCACAGCCGAGAGGCAGCGCTCGTCGGTGACAGAATAATCTATATGAAAGACGGGCAGGTGGTAACGTGAGGCTTTTTCTTAAGCATATTTTAAGAAGCATTAAAAAATCGCCTCTTCAGCCTCTGATTATTCTCCTGACACTTACCGTCGCGGTAGCAACACTGCTCACAACCGTTAAAATGTCCTTTGCCACCGTAGAGGAAATCGAATATAAAAAGGGACGCGTGGACGCGTCAAGCGACATTACGGTAAAGCTATCAAAAAGCGACGAGGTGCGTATACTCTTTAGAGACGACGCCGAGAGAATAATCGGTGACGCAGGCTCTGTTTTGGGCGAGTTTTCCCTTACCGCCTTAGCAAAGGATAAGGAAGAAAAAAAGCCCGTCACGATAGTAGCGACAGAGCTTAAGAAGGCTGATAGCTTCTACACGCTTTCTCTTAAAGAGGACGCTTATATTTCCGAAAAAGAGCTGAATAACTCTATAATACTATCAAGTATAACGGCAAAAGAGCTTGAGCTTTCCGTCGGTGATACATTCAGTATAGAGCTGCTCGGCGAAAGCTTTGATTTTAAGGTTGCAGCAATTGCTATGAGCGAGGGCGTGCTCTTCGATACGGCAGGAATAATAAACATCGGCGCTGTAACAGAGGCTCTCTCAGCCGCAAATCCCTTTATATCCGCCTTTGCAGATAGCGTCACTCCATTCACCGAGCTGAGAATAAAGCTCAACGACGCGGCGGAGGTTGACCGCTATATAGAGCTTCTCGAAAAAGACGAAGCGTTTGCCGAAAAAACAATAATAAAGGACTCTGAAAATCTGGGCAGCGAGGATTTTATCGGCTTGCTCGCAATGATAGCGGTGCTCGTCTGCGCGGCAATAATAATTCTTATCTCTGCTCTCGTAATTACAACCTCTCTCGACCTTCTTTCTAAAGAGAGAAGCGCGGATATGGGACTATTTATGCTTTCAGGCGCTGATACAAGAACTCTTAACCGAATTCTATATCTCGAATGTCTTATATATTCCGCTGTATCGGCGGGGCTCGGACTTCTCCTATACCGTCCTATGTGCGAGGGTATAAACGGTATATTCTATTTCCAGACCGCAGGACTTGTTCCAAGTCCGATTGATATTCCGATAGCCATACTCGTATCTCCCGTAACAGTACTTACAGTAGCCTTTATAAGCGCTAAGAAAAAGGGACTTCTCACCATATCTGAAAGACTTGAAAGAGTAGATGAAAGAACTGAAAAACACAATTCTTGTAAGCTTTTCTTTGCATTTTTAACACTTTCGGTGTTGCTCTTCCTGATTGGTGTCTTTATGCCTATAAGACTGAGATTTCCTTTTGGTCTTGTCTCGTTACTTATGCTGGTGGGATTTATCTTTACCTTTGCGCCATATTTCACCTCTCTCCTTTTCACATTTACCTCAAGGCTCATCGAGAAAAGGCAGAGGCCATACGCACCGCTACTTTTGGCTCATAAAAATATGATGCTCTCATATCCGCTAAAGCACACAACCCGTCTTATCACAATTCTTCTTACTCTCGTATCAACTGCATTTTTCTGCATCAACACGCTGACGGGAGGAGTCGAAGAGCTTGGTAAAATGGTGAGCGCTGAATACATAACGCTCGGTGCGGACGAGCGAAGCGACGATATAGCGATGGAAACGGACGGCGTAAACGAAACCTTCCGCATTTTCGTATCAAAAACCATCACTACAGAGCACGGCTCAGGTCTTATGTCTATATCGGCATCGGAAAACGCGCTCGGCTCTATCAACGAAAGCTTCAGACCTCAGAGACTTCCCGAAAACGACGAGATAATATTATCCTCGGGACTCTCTATTCTGACGGACAAAAAGGTCGGAGATACCATAGCTCTGAAATATCAGGGCAAGTCACACGAATTCAGCGTTATAGAGGTTATTCCCCTTGGCGCAAACATAGTTTTTCTCGACGCTGAAAAGCTTGGCGAGGAAAACGAGCTTCTGTGTATCGACGCAGACTTTACAAAGGATAGCGAGAGCTTTGTCGCGCTCTCCGAAATTATGAATATTCGCGGCGCGTATATTACGGGGACCGACGAGGTAATCTCTCCTATGCTAAAGGAAATTTTATCCTTTGCGGATATGGCAAAATACGTCCTCTATATAGCGCTCGTTACCACTCTTATCGGAATTGTCAACGTCCTTTTCTCCGACTACGTAACCAGAAAAAGAGAAAAGGAGGTCTACTATACGGTAGGTATGACTAAATGGCAGATAAGAAGAGTAGGTCTTTTGGAGATACTCTCTGCCTTTGCGGTTGCGATAATTTTAGTGCCCATATTTACGTTGGTTCTATCGTTTCTGATTGATTTTTCAGTCGTATCATTCGGTGTGGATCTCATACCGATATGACCTCTTACGGTACTTCTCTTTACCCAAAGCGCTTCAAAAATAAAACCTATTGATTTATTTTACATTTTGTAGTATAATGTCTTTATTACAAACCTATTATCGTGAAAGGAGGGGGACTTAATATGAAAAAAATACATAAGGGCAAGCTGTTTGCTTCTCTTTCATTCATTCCCATTCTTCTGCTTTTATACCTTTTTCTTTTCACCGGTGACAATAAGGAAATTCTGAAAACGGTCTTCTCTAACGACCTTACAAACGATGAAATTCAGGAGCATCTCTCCGAGTTTGGAATAAGAGGACAGATTACAGTATCTATTCTGGCTATGCTCCAGGTAGTTATTGCGGTACTACCCGCAGAGCCTATTCAGGTCGTAGCGGGACTTACCTTCGGCTTCTGGATAGGAACGCTCGCCTGCCTTGTCGGTGTCGTTGTCGGAAACACAGTTATATACGCTCTGTACAAGGTATACGGAGATAAGCTGCGCTCCTACTTTAACAAAAATCTCGATATAGACTTTGACTCAGCGTCAACTACCTATAAGGTTTCTCTCGTTATTTTTATTCTCTATTTTCTTCCCGCAATTCCATACGGTATGATATGCTTCCTTGCGGCAACGCTTGGAATGAAATACCCCAAATTTATAGTCGTAACTACTCTCGGCGCTCTCCCCTCCGTCTGTATCGGCGTAGGACTCGGACATATCGCGCTTGAGTCAAGCTGGATAGTATCGGTCGTAGTATTTGCCGTTCTTCTTGTAATTCTGGCGTTCGTTATGATAAAGAAAGACTATTTTATGGCAAAGATAAACGATTTCCTTAAAAAGAAAAAAGAACCCTACTCCTCAAAAACCGTAGTAAGAAAATATTCGCATCACAGACTCACCATTCCCTATATAATTTTCAGACTTCTCGTGCTTGGAAAAATCAAGTTCAGATGGTCGAAAAAGGTCGAAAAGGTTGAGCACCCCTCTATAGTTTTATGTAACCACGGTGCGTTTATAGACTTTGCATACGCGGGCACGGTACTCAAAAAGGATAGCCCAAATTTCATAGTAGCAAGACTCTATTTCTATAAAAAGCTGGTTGGAAAAATTCTCAGAAGCGTCGGTTGCTTCCCCAAGAGCATGTTTGCCACCGATACCGAGAGCGCAATGAACTGTATGCGTGTAATAAAGGCGGGTGGAGTGCTCGCGATGATGCCTGAGGCAAGACTCTCAACGGTCGGAAAATTTGAGGATATCCAAGATTCTACCTTCTCATTTTTGAAGAAAATGGGTGTAACCGTATATACGATAAAAATTCGCGGAGATTACCTCGCAAAGCCTAAGTGGGCAAGTGGAATAAGACGCGGCTCACTTGTTGAAGCTGAGCTTGACCTACTCTTCACTCCCGAGGATTTGAAGACTATGGAGGTCTCCGAAATCAAGGAAAAGACGACAGCTGCGCTCTATTACGACGAGTTTGAATGGCTCAAGGCTCACCCCGAGCTTCATTACCGCTCAAAAAGAATGGCAAAGGGACTTGAAAACATTCTCTCCGTCTGTCCCGTATGTAAGGCAAGACACTCTATTGTTACAGATAAAAATACCGTGAAGTGTGAAAAATGCTCACTTTCTACCGAGGTCGGCGAGAGATATGAGTTCAAGCACTCAGTACCCTTTGCAAACTTTGCAGAATGGTACGAATGGCAGTGCGAATATGTAAAGAATGAAATAGATTCAAACGAAAACTATTCAATCTCTTCAAAGGTAGAATTAAGACACGCCTCAAATGACGGAAAGACACTTCTTACCCTTGCAGGAGAGGGCGTATGCACTCTCACTAAGGACGGTCTTACTTATACAGGCACAGAGTGGGGTGAAAATATAGAAAAGCAATTCCCTCTCTCTCAGATTTACCGTATTCTCTTCGGCTCGGGCGAGGATTTCGAGGTCTATCTCGGAAAGGAAATATACTATTTTACCCCCGAAGAAAAAAGGAGCTGCGTAGACTGGTATATAACAAGTGCAGCACTGTACGATAAATATATAGCAACGTAAAAACGGAGAATTTCTTCCATGAATGACAACAAAGGTTTTCATAACACAGAGAAAAACGCCGCAGCGACATCAAATATAGGGCTTCGCTCTTTCCTAACAGTAGTAATTATTCTCGTGTCACTTCTCTTTATAAGCGGAGCACTCTCTTACGTGATACCGCAGGGCGAATTCACTCTTGACGAGAATGGAATAATCATAGCGGACAGCTACGTTAAGGGCGAGGTTGACGGCATTGCCGTCTGGCGCGTGCTCACCGCCCCGATACGAGTATTTGCCTCTGAGGATGCGCTGACGATAATAATGATAAGCGTATTTCTTCTTATAATGAGCGGCGTATTCAATATGCTTGAAAAAACCAATGGCACAAGAGTCCTGATAGGAAGACTTATGAGTCGCCTTGCAAATAAGGGCGCTCCGGTAGTGTGTCTGTGCGTCTTGATTTTTATGCTCTTCGGCAGCTTTTTCGGTATGTTTGAGGAGCTTGTAACCCTGCTTCCGCTCATAATACTGTTTATGCTCTCTATGGGAATGGACACTATGACGGGACTCGGCGCATGTCTGCTTGCAGCTTGCTTCGGATTCTCTGCCGCCATAACAAACCCATTTTCCGTAGGACTTGCTTCCCAGGTTGCAGGCACAGGTATCCAGTCAGGAATGTGGCTTCGCATAGTGTTCTTCGTCATAATCTACTTTACCCTCTGCTGCTTCCTCATGCTCCACCTCAAAAGAATTGAGAAAAATCCAAAGGTATCCCTCTCTTACGAAATAGACCTTATAAAGAAAGAAAGCTCGGACTTCTTCTGTGGCTCGTGTGAGAAAACGCCTGAAAACGAAAAAACCTTCAAGGTATTTGCGTTCTTCTTCTCCGTCCAAGCATTAATCCTTATACTTATAGCTTCTATAAGAGCAATTTCGGGACTTGCTATCCCGATTCTTGCCGCATCATTCCTTATCGGCGGAATAGTCTGCGGTCTTATTATATGCAAGAAAAAGAGTGAGCCGTTTATCTATATCGCAAAGGGCGCAGTATCAATGCTTCCCGCGGTAGTAATGATAGCCATAGCCTCCTCTATAAAGCTTGTAATGACCGAGAGCGGTATAATCGGAACGATTATGCACTACGTTATCTCAATGCTTGACGGCAAGGGAAAATTCGTAACTATACTGCTCGTATATCTTCTTATACTTATCTTGCAGGTATTTATCGGCTCATCCTCAGCAAAAATAATGCTCGTAATGCCGATAGTAGTGCCTATTTGCGCCTCGGTTGGCGTATCCCCCGCAATGGTAATTCTCGCCTACTGTATGGCAGACGGTTTCACCGACGTTATTCTTCCCACAAACCCCGTTCTTCTCGTGGGACTCTCTATGGCCAACGTGCCTTATTCCAAGTGGTTCAAGTGGACTTGGAGATTACAGCTCCTCGTTCTCTTTATCACAGTTTTAATTCTGCTTTTTGCCACGGGAATAGGATATTAAAAATTGCAAAGCAATAAAAAAAGGATGCTCTCGCATCCTTTTTTTATTATCTCATAGAATTTTTGTGCTCGTACATCTTTTTGTCCGCGCGGTTGAACACGTCCTCAAAGGAAGAATCAAGTCCAAGATCAAAATCCTCCATCGCTCTCGCAACGGTAACGGGAATGGTCTCCTCGCCCACCATAATGGAAGTAGACTTGTTGTTATCGTCCATAATTTTAAGAAGCTCCTTGCGTCTATCAAAATCCTGACCTCTGAGAACAACAACAAACTCGTCACCGCCGATACGACAAACCGGGCTGTGCTTAAAGACGTCACAAATAATCTTAGCCGCCTTTATGATAAGCTTGTTTCCAATCTCGTGACCGTATCTGTCGTTGGTCTTCTTGAGTCCGTTTATATCCGCTACGAGTACGGCAAACGGCTCGCAATCTCCAATCTCCATAGCCAAATCAAGCTCTGTAACAATCTCATTATAAGCGGTGCGGTTCTTCACCCCCGTCAGAGAATCCTTATATGCAAGCGCATTGATATAGTTCATATATCCGCCAAGCTTCTCCGCTGTCTTCTCAAACGCGGTGGCAAGAACACCGACCTCGTCCTGCGTTTTGCATCCGTCAAGGCGCAAATCCGTTCTGCCGTCAGCAAGCATTTCTGCTGCTGAGGTAATCTCCCTAAGAGGACGGACAATCTTCTTGGTAAGAGCGAACGTTATAACTATAAAGCCCGCAAGGATGATTACGACAATAGCAATTATTAGCATAGTCATACGGTAACTGTCTCTCTGAATATCGCTATAATCCGCGTGAATTATAAGCGTCATACCGTTGTCAAGTTCCTTACGCTCCTCGGCAAATTCGTGGTCGTGCTTTTCTGCACGTTCGAGCAGGTGCTCGTCGGGAGTAAAAAATACGGTATTTTCATACTCCGTTCCGGCAAGGTATGCAAAACCGTTGTCATAAACGGAAATATTACCTACCATATCGGTAATTTTAGAAAATCCAACGTCGACACCAACAACGCCTATAAACGTATTATCTACGTAAATGGGGTTAACGTAAGAAATTATCTCAACAGCTGTATTCTCGCAGTCATACGGTGCGAGCCATATCGGAGCACCCCTTTCCATAGCCAGAGAATACCACTCTCCGTCCCAACCTTTAACATTTTCGGGTTCCTTTTCTACGAATTTGATAGCCTTTTCGGTTACCTTGCACTCGTAAAATCCTGCATACTCATCTTCGACGCACTCCGGAGCCAGGCGCAGATAAAACGCCATTATTCCATCAATATTCTCCATTGCCGCGCGTACAGCGTTCGCAGCGGCTTCCTCATAGTTATTCCTCAGCTTCTCGTCCTTAAGGATATGTGAGCGGCCCGTGAGCTTGATAGCCGCATAATTTTCCATCGTCATAACCAGATACTCGATGTCTTTTAAATAATGATTAATTCGGAGAGTCTCTGTATCAGCAACGGATTCGGTTATTATATCGGAGTCATTATTGAGCACTCGTCCGATGTAAAAAAGACTGATAAACGTTATAGCCATAGCCAGAATCAACATTCCGGATATAATTATAATCAAAAACTTAGATTGTATAGATTTCATATATAAGCCTTTTCAAAAACGTTTTAATTTCTTTTCTTATGATTATAGCACGGTTTTTGCCATTTTTCAAGATATTAAAAAAAATTGGCATTTTCAGATTGACATACAACCCCTTTTTATGTATAATTACTAGTGTATACAACGCTTGAAAGGCAGAGAATTCAATGACTATTATAGGAAACTGCATTGCTATATGCATACTCGTCCTTATTGCTCAGGTTTTCTTCAGGAACAAGTATTTTACCAAAGCAAGTAACTATTACGTGGCGTGCTTGTTGCTTACACTCCTTACCGCTATAGTAAACACTTTGCGTCTTGAAGTAGTAAAGAATGTCATCTTTTCACGTATATGGACCTCTCTTCTGGCGTCGCTCGACTTTTGCTTGATGCTGCTGCTTACCACGACGCTTGGACTATATCTCGTATGCAAGATTACCGAGCACTTTTTTGCCGAGGAAACCTTGAAATTTGCTAAAATATCACTGTTTATAACCTATTCGGTATTCTTCCTGGCGGTCGTCTTCAATCTTCCCTTTGAATACATCTTCTCTGTCAACGAGGACGGCATATATACCGAGGGAATTATCTACTATTTACCTTATCTCTTCATTATCCCTCAGGTTGCAATAGTCGCTATGTACTGCGTAATGTACAGAAAGAAGCTGACCAAGAGTATAAAGCGCGCTCTGATTGAGTCTCTTGTTCCCATTGTATTTGTTACCGTTCTAAATCTTCTCTTCCACGAAATTTCAATATTCGTACTTGCCGTAACACTTATTGAGCTGATTTTCTTCCTCAACTTCCAGCATCAGCGCATGGGTATAAACGGAATTACCAAGCTCCACGACGAAAGAAGCTTCTTCAACGAAATAAACAGACGCATAAATCAAAAAGAACCGTTCAAGGCGTACCTTATCGACATAAGAAATTTTGGAATAATAAAGCAAAATTACGGTCACAAGACCGGGGACGAGCTTTTATATCAGTTTGCCTTCGCCTTTGAGAGAGCGTTTTCAGATGCGAGCGTATTCCATATGTACGGCACAAACTTCATGTTAGTTACAGGCGACGGTGAAAACGCTGAGGAAATCAAGGACAGAGTTATCACTCAGCTTAACCTCGGCGTAACCTATATGAAAAAGCCGCTCGCTCTCGATTACATAGTAGCTGAGCATACCTGGCAGGAGGACGAATCAAAGGCAGATACCTTCTACGAAAAGCTTGAGCATGCGCTTGCTATAGCTAAGGAAACCAAGCAGAAATATATCGTATATACTCTTGACCTTGAAATAGCAAGACTCAGAAAAAAATACGTCATAAACCGTATGGAAAAAATCTCTACGGAAGAGGGCTTTGAAATATGGTTTCAGCCTATTTACAGTAATGCAAAAGCTAGCTTTACCTCCATGGAGGTGCTGCTCAGACTTAAGGAAAAGAGCGGCTCATTTATAAGCCCTGCCGAATTTATACCTATTGCAGAAAAGACGGGACAGATAATCCCGATAACCTGGTTTGTCATAGAGGAAACCTGCAAGGCTCTTGCACAAAATCCCGACCTCAACGGAATACGCGCCTCTATAAACCTGCCTATGCTTCACCTTGTCAACCCGAGCTTTGAGGACAGGCTTAACTGCATTGTAGACAGCTACGGAGTTTCTCACGAGAGAATAAGCTTTGAATTTACCGAGAGAGTTATTCTCGACGACCTTGATGTTGCAGAAAAGAATATGAGAAAGCTTGCAAGCTCGGGTTACACCTTCTACCTCGACGATTTCGGCGTAGGATACTCAAATTTCAACTGCGTATTGAGACTCCCGCTTAAAACGGTAAAGCTCGATATGTCTCTCACATCAACCACCGAAATATTGAAGGAAAACAACAACCTCGTATGTATTCTTACCGACCTCTTCCACGACATGGGGCTTAACGTAGTCGCAGAGGGCGCGGAAACGAGCGAGCAGGTAGAGCTCCTTAAAAAATACGGTGTAGACGGAATTCAGGGATACTACTTTGCAAAGCCTATGCCTATTGCAAAGCTTAAGGAATTCTTAAAAAAAGCGTCAAACAAGTAAATAAAAGTTATAAAATCAAGAAAAAAGAGCGTTTGAAAACGCTCTTTTTTATTAACCACCCTCATTTCTTCGTCGAAAAATCTCTTCTTCCGGAAATCAGCTATCCAAGTAGGTGACTTAACGCTTACGGACATATTATAAGCGTCAACATCTTTATTATCAGCATGACACACTCCCGTTAAGAAGCAAGAAAGCAAATCTCTAAAGAATAAGAACGAGGGATATAAAAACTATACCTGTTTTGCATCGATATACTTTTCAATATCGCTCCCAAATTTTCACTTATTTAACGAGTGACTTATATTTAATCGAAGTATTAGTGTTTATAAATATCTTGAATTCCTCAAGAGAAATTGCCTTGGCGTAATAGTAACCCTGGATAACGTCGCAGCCCATTGCGGTGACCTTGTCGAACATTTCCTTGGTTTCGACACCCTCCTGGACTACGCTCATACCCATCGACTTAGCGAGGTCGATTATCGTAGCCAGAAGCTTATCGTCACGCTTTACGTCGATACCGCGCCTCATAAATACGCTGTCGAGCTTAAGCTCGTCTACGTTTATCTGCTTAAGTATGCTGAATGAGGAATATCCCGAGCCGAAGTCGTCTATGGAGCAACGCATACCACTGTTGTGAAGCGCCGTTATGATAGTCGAAATCTTGTCGTAATCCTCCATTGCAAAGCTCTCAGTAAGCTCAAGAGTGATAAAGTTATCGGGTATACCGTATTTCTTCTTATTACCTACGTAGAAATTTATGAAATCGGGGCTCGTTGCCGTAACTCTCGATACGTTGACAGCTATGGGCACAACCTTCTCGCCTCTCTCGGTAGCCTTTGAAAGATATTCAAGAACCTCAATATAGACGAAATGGTCGAGCTTTACGATAAATCCGTTTGTCTCAAAGAGAGGTATGAACTCGCCGGGGAATTTATACTCACCCTTTTCAGCATCAAACCAACGCACAAGCGCCTCAGCGCTCTGTATACAGTCGTGCCTTACGTCATACTTAGGCTGCAGGAAGAGACGGAACTCTCTGTTTTCGAGAGCGCTCTCCATCATAGCCTCTATCTTTTCGTTATGCGCTATCTCCGCTCTTACCTCCTCGGTAAAGAGGGTGTAGGTTGTCTTACTGTTATCCTCGGAAATTCCACAAGCTGTGGTCGCGCAGTCTATCATTTCCTGTACCGAGCGTCTGTATCCCGAGAATGCGTTATAGATACCTGCGGCAAATCTGATTTTTATTCCCTTCTCGGTAAGATGCTCGTTTCTGTTTATGATAGTTTCTATGAGCTTTATTTTATCGTTTTCGGAATGGGAATTTGCATGGAGCATAAGCACGAGGAACTTACCGTCGCCCGAATATCCGTAGCATTCCTCATTGTTGGAAAGACTCTGTATTATCTTTGCAAGAGACTTTAAGACTTCGGTAGATTTCTCTTCGCCAAGCTGCTCGTTGAGATAAATAAAGTTTCTTATGGATATAAGAACTACAGAATATCTGCGCCTTGTTATCGAAATATGCTCCTTAGCAGTAATCTTAAACTGCTCTGCATTCGGACAGTCAATCTTTATATCAACGAGAGTCGCAATAGAGAGCGCAAGCGAGGCTTTCTTATGATAGAGCATTGCGTAAACCGCACCGACTATGAGAGCAATAATTGATATTGCGAGAAGATTTACTATGTGTCTTATATAAGCAAGCTCGGGAGCAATAAGTCCCTCACTCTTGCTCATTGAAACGAGCATAAGATTTCCGTTAAAGGAGGAAAGAGGCGATACTGCAACAACGTAATCGCCCTCGGGAGAGCTGATACTGCAGGCGCTCTTTTTTCTCTCTGAAATAATCTCCGAAAGAGCATTAGACTCGGTTTTGTCATTGGTTACCGCATCTACAAAGTCGTAGATATTGTTTCCTACGCTTACGTTAAAGCCCTCTGCTACGGTATCGGACATAACCTCTCCGCCCAGGGCTATTATAGCTACGGCGCTCGCCTTATCGTTTATAACCGAACTCATTTTTATTATGTTTCTAGCAGGGACGATAGAAAGAATACCGTCAATAAACTCAGAGCCACGCACCGGCACGAAAAACGCAATACAGTCAAGCTGCGTTTGCTTATCGTCATAAACAGGTGATGCTCCGCGAATGTCAGCGGATACGAGGGAGCTGATATATTCCTGGCCACTGGTTTCCTCTACTACGGGAGCTCCGTTTGCCGCGAAGGCGTTACCGCCGAGGTAATATCTTAAGTCTCCAAACTGCTCGCTACCAATATAGCTCGCTATAAGCTCCTCAACCTCTGCTCTGGTCTTTTTCGTCTTAGCTTTCTCAGCTATTTCGTAAAGATTATTAAAATGAGTATCTGCAAGAGCGTTTGCTCTCTCTATATCCTCTTCAAAGCAAATGAGAGCATTCTTCTCCGCAGACTCGGTAAAGAAGGAGGTCGAGCCCGAAAGCACACTTATCATATAGACAATGAGAAATATTATTATAAGAAGCAGTGCGGCAACGCCTACCTTAGAGGAAAACTTGCGCTTTTCTTTTTTCGTATTCAAGGCTCTTCTCCTTTCTTCTTTTAGTTTTGATTATCGGAATTCGTGTCGCTTTTATTCTTTTTAGAGAGTGTAAAAGCATATACAGCCATCACGATAATACAGATTTGTAAACATAAAATTACAATAATAGTGGCATTTCCGCTTAGTGAGTTTGCAAAAGAGGTGAGTCCGTCAAGATTCTTTACATGTACGCCTATAAGCATATCGCCCTTTGCGGTCTCGGTATCGTTTATGGGATTTGCATCTCCCTTGGTGACAAATTCTATTCCTCTATCAGTAACTATCGGCTCTTCAACTACTCTGTGAGTATTGGGCAATCCGTATATCTTAGGGTCGGAGGAATAGAAGCATATTATATCGTCTTTCTCTATCTCTTCGGGTAAAACTTTCTTTATAAGAATGTATGAATCCTTAGGAATTTCGTCCTCCATACTGCCGCTGACGATATTCATAACCGAATATCCGAATATACTCGGCACATTGCCCGTAAGCTTTGCGCCGAAGATATTTACAAGCAAAACGGCAAGTAAAACAAGTATAAGCCACCATACAGCCGAGGCGGTACGCTTTATAACCTTCACAGCCTTCTTATTTTCGGAAATTCTCATTTTACTACTCTCTTCACTGCGTCAGCCCACAGACTCGCGGTCGGAAGAATTCTTCTGCGCTCGGCAAGCTTCGCTTCGAGCCTTGCGATTCTCTCTGCCATTCTTTCTGTCTGTGACCTATAGGATTTAAGCACCTTTATAGCGCGCTCGGTTGCCGCGTATCTGAGAAGAGCCTTAACGCTCATAAGAACACTCTTCTTTTTCTTTCTTGGCAGAGCGAGGTACTGCTCTCTGGTATAAGGAACGACGAAGAGTGCACCCTTAACGCTACCACCAAGGAATGCGAAGCTGAGATTTTCAACCTTTCTCGCACCTCTTGAAACAATGGGAGTGAGGAGCGCGGTAGTAATAACTCTCGTGCTTCTGCCGTCAATGGACGATTTTATAATTTCCTCAAGTCTTGCCTCGAGTTTAATTTCGTTCTCGACCTCGAGAAGCTTGTTCTCATAGCTTTCCTCAGCTTCAGTTTCGGATTTTTCCTCAGTATCCACATTGCCGCTGATTTCTGCAGAGATTCCGGAGTTATCCTCCACTTTTACAAGAGTTTCCTCGGGATCCTTGTCGTAACTCTCCACCTCGAGAGTGTTTTCTCCTTCGTTTTGGATTTCATTCTCCACTTTTGCAGAAATTCCAACAGCATTTTCGGTTTCAGTCTCCACAACCTTAGTTTTTTCCTCGGTTTCGTGGAATTCTTCCGCCACTTCGACAGTTTCTTCGGACTCAGTCTCGATTATTTTCTCAGCTTCGGAGTTATTGTCCTCCACAGCTTCAGATGTTTCTTCAACCTTGACAACTTCGTCTGCCACTTTCTGCTCAGTTTCGGGTTTCTTAGACTCTATGCCGCTGAGGTCTGCCTTAACTGCAATTGCATTCTCGTCAAGACTCTCGCCCTTAGGCAAGATAACCTTGATAAGTCCGCGCTCGATAAGTGCCTCATTATCCTCGTAGGGCAAATGATAATCCTCTGCC
>JAZRLJ010000154.1:0-3824 GCA_045646755.1 Eubacteriales bacterium | reverse complement strand
GAACGACATGGCTACGATCCGACTTTATTCTCAGCCGCAAGAGCATTGCACTCGTCCTTTGCCATAGTAGCAACGAGAACGTCCTCGTCGCCGAACATAGAGATAAGAGCCTCGTCAGAGTCCTGTCCCTCTGCGCAAAGAGCGCGAACAAGAACGCTTATCGGAATCTTTCTGGTTTTGTCTATCTTTACGTAAAGAAGTCCCGCAGCATCAGTCTCATACTCGAGCCACGCTCCTCTGTAAGGAATGACGGTAGCCGCATAGTTATGCTTACCCTGCTTGTCAACCTCGTCCGAATAGTAAATACCAGGGGAACGAACGAGCTGAGATACGATTACTCTCTCCGCACCGTTGATAACGAAAGTTCCGTTATCGGTCATAAGCGGGAAGTCGCACATATAGACCTGAGCAGTCTTAAGCTCGCCCGTAGCCTTGTTAACAAGACGTACGCCGACCTTCATGTGTGCGTCGTAGGTTGCGGTTCTGTCCTTGCACTCCTCAACCGAATATCTGGGGTTGGGGTCGAGAGTGTAGTCGGTGAACTCGATTGAAAGATTGCCCGTGTAATCAACGATAGGCGAAACATCGCGCAGAACCTCGTTGAGTCCCTCCTTGAGAAACCATTCGTAAGAGTCCTTCTGAACCTCGATAAGATTGGGCATTTCGGTTGCCGCTTCAATCTTTGCGAAGCTCTGTCTTACGTTAGTGCCAAGCTTCTGGGGTTTAAGCATCATAAATAGAATCACTCCATTCCTGAAAATTTACAAATAGAAATCTAATTCCGACCGAAAAAGCTTCGTCGAAATTCACAAAAAAAGCTAGAAATACAGGGCGTTTTTGGCTATATTTTCATACCCGTCCTTAAAAAAGGGCAAAAATCCCCCATACTAATAGCGATTATAATGCAGTATACTATTATACACACATTTTTTTGCTTTGTCAAGGGGTTTTTAGAATTTTTTTCCTTTTATTTTTTTGCTTTTTTTCGTTTTTCTACATTAATTTATATATAAGAGCTCATTTCGGCGTTATTTTTTCATAAAAACAAAGGGGCTTCTCATTAAGGATTCAATAAAATCAATGAAAAAATGGAAAAATGCAGTGAGAAATACAGAATCAGCGAATTCTTAATGAGACTGAAGCTTGGGGCGAACGGATTTAGAGCAGAAATTGTCGTTCTCCGAGCGTGAGGAGTACAAGTGTACGTCGAGCGAGGAAACGGCAAGAGAATAAAAACTATAATAAAAAGAGGAAAACCATAGGTTTTCAACCTCTGTTTCCCTCAAATTTGTACTAAATAATATAGGGGCACTGTGTTTTTTTCACAATACCCCTGTTTTTTTATTCGGTTATGCCTAAATGCGACAGCCCCATAGTTAAAAATTATAAATTCAGTCGACATCAACCCTTGCTGCCTCATCACCCGCAACCACGTAATGACAGACAAGCTCTCTGCCGGTGCTCATAAAAAGCTCCTTTATCACACGCGTGGTCTCAACGTCCTCAAAAGAGGGCTCTGCCTTACCACCGGGATGGTTATGAGCTATTATAGCTCTGTCCGAATTGTGTTTAAGCATTATTTCAAGAAGCTTTCTCGGTAAAACGGAGGAAAAATTAACCGTTCCCTCAACCACTTTCTCAGCACAAATCACGCGCCCCGATTTATCAAAAGGAATAATAAGTAAAGTTTCATTTGCAGCGTTGAGATAATACGCGCACAAAAATGCCTTTATTTCCTCTTCGGTATGCTCTCGCCCAAATTTAAAATTCTCAGTACCAATGCGAGAGGCAACCGCTGAAATAAGTTTTATAAAGGTCGCGTGTTTATCAGAGGTCAGAGTGCTTATAAGAGAGGAGTCCATCACGGCAAGACTGGAAAAATCAGAGCAACGCTCGGAAAGGAGTTTTGCAACCTCTTCGCTGTCTTTACCGCAATAGCTTAAAATCTTTAAAAGCTTAGAATAAAAATCATTCACCTAAAAATTTCTCCCTGCTTCTGTAAAATCTGTCAAGCTCTGGCGACTGAAGAAAGGAAATCGAAAGCTTGTTCGAAATTCCCATATATTTTTTGCCGCTTATTACATAATGCTCAAGGTGAGTTATACCTGCAAGCGAGAGCGCGGAGCTTATCGAAGCGTTGGTCGCCATATCTCCCGCAGTTGGAAAAAGAGGGCCATACGGATGAGTATGAGCCGTCACCGCAACCGCAGCCCGCATTTTTATTGCCGCGTCAACGAATGCCTGCGGCTTTACAGCAGCAGAGGAATAATCGTGCTCGCAGATTACCGAAAAACTCAAAAGACGCATCTTGTTATCAAAAAGAAGCACCGCAGTCTTTGCCTTCTTCTCCTCGGAAAGCTTGTCAACAAGAAAATTACCCACCAGGGAGTAATCATCAAAGGTAACCGACTGTGCAGTTTTATTCTTTTCACTGATAAAATCAGCTACGCTTTTTATAAACTCGGCTATTCCCTCTCCTACACCGTTTACCCTGCAAAGCTCTTCCTTGCTCGCAGAAAAAACATTTTCAAGATTTCCAAACTCCAGAATAAGACGCTTAGCTACAGGATTTGTGTTTTTGTACGGTATCACGTAGTAAAGAAGCATCTCGAGGAGCTCATGGCTCTGCATGACGTCACTGCCGTAACTAAGCAGCTTCTCTCTCATTCTCTGACGGTGTCCCGTATGTAAACTGCTTTCTTCAGTCATCAGACTTCTCCGTTTTAAAGAATCGTTTTTTGCCCGGCAAAAACTCCTCGGGTATCTCGGTTGCAAAGCCCACCGGCTTAGTAACCGAAAGCATATTTATGCTTATGCCCTGCGAGGAAAATGCCTTCTCATATTCAGTCATAACGTTTCCCTCATTCCACTCGGATGAGTGAAGGTCGCGTGTCATAGCGTCAAGCTTAAGTCCCATCGCCTCTACCTCCTCGAGAGAAAAGTCGAAGAGACCTACGTTATCGGTTTTAAAGGTAAGAGTGCCTCCCTCACGAAGAAGGTTAAAATATACGGAAAGGTATCTTCTGTGCGTAAGGCGGCGCTTTGCGTATCCCTTTTTGCTCCACGGGTCAGAAAAGTTAAGGAAAATCTTATCCACCGTCGCAGGAGCAAATATTTCGGTAAGGTTGTCCGCAGTGTCAACTATAAAGCGAAGGTTGTCCTCGCGCTCAGACTTTGTTCGGATAGCCGACTCCGCTGCGAGAACGACGCAGTCGGAAACTCTCTCCATAGCATAGTAGCAGGCATCGGGGTTTCTTCTTGCCATTTCGCAGGCAAATCCGCCCTTTCCCGCTCCTATCTCAAGAAAGACAGACTTTCCATCTCTTCCCATAGAAGAAGCAGGGTCGGTCATGGGAGAGGCAGGCTTTTCAAAAATAACCTCGCTGCATGCAAGAAGTCTTGCCTCACCGTTTTTCTTTTTTCTCATTCTCATAATTAAATCTCCCTGATATCGCCCTCACCCTTAGAAAACTCGGTAAGCTCAAGTCCCGGGTTATCCTCAAGCACCCAGCGGATAGCCCACTCGCTCGTAAATATCAAAAGATTATTTCCTCTGAAGTCCTGAACCCACTTGGTATCGTGAGAAAGCTTTAGGGTTTTGGGGTCGAGGTTTCTGTCCTTTATCCAACGAATCTGGCTGTACGGAAGAGGTGTACGGCGCAAATCACAGCCATATTCATTCTTGAGTCTGTATTCAAGAACCTCGAACTGAAGAACACCGACAACGCCGACGATAACGCGCTCAAGACCTGTGTTAGGCTCAAAGAATATCTGTATTGCACCCTCTTGTGCTATCTGATTCATTCCCTTTGCAAACTGCTTAC
>JAZRLJ010000153.1:0-4317 GCA_045646755.1 Eubacteriales bacterium | reverse complement strand
TCGTCGGAATAAACGTAATATTGCTTCTCTACCCATTTTTTCTCTTTTTCCTTTATAGAGAAAAGACTCTGCTCCAAGGTGATAAAAGAGAAATCCGAGAAATCTACGCTGTCAAACGAGAACATCGTTGAGTTTATTCGTGCTATTTGGTTATAGAACTTTTTGTTTGTTCGTACTCGGATTTTTACAGCCGAGGTCTGCATCGCCTTTGTTTTGATAACTGTAGATTTTTTTACGGTTGTTTTCATCAAGTGCGGAATATCACAGTTATCCATTCTTGTAGCGCAACCGCTGACGATAATTCTTTCGTCAAAGTTGTAATATCTTGGTGCAATCAGGCCGTCTTGATCTCTCATATCAAAATTAAAAGAACAGATCACGCCCTCGCCCGTTCCAAAGAACAGATTGGAATCCATTGTTTTTATTGTCGATGCCGGGTGAAATACTCCACCTACCTTGTTACCCTTGCCCTCGCAAAGCAACGCCTCGTAATCAACAATTTCTTCCGTCTCAAAATCTCTTACCTCGTGAATTACGTAATCAGCAATAACGTAATAATAGTCAATAACAGTATCTCCGTCTTCATTCTCCGTTTCGTAAGGAACTGCAACAACGTCGGTATATACTGTATTGTTTGCTTTGCCCTCAAAATCAGGAGGATTTGCTATCGTGTCGGTAAGATCCTCGATTTTATCAGTTTTATAGTCATATACTGCATCAGCAAGCTTAAGAGGCAAACTAACCCATTCGTCATGATCGCCGCACTCGCAATCTAAAGCTTTTTTTCTGCATCTCTTACACCATTTGACATTCATTCCGGCGATCTCGTCGTTTTGATAAGAAGAATATCTGTATTCGGGATATTGTCCTTTATACGTTCCTATTCCTTCAAGGTAATACCACTCATACTGGGGTGCTCCCAGGTCTGACGTGTATTTCTGTCTTGAATCAGCAAGATAAATCTTGCCGTCAACAAGCAGCACAAGATAACCGTTCCATTCCTCCAGGATTGCTGCTTCAAGCTTTTCGTTAATCAGTTTTGCGTCAACCAGGCTGGACCTGTGCTCGATTGCTCTCTCATATCTTACAGAGAGCTGTCCTACGCCTTCAACACCCAGTTTCGATACGAATATAGGGTCGTCAAGAAAGTTTATACAAGCTCCAAGGCATCCGATACCGTTAAGTCCCTGAGTTGAGGGGTAAATAACCGGAGTCAAATTTTCCCCGGTCTGCTGAGGTGTATGGAAGAATACCGAGCCATCCTGCTGTGTATCTCCCTTAAGCACCATGAGGCTGTCTGCCACCGGAATAATACCGGTTATAGGCGTAATGCCTACGCCGTCCTGCATATAGTTGTAAACACCAAAATACGTGGGATCTACATAGCCTGTGATGTTTCTTCCACAGTAAAATACATGATTTGGATATGCCGGGTTGCCGGAGAAGAATACTCGGTTATCAAAAATACAAGCAATAGTACATTCGGTAATCAGCTCGTATATGTTGTTTCTCTGCTCGGTAACACCCGACACGCTTGTGAAGGTTCTCTTTGCCGTCACCTCAATACCTGCGTAGAACTCGGTAAATCCCTCGTCCTCAGGCTTAGGTGGCGCACTGTTAAAAATAATTTTGCCTGCTGCAAGATCCGCGGTATAGTCGTTTGTAATTTTGCCGTAAAGCATAACCTCGCATATTTCCTCAAGCTGATTTTCGTTCATATAGAACTCGGTTGTCACACCGTCGGCAATAAAGGTATGCTTGAATCTCGGCTGCAACATATTTCTCTGCTCGTATTCTTTTCCGATATCCGCGTTTTCTCCTGCAGGAATAATATTTATATACGTGGTAGGGATATATGCGTTGTCAAGTACGCTCTTTACCACGTTTCCATCATAGACAAGGTAGTTTTTACCGTCTATGAGATATAGTCGATTGTTAAAGATAAAGGACTTGCTTTTGTTTTCGTTAAGTCCCTCGAATATAGCGTTTGTGGGTTCTCCCTCAATGTAAGTGATATGTAGTCTGTCATTCATATAAAGCTCGCTTGACTCGATTATAAGAACGCTGTTTTCTCTGTCGTAACGATAGCTTAATATGTCTTTGCCGTTTATAAGCGAAACCGCTCTGACGGCGTAAACGTTCTTTCCCATGGGAATATTGAACGTTCTGATTTCTTCCGTTTGCCCGATTTCTTCGGGCAGGGTTAAGTTTTCTTTGAACTCAACGTTAATGCTCAGCGGGTAATTGTGCCAATGATACAGCTTGTCTCCCGCGTGAATTAAAACTCTTGTCTCTCTGTTCTCACCGTTCTTTACGTCGATTTTGTGTATACCGTAAATGGTGGGAGCGTCGGGAAGATCCACGCGCCTTCTGAATCCCGGTACGGTCTCCAGTGCCTGTCCCTGTCCCGACTGATAGTCTTTGTACATATTAACCGCGTATGCCAACCTTTGCTTATGCACTTGCGTATGATCCGAAGAAAAATCCACTCCTCGAAAATCACCGTAGTATGCATTATACGTGGTCTTATTGCCAAGACTTCCCATATTGTTTCCCCCTTGTCTTACCAGCCGTTACAGCTTTTTATTTGCACCGGGGAAAAATTTCTTTCTTTTGCAAGAATCTCACCGGCTCTCGCCTGGTATTGTGAATAATAATACTGCGCTCTGTCCGGCTCGTCTTCAAGCCAGATATAGGATGCTATCAGCACAGGAATAAGACTGCAAAGCTCTTCGTCAAGATCGAGCAGACTTTCGTCATCCTGCGCCGAGCCGTTGTTGATGAGCTCTCTTGGTCTGCGGTTGTAAAGCACCTTAAAGCACCCGGTTACCGAGTACGGAAGCAGTATTACTCTTCCGCCCTCTACGTCGTAATCTCCTGACAGCCTCTCATATTCCTCGTCCTCGGTAATAGGAGGAGTGGAGAGAGTGAGAAAATCATCTACAAGAGTGGTCATATCGTAGCGTGTGTATGCTTCATAAGCGGGAATATCAGCCACGTCATCGCTATATACGTGCTGATACATCGCTACGCATTTAACAGAATAAAGATAATCACCTGTAAATCTTAGTCTCACCTGCCCCGTAATGAACTTTCGTCCGTCGCGGATAAAGCCGGAATATGTAGAGAATCTTTTTGTGCCGCTAAGCTCTACCGCGTCGATAATAACCCAGCTCTTGCTGTTATTATCAAATCGTTCTATAAATAGAGTACCTATACCGTCAGCCTGGAAGTAATAAGCCTTGGCATCTGTGGCCTCGTAAATCAGATCCTCGCTTCTTTCTACAGGTGTAAAGCTACCGTCAATCAGATTCTTCATCGGCTTGTGATTTATGACGTAGGAGCTTATTGCAGGCCGTAAATAGTTGACCTGCAATAACGCTCTGTTTGCCGCCTGGTAGAACCAGTCCTCGTCTTCAAGGGACTTTTCAAAGCCAAGACCTGCGACCTGCTCGTATAATTCCTGAACTCTCATTTAGTCCCTCTCGCCTCTTACGCAGTAAGCTCGGTAGCAGTAGATGCGGAAGAAGTCTTAAGACGGATAATGTGCTTCCAGGTTGTGAAGCCTACGCCGAATCGGCAGTAACCGTTCCAGAAGAAGTTTCTGGTATGAGGATCGATACCGTTCTGAATATCGAGCTTAACTCTGTTGAAGAACATGTTACCCATAAGGTTCTTGTTAGCCTCGGAGGACATAACCATGATCTCGTCCTCTTCGGTCTCCCAGCCGTCAAGAACTACGAGAGTCCAGTTGCCGTACTGAGTGTTGATATCGTTGTTGTTAGAACCGGTGGTTCTCTCTGAACCGATAACTCTCTTTGCCATCATCTCAAGCTTAGGACGGTTGCAGGGGATAATAACCACGTCTGCGGTATAACCCATGTTGTCACCGTTCTCGTCCTTGAAGTTACGAAGCTTGTTTGCAAGAACAGCAAGAGTCTCCTCGAACTTTGCTTCATCCTCAGAGAATGCGCCGAAGAAGTAGTTGCACTGTGTCTTGCCCTCCATCTTTTCGGTAGAGTATGTATGTTTGTTATGGAAGAGAGGAAGCTTGTCACCGGTAGTAAGATCTACGGTTGCCTTGTTAAACACAAAGCTTGCCTTTGTAGCGTTGATAAGAGCGTCTGCGCCGAGCTTAACTCTTGTCTTGTAGTATGCGCGTACAAACTTCTTAGGTCTTGCCTTCATGTTTGCACCCATACCAAACCTGGCATCGTCTGCCATCTTACGAGTAATGGTAAACTCTTTACCAAACTCGATATGCTCGATAGTCTTGTCATAAGTCTTCTGAACGTTATCGTTCTCTGCTTCCTGGCC
>JAZRLJ010000152.1:0-21900 GCA_045646755.1 Eubacteriales bacterium | reverse complement strand
CTGCGTTCTTCCTTGCAGTACGGCTTTCCTTACATCTGGAGGGCTCGTTCTCGAAACCTCTGGATGCGTAGAACTCCTGCTCACCTGCGGTGAACTCGAACTCGTTGCCACAATCTTTGCACTTCAATGTCTTGTCCTGGTACATGTTTTCTTTCTTCCTCGCTTAAATAAGTATAAAATTTACCCTAGACGGATTCCAACCGACGCCTTTGTAAAACAACGCTCTCCCTTAAGCTACTCGGGCATATGAACACATTAAAATATATCGGAAAAGAGTGCGCTATGCTCACGCAGACGCTTGACTGCTCTTGCCTTTGCATTGTCAACAGACTTGCTAGTCTGAGAAAGCTTCTCAGCAATAGCGGGAGTCGCATATCCCTCCAAATGAAGCAAAAAAACCTCGTACTCGTAATCCGAAAGTAAAGATCTAATAGAAGAAAGTGCAGTCTGCATTCTTTCTCTGGCTAATAGAGCTGTTTCAACTCCGCTCTGAACCGAAATTGTGTCAACGTCAAGGTTAGAAACGAGTCCATCCTTCCCTTTTTCCTTGCCGACAAGGTCACAAAGCTTCCTGTAAACGCAAATTCTTGAGTAGAGACCGAACGTAACCTCAGTACGAGATATATCGTAAGTCATAGACGCCTTATAAAAGGCAACTGAAGCCTCACAAAAAACCTCATCCCTGGACAGACCTGCACCAACAAAGCCGCCCGTAACCTTCTCAATCATAGGAAGATATCTGCGGACAAGCTCGGAAAAGGCCTCGTCACAGCCCTCTCTGACCTTCAAAATCAATTCGGTTATACTAACTTTATCAAGCTCTTGCATATAGCTCCGCCTCTATTATAAAACCATTATATCAATATTTTTAGAATTGTCAATAGTTTTGTCAAAAAAAATTTGCATTTTTTCTTAAATTTGTACAATTCTTATGTTTGTAAAGCGGCTTTTTTTGTAAAAATCACCAAAATTCACAAAACACTTATGAAATAAACTCAAGTCTTCCCGAAAGAGAGAAAAGTATTCCTCTTTGCACTGCCTCAGGGCGCGTTGTAAAGGTCTCTCTTATCTTCTCAGCCTCAGCGCGAGAGGAGACAACGACTGATGTATCAAGTATCTCTCCGGTCATATCAAAAATCTGCATTCTGACCTTAAATCTTGCCGTGCCAAGCTCGGTAATTGAAGACTCAATTTTAGCGCCTCTTTTAGCAAGGGACATATATTTGATAGCGCACTTTACACTTCTCTCACGTAGCTCTCCGTCAAGACTGTCGTAAAGCTCTGCGGCGACGGCTCTGCCGGTATCAGAAATCATATAATAGCTCTCACCGTCTATTCCGTCCGACCATACGTGACCGTCCTCGGAAAGTTCGGACAAAGATGCGTCGTAGTCAACTACTATTTCATCCGTGTTCTCGGATATTATTCTGATAAGCGTAGTGCGGTCTATAGGATACCTTATCTGCTCAAGTAAGAAAAGCAGAAAAACCTTGAGGTCTGTGGTGCTCCTTAAAGCATTCTTCTTCTTTTTCATATTATCATTAAATTCTGCAGGGGGGCGACGGCAAACCCGAACACGCTCCCCTGCTTACTATAAAATTATTCTTCTTCCTTAACGAAATCCTTGTAGTTCTTAAAGTTAGCTTCAGTAAGAACGATATTGCCGAATCCGTCAAAGGTCACACTCTTAATTTCCTTGGATACGAAAGCAAAGCTCTGATTGAATACTATGGGAATGATGGGAGCCTCCTCGATAAGAAGCTTCTCTGCCGCAATAAGCTTCTCTCTTCTTACCTTATCGCTCTCAGCATTGTAAGCCTCCTCGATAAGCTTATCGTAGTCAGCGCTTGACCAACCGCCAAGCACGCCTCTGCTAACCATCTTGTTCTGCGCTTCAACATAATCGTTTCCGTTTACGTTCATTGAAGAAGCGAATGCACCGAGTGCTACAAATCCATCGTCAGAATAGGTCTGAAGGTCAATTCCGATAACGTCGAACTCTGCCTTCTTCATTCCATACTCTGCCGCACCCTTTACGTAATACTGAAGAGCGGAATCGTAAACGGTAAGCTTACCGGTGGTAGAGTTTTTGTCGGAAACGGTGTTCTTAACGATGTCAACCGAATTTATCTCAACCGTAAATCCAAGCTGCTTCCAAGCGTTAACCGCAAGAGATGCAATCTTAAGGCTCTCGGGCTGAGAGGAAACGGTAAGAGTAAATTCCTTTGCTACAGTGATGTTAGCGGCATTGATAAGCTGCTTTGCCTTAGTTATATCATCAGATGCACTGAGAAGAGCATCTCTCTTTCTGCCAAGAGTCTCTCTTGAAACCTCAGAAAGAAGTCCGTCTGCTGCCTTACCAAAGGTAATCGCCTCAACGATAGCTGCTCTGTTAAGAGCGATAGAAAGCGCGTATCTTACGTTTTTATCTTTGAAAAGAGGATTATTTGTATTGAAAATATAGGTGTAAGTAGAAGCGAGGTCGGAAACTATAGCGTCATCCTTGTGCTCTGCTCTCTCTGCAAGAGAAGCATCGCCGAGGTAGAATACGGTATTTTCAGTAAGGTCACTATACTTAATGTTAACCTTCTTGTTTTCTCCTACTGTGAACTGAGTAGCGATACGGTAAGGAGTTACGTAGTTATCGTAGTCCTTAGCGGAAGATGACTGATGATAGCCCTTGTTTCTCTCAAGAGTGAGAGCTCCGAATTTGTCCTCCTCTGCAGCGGCATAGCTGAGAGACTTAACCATAAACGGACCGTTGGTTACGATAGTATCGATAGACTTGGACCAGTGTCCCTCCGCAAGATTCTTTACGTCCTGACGAACAGGCGCGGTAGCAACGCAGGCAAGATTTCTGAGAAGCTGCTCGTAATCAGCACCCTCTCTGTATGTAATAACGAGGTCATACATAGCACGGGGAGACACTCCGAGACTCTCTCTGTTTGCGCCGTTCTTTACCTCGAGAGCATTCTCTATATCGTAAAGAAGAACTGCCGCGGGATTAGCATTGTCGGGATTGAGAATAACGTCACGCCAAGCATATACAAAATCCTCTGCCTTTACTCTGGTGCCGTCTGACCAGTAGGTCTCCTTGAGAGTTATGGTAATCTCTCTCTTTTCTTTATCAACGTCGTAATCGTCAGCAGCCGCACACTTAAGCTTACCTCTCTTGTTAATAGAGAAAAGGGGCTCGTAAATGAGACTCATAAGCTGCGCAGCATTATCGCTTACGTAGTAGTCCGAGGGGTCAAGGTCAAAAACGCCTTCACCGAGATAAACGCTGATCTCAGCGCCGGGATCCTCGGTAGCTCCGCAAGAAGCAAGAGAGGCAACCATGCCAAGCATTACGGCAAGGACCAAAACCAAACTTAAAATCTTCTTCATAATAATCCTCCAAAGTGGCTTAAAAATTATACTAATATATTTTAGCACAAAAATATCTTTTTTTCAACATATAAATGCTCCATATATTTTTTTCGTCGTATTGCACAACGGACAAGAGCGTAATTTGTCAAATGTTTATATTGTTTACGGTAAAAAAGCGAATAGAACGAAAAAATGCGTCAATAATTTTTCAGGAGGTGAAAGAATGTACAGTTATTATTATGAAAACGAGCGCTCTGATAGAAGCTTCTATACCGACCTTGCTTCAGAAAGAGGAAAAACAGACACAGCAGCTGAGGGCGTGGAGTACGAGAAGAAGGACTGCATAATCGGTGAATGGGAAAGAATCAGAATAACGGGTGAAGAGGGTGAAAGAGCCGTTATGCGCCCCATGGGAATTTATGATACACTGCACACCGAAAGGCTCGACCTTATGTGCGAGGACGAGCTATACGACGCAAAGGACGAAATAGCAAGACGACTGTGTATGCTCTTTGACGAGTGCGGAATTTTCCCCGGCAGAATACTCGTCGTAGGATTCGGAAATAAGGGACTTACCCCCGACTCTATCGGACCAAAAAGTGCCGAAGCGGTAAAGCCAACGCTTCACATAAGCGAATACGAGCCCGAGGTGTTTGACGAGCTTGATTGCTCCGAGATAGTTTCCTATACTCCCGGAGTGCCGGGAAAAACCGGAATGGACTCCTCTGACATTGTCCGCGCACTCTGTGAAAAGCTGACACCCGATGCAGTTATAGCTATAGACTCAATAATGACGAGCAGCATAGAACGGCTAGGCAGCTGCTTTCAGCTTTCCACCACGGGACTTTTCCCCGGGGGTGTGGGAAATCTGCACTCACCGATAACGAAAGCATCTATGGGCTCGCCCGTAATCAGCATAGGCGTGCCTACGGTAATTGACTGCAGAACTCTTATGCCCGACAAGTTTAAAAACACTCCGTTTTTTATTTCACCAAGAGAAATTGACGAGATAACAAATAACGCCGCCTTTGTTATCGGCGGCGCTATAAATCAAGCTTTTGGCTTAGATTTGTAAATATAAGTTTGTATTTTTAGGAATTAGAACACAAAATCAAACTCAAAGTCGTAGATAGAAACAGTGTCTCCCTCTTCTATTCCTTCCTTACGAAGAAGGTCGATTACACCGTTCTTTACAAGAACTCTCTGGAAGAAATTAAGAGATTCATAATCACTAAAGTTAATCTGTCCCATAAAGTTGTAGAGCCATTCTCCCTCGACGTAATATACTCCGTTTTCTTTCTTAACAAAGGTATCCTTAACGCCTACAGAAGCAACCGATGCATCCTCCTCGGGAAGAATTTCAGCCTCGTATACGGTTATGGGAGGAAGCTCTTTTAGTGCGGAAGATACCTTCTGCACAAGGCTGTCAAGTCCCTCTCCGGTAACCGCGCTGACCTCTATTACTTCTCTGCCGAGTGCCTTTGCTTTATCAAAAACGGCTTTTACAGCATCGGACTCAAAATCAGCAGAGTCGATTTTGTTTGCCACTATTATCTGCGGACGTTCTGAGAGCTCGGGAGAGTAGTTTTTAAGTTCTGAATCTATCTTATCAATATCGTCAGAGGGGTCTCTGCCGTCTGCAGCAGAAATATCGACAACATGAAGAAGAAGTCTGCATCTGTCTACGTGACGGAGAAATGCGTGTCCGAGACCAAGTCCCTCGGAAGCTCCCTCGATAAGTCCGGGTATATCAGCGGCAAGAAAGCCCTTGCCCTCCTTTACAGAAACGACTCCGAGGTTTGGAGAGAGCGTGGTAAAGTGATAATTTGCAATCTTAGGCTTTGCGGCGGAAATGCGGGAAAGTATAGAGGACTTGCCAACGTTAGGAAATCCTATAAGTCCAACCTCAGCAAGCATCTTAAGCTCGAGAGTTACAGTACGCTCCTCGCCCTTCGTTCCGCTCTTTGCAAATCTGGGTATCTGACGTGTCGGTGTCGCAAAATGACGGTTTCCCCAACCTCCGCGTCCACCCTTGCAGAGTATAAACTCGTCGGCGCTCGCCATATCGAAAATTATTCTTCCGCTGTCCTTATCACGGATAAGAGTTCCTCTCGGAACGGGTATGACGGTATCCTTACCGTTCTTACCGTGCATCTTACCTGCCATACCGTTACCGCCACCCTCAGCGATAAACTTTCTCTTATATCTGAACGCAAGAAGCGTGTTTGCTCCCTCGTCCACCTTTAAAACAATATTTCCGCCTCTGCCACCGTCACCGCCATCGGGACCGCCCGCAGATACGTACTTTTCTCTGTGAAAGGAAACGGCTCCGTTACCGCCGTCTCCCGCCTTTACGTAAATTTCAATATTATCTATAAACATTTTTCTCTCCGTCCTCGCCCTTTTGCCTTATAACGATTCTTATAGGCGTTCCGTCAAATCCGAAGGTCTCGCGCAGACAGTTCTCAATATATCTTCTGTATGAGAAATGGAAAAGTTCCTCGCTGTTACAGAAAATTACGAAGGTCGGCGGATTTGTAGCAGTTTGAGTCATATAGTAAATTTTGAGTCTCTTTCCCTTATCCGACGGGGGCTGAACTCTGGTCATAGCGTCGTTAAGAAGATCGTTTAACATACCCGTCGTAACTCTGCGGCTCGCCTCTGCAAAGACACTCTTTATAAGAGGATAAAGATTAGCTACTCTCTGCCCCGTCTTTGCCGAGAGATAAACTATCGGAGCGTAAGGCATATATCCGAGCGCAGTTCTGATTTTCTTGGTGTAGCTATTTACGGTATTATTGTCCTTTTCAACAGTATCCCACTTGTTGACGGCGATAATACACGCCTTGCCTGCCTCGTGAGCAAGTCCCGCAATTTTCTCATCCTGCTCGGTTATTCCGTCACCTGCGTCAATCATAAGAACGCACACGTCAGCTCTCTCTATCGCCATATTTGCTCTGAGAACGCTGAACTTTTCTATTCTATCCTCCACCTTAGAGTGACGGCGAATGCCTGCGGTATCAATGAAATTAAAGATTCCCTCATCGTTTTCAACTCTGGTATCAACGGCGTCACGCGTCGTACCCGCTATGTCGGAAACAATCATTCTCTCCTCGCCGCACATACGGTTGATAACCGAGGATTTACCTGCGTTGGGCTTACCTATAACGGCAACGTTAATTACTCCCTCGTCCTCTGCTCCCTCGTCCGAGAAGTCGCACTGCTCCACTATCGCGTCAAGCAAATCGCCTGAGCCCGTACCGTGAAGAGCTGAGAGAGATATGGGATCACTCTCAAACCCAAGCTCATAAAACTCGTAAAATTCCATGGGAGGCTCACCGACCTTATCCATCTTGTTTACGACGAGGACGATAGGCTTGCCCGATTTTTTAAGCATTATCGCAATATCTCTGTCATCTGCGAGAAGTCCTGAACGGATATCGCACATAAAGATTATAACGCTGGCGGTTGAAATAGCTATTTCAGCCTGGGTGCGCATCTGCTTAAGAATGGTATCCTCACTTTTGGGCTCTATTCCGCCCGTATCAATAAGGATAAACTTATGGTCTCCCCACTCAGCCTCGGCGTAAATTCTGTCTCGTGTTACACCGGGAACGTCCTCGACGATCGAGCGTCTCTCACCGATTATTTTATTGAAAAGCGTGCTTTTTCCTACGTTAGGTCTGCCGACAATGGCAACTATAGGCTTTGACACAAAAATCACCTCCTGTGACTGTTATCTGCCGAAAACTGCATCTATAAAGTCAAATCCGTCGTTTTCGGTGACACGGATTTGTCTGTTAAGCTTCTCGCCAAGCTCGGAGGTAGTCATTCCGCAAAGAAAAACATCTTCCCCTGCTCTGAGGCAGGCTGCGGGAATAAGAACTCTGTCTCCAAGCTCTTTGCCTTTGAGTTGCTCGCAAATATCCTTTCCGGTGAGAAGTCCGGAAACGGTAATGCTCTCGCCGAAAAAGTAGTTTTTGATTTCATATACGTTGATTTTTACCTTGTTGGTGATATCCATTATCCTGTCCGCAAGGGTTTTGATAAATGGATAGGACGCAACTCCTGTCACAACCGAGCATTCCTTTCTTCCCTTAAACGAAAGAAGCTCGGATATATCGTCCTTACCTATATTGAATTCGTCCATAAACGAGCGGAGCATTCCGACTCCGTTCTCTATCTGCGGATAATCCTCGTAATAATCCGAAGTGGGAATTTCAAGACCGGCCTTGAGATATAGCTCGTCCGCGGCAAAGAATACTCTGCTGCCAATCTCCGCTTTAAGCTTATCGCCAAAGGAATTCACCGCTTCAATTACCTCTCTCGCTTCCTCGCGTGAAAAATCGGTAAGAGGATAAAGTCCCTCACGGAATTTCGTCATTCCCGCAGGAACTATCGAAACGCTGGTCATATACGGATGATATTTTGCAAGGTCACGCATACTGCGAAGAAGCTCCTCGCCGTCGTTTACTCCGCGGCAAAGAACTATCTGACCGCACATATTAAGCCTTGCATTGTAGAAATCGTCAAGATAGGAAAGCACCTCGCCCGCCCTCTTGTTCTTCATCATTTCCACGCGAAGCTCGGGATTCGTCGTATGAACTGAGATATTGATGGGAGAAAAGCGCATCTTGACTATTCTCGCAATATCGGAATCGATCATATTCGTTAAGGTAATGTAGTTTCCGTGAAGAAAGGAAAGACGGCTGTCGTCATCCTTGAAATAGAGTGACTCGCGAAGGCCGTCGGGATTCTGGTCAATAAAGCAGAAAATACACTTATTTTTGCATCTCTGCTTTTTATCCATAAGAGGTGTTTCAAACTCAAGTCCGATATCGTCATACTCGCCCTTTTTTATAGTGACACAGTATTCATCCTCTCCCCTTTTCAAAAGAAGCTCTGTGTGCTTCTCGGTCAGATAAAATCTGTAATCGAGAACGTCACGTATTTCGTTTCCGTTAATCGAGACAAGAATATCACCCTCGCGTATTCCTACCTTCATTGCTCTCGAGCGATTAAGCACTGCCGTAATTGTTACCATAAATCCACTGTGCCCCCTATTATGACCTTACGCGTCGCACAAAAAGAACCAGAAGAAAGACGAGCAGCACGCATACCGCCGCCGAGGAGTATCCAAGGCTGTCAATCCATACATCCTTCACCGAAGCGCCTCTTTTCGAGAATATCTGCACCGTCTCGTCAAGGAGAGCGGTAATCATTCCAAAAGGAAAAAGAGAAAAAAATCCACCTCTTTTTCTGAAATAAACAACCGTATAAACAGCAGTACAAATGCCGAGAAAAAAGAACTCGGAAAAATGCGCAAGCTTTCTTAAATTCTTCTGTATATACTCACCCGGCTTAGTCTCGGGAGGTATTATTTCCTCTATTATTTCGCCTACCTTATTGCTTACCTCTACCGACTCCTGAGGAGGAAGAGACGACTGATAAAAAGCATGAGCTATGGTAGTGAGAATAAGCAAAGCAAGCATTATTTGAAGTAATCTGTAAACAAAACTTTTCATTTTTCGCCACCGTCCTTCAAATAAGCGGAAATATTAACGCCATTCTCGGTAAGATAATTTACCGCCTCAACAGAACCGCTCTTGCCTGCAACAAGCATAAGACGGGTGCCTTTAACTCTGTCAAAATCAGTTCCAAGTCCATCAAGATAACACTTTGCATAAAGGAATTGTCCCTTTGCAACGAGCTCTGCCGAATATGTGGGATCATGGCGCGCAGCGGCTCTGAACCACTCGTATGCCTGTCTGGCATCAGCGCGCAGAACCGAAAAGCGTAGCTCCTCGTCAAGCTCAGCGTCAGGTACGTCGCCCATGAGCATAAATTCAGTGCCGATACGGTAGTCCGCCTTGTGATAAGGAATAAGAGAAATGGATACTATATCAGGCTCAAGCCAATAGCCCGTAGTGTATGCCATACCTAAAAACAACTGTGCCTCAATGCAGCCCTTGTGCGCTGCAGCCAGCATATACTCAAAGGATTTTTTATAGTTGCGGCTCACACCCGTTCCGTGCATATACATAACCGCAAGATTGTACGCCGCCTCGCCGCCCTCCATCTCACGCGCAAATGAAAAATAGCTCTTGGCAGCCGCGTAGTCGGTAGAAACACCTATTCCGTAGAGCAGACAGTATCCGTATGCAAACGCAGAGTCGACGTCTCCCTCTCTTGCACCCTCGTAAAAGAGCTTTGCTGCCTTTTCGTATTCGCCTTTTATATAAAGTGCCTTGGCACCGAGAAAATCGCACACACTGTCCACCCCCTTTCGAAAAGCCGTGCTTTTCAGTGATATTCCGACTGTGTCGGAGTGATATTGCCGCATAATGCGGCAGTGATAGTTCCATACCGGGAAGTTATACACTCAGGCAATAGTGAATTTAGTTCCCTCTTTGGTATCGATAAGGGTTATTCCCTTCTCAAGAAGCTCTGCTCTGATAGCGTCAGCAAGAGCGTAATTCTTATCAGCCTTAGCCTGCTTACGAGCCTCAATTTTTTCATTGATATAGCTGAGAAGCTCTGCATCAATGTCAAGAGGCGCTTCCTCATGCTTTTCCTCTGTTTTAAGCTTTGCTGCAGCCTCAATAATACCGAGACCGAGCACGCGCTCAAAGTCACGTACAAGCGCAAGCTTGGTTGCGTCGTTTGTCTTCATTTTGAACACGTCGTAGAGAGCGGTAACCGCAAGAGAGGTGTTAAGGTCGTTGTCAAGAGCATCGGTAAAGCGCTTCTTACCCTCAGCAAATGCCGTAGCGTCAACCTCGCCTCCGTCCTTAAGAGAAGCAACTCTTGCTACGAGCTTACCGTAAGCAATCTTTGCATTGTCAAGGTTCTCCCAGGAAAATACGAGATTCTTTCTGTAATGCGACTGCATGCAGAAGAAACGGTAAACGAGAGGATCGTAGCCCTTCTCTTCAAGAAGAGATACTGTGAGGAACTCACCCTTTGACTTAGACATCTTACCGCCGGCGGTATTGAGGTGATGCACGTGGAACCAATAGTTGCACCACTCGTGGCCAAAGGTGGACTCACTCTGAGCAACCTCGTTCGTATGATGGGGGAATGCATTGTCAATTCCTCCGCAGTGAATATCGAGATACTCGCCGAGATGCTTTCTCGCTATGCAGGAGCACTCTATGTGCCAGCCGGGATATCCAATGCCGAAGGGAGAATCCCACTTAAGCTCCTGGTCCTCAAACTTCGACTTGGTAAACCAAAGTACAAAGTCTGCCTTATTTCTCTTGTTGGTGTCCTCTTCAACGCTCTCACGAACTCCAACCGCAAGGTCGTCCTCCTTAAAATCGTTGAAAAGATAGTACTTTTTGAGCTTTGAGGTATCAAAATAAATGTTTCCGCCAACCTCGTAAGCATAGCCCTTCTCGAGAAGTGTCTTTATCATATCGATAAACTCGGGCACGCAATTCGTAGCAGGCTCTATAACGTCGGGCATTGCGATATTAAGCTTTTTGCAGTCCGCAAAGAAAGCGTCGGTATAAAACTTAGCTATCTCCATAACCGTCTTTTTCTCTCTTTTTGCGCCCTTGAGCATCTTGTCCTCACCGGTGTCTCCGTCACTGGAAAGATGTCCGACGTCGGTTATATTCATAACTCTCTTCACGTCGTAGCCGATGTATCTGAGATATTTCTCAAGCACGTCCTCCATAGCGTAGGTACGCAGGTTTCCTATATGAGCAAAGTGGTATACCGTAGGGCCGCAGGTATACATAGTAACCTTGCCCTCCTCTCTCGGTATAAACTCATCTCTCGTTCTGGTAAGTGAATTGTAAAGAAGCATAGACTTTTCCTCTTAAAATAATATAATTATACAGTATAATATTTTATCAGATTTCTCAGTTTTTGTCAAGAGCTATGAAAACATTTTCGTTATGCGGGCAAAATATTTTTGTTAAGATGGCTCTTTGCTACTTGTAATTTCCAAAAATATTTGATATCATAGTATTAAAGCAAAATTTCGGGAGGTTGAAAAATGTCCGACAACAAACAAAAAAAGTGTGGCGCATACTCGGAGCTTAAGGGCTTTAACAGAGCTCTTCCTATCATCTTAGCGGCTCTTGCGATATTTATCGCGGTGTGCTTCATGACCAAGAATACAGGTGCTCTCGGAAGAGGAATTTCAGAATTTCTCCTCGGTTCGTTTTCGATAGGAGCTTATTTCTTCCCTGCACTTATGATAATTCACGCATTTTTCTATCCCTCCGACGTTAAGAAAAAGAAGGTTCTCATCTCGAGAATAATTTTCTCATTCGTCCTCATAATAACCGTCTCGGTGCTTACCCACGCTATAGCTAATTTCGGTAAAGAGCTGAGCTATTCCGCCTCGGCGCTGTATAGTGACGGAAAAGAAAATGTCGGCGGCGGATTTATCGGCGGCACCGTTGCTTATGCAATAATCAAGATGATAGACTACGTTGGTCTGGTCATTCTTTCAATTACGGTATTTGCACTCTACGTCGTTTACTTCCTTGCCGGTGAAAACAACGCTGTCAAAGGATTTTTCAAGAAAACAATCTACAGAGTGGTTGACGCCTGCGCAAGAGCTGAGGAAAATTTCAAGACAAAGAAAGCTGAAAAGGAAGAGCGAATCAAGAGAAAAAAAGAAGAAGCAATTAAGTCTAAAGAACCCAGAAGACAGGCTCTTACCGATAAGGAAGATGAGCTTTTCGAGGACGAATTCTTCGCAGTTGATAACGGACTTAAGGAGCTTCGTATAAAAGAGCTCGGCATAAACGAAAAGCGCACCGATGCTGATATTGAAAAGAACCCTACCCTGCAGGAGAAGGTACATCCCCGCTCGGCAGTAAACAAAACGGACGAGGCAAACGAGACATTTTCCGAGCCTCAGAGAAGAAAATTCTCTGCCGATTACGGAGTAAATTCCGACTCGGATATAATAATCGAAAATCCATATTCCGACTCACCTAAGAGCGCCTACTCATACGATGCTTCGGAGAGCGCAGACGCCTTTTTCGCAAAGGACTTCAACCCCTATAATCTCAGAGAAAACGAAAGACTTGCGAATAAGCCCTCCTCACGCGCGGCATTTGACAGAAAGGCTGACGTCGACGTAACGGAAATAAAGAGCGCCGAGAGGGAGAGAAAGGTCTTCACCGAAAGAGAGCTTGAAGAGGCCAGAAGGAGAGCCAGATTCGACCTCAGACGCGAGCAGCTTATAAAGGAAGAGGCTGAACGAAAGGCGGCAGAAGAAGCAAAAACCAGAGAGGAAAACGAAAGAAGAGCCACCGAAGAAGCCGAAAGGATACGTCTTGAGGAACTCGAACGTGAGAGACTCGCTGATGAGGAAAGACAAAGAGAGACCGCTCTTCGAGAAGAAGTGGAAAGAAAAGCGAGAGAAGAAGCAAACAGAATTGTTTTCTCCGAGCCTATAGCGGAGGTATATGAAAATCCCGCCCCCGTCTCAGAGCCGATTGAAGAGGAAGTGCCCGTATTCAAGAGCTTCCCTACCGCAGAGCGTGAGCTTTACCGTGCGGAAAACGACATCACCGACGAGGATACTATTAAGATAACCCGCTCGGTAATGACTGACGCAGATGAAAGCGATGACGATGACGAGGACGACGGTACTCTCTGCGTATTTGAAGATGACGAGGACGACCTTGACGGTGATGAGGAGGCAGAAGAGTCCGAGGAATTCGACTTCACGGTCGAAAACGAGGAGGACTCAGCTCCCGAAATTGAAGAGCCTATCCCTCCCGAAAAGCAAAATCCGGACGTCCTCAAATTCAGAGAGCTTTATAACTCAAATATCTTCAGTGAGCCAACGCCCGCATCAGTTGCAGTGAAATTTGATTCCGACGATGACGAGGAAGAGACTCTAGAAGAGGAAAAAGTAGAAGAGCCTGAAGAGGACGACGTTCCCTTCGACGACTACATGCCCATACACTCCCCCGTAATTGCAGAGTCCAAAAAGGCTGAGCAGGAAAAACCTGCGGCAGAAAAGCCCGATTATTCGGCATTTAAATTCCCTCCTATCGACCTTCTTGCTAAGGGTAAGGACAGCGAAGACCCGACAATTGAGCTCGAAATTCAGGAAAACGGTGAGAAGCTTATCGATGCGCTTGCACAGTTTAACGTAAGAGCATCTGTGAGAAGCGTTGACCGAGGTCCGCGTATCACTAGATACGAAATCGTCCCCGCAAGAGGCGTGCGTGTAAACAGTGTTATAAGCCTCTTTGACGATATCGCCCTCAACCTCGCGGCAGAGGGTATAAGAATGGAAGCTCCCATTCCCGGTAAGTCGGCTATAGGTGTGGAAATTCCCAATAAGCATCCCACTACGGTTATGCTTCGCGACCTACTCGAAACCGAAGAATTCAAGAACGAAAGCTCAAAAACATTCTCCTGCGTAGGTATGGACGTAACGGGCAACCCCGTATTCGGCGATATGTCGAAGATGCCCCATATTCTCGTAGCGGGCGCTACCGGTATGGGTAAGTCGGTCTGCATAAACTCGATACTCATAAGTATTCTCTATAAGGCTCGTCCCGACGAGGTTAAGTTCATAATGATAGACCCCAAGACCGTTGAGTTTACTATGTACAACGGTATTCCTCACCTGCTCGTACCCGTAGTTACGGACGTAAAGCAGGCTGCAGGTGCACTTATGTGGGCTATAGATGAAATGAACAGAAGATACGAGCTTATGGCTAAGCACGAGGTTAGAAAGCTCGACTCGTATAACGATCTCGTTCGTGAAAATCCAGAGCTCGGAGAACCTCTTCCCAAGATAATCATAGTCATAGACGAGCTTAACGACCTCATGCAGCAGGTAAGAAAGCCTGTAGAGGGGCTTATAACCAACATCACCCAGAAGGCAAGAGCTGCGGGCATTCATATGATAATCGGTACTCAGCGTCCCTCCGTTGACGTTATCACCGGCGTTATCAAGGCAAACGTACCCTCGCGTATCTCGTGTAAGGTTACCTCGTTTAACGACTCGAAAACGATTCTCGACCAGGCAGGCGCGGAGAAGCTTCTTGACAAGGGCGATATGCTCTACGCTCCCGTAGGTAAGCCCAAGCCCGTAAGAGTCCAGGGTGCGTTCGTTTCCGACAGCGAGGTAGAAAAAATAATGAAATTCCTTAAGTCAAACGTCAAGGGTGCAGTATACGACGAGCAGGCGATGGAGGGTATCAACCGCGCCACACAGAAATGTGTCAAGGGCTCTAAGGACAGCGGATTTGACGACGACTTTGACACCGACGATTCCGAGTCGGGAGGCGGCGGATATCTTAACGATAAGCAGTTCCTTGAGGCTGCCGACCTTGCAGTCAAGCAGGGCAAGATTTCCACCTCTCTCATACAAAGAAAAATCGGAGTAGGCTACGGCAAGGCAGCAAAATTCATAGATATTATGGAAGAGCTTGGAATCGTCAGCGAGCCTAACGGACAGAAGCCGCGCGACGTACTTGTCACCCGTGACGAATGGAGAGAAATGTTATCAAGGCGAGAAATCGACTGACACACTGCTTTCCGGACAAAAACCTATGTGAAGGAATATAAAAATGATTGCTATTTTAATTGCTGACGGATTTGAGGAAATTGAGGCACTTACTCCTCTTGACGTGCTCAGACGCGCAGGACTTGACGTAAGAACCGTTGCGATAGGCTCTAAGATTGCCGTCGGCTCACACGGTATACCCGTAATATGTGATATGGAAGCCTCCGAGGTTAACGAAAAGGAGCTCTCTACGGTAATTTTCCCCGGCGGAATGCCAGGCTCACTCAACCTCGACGCTTCTCCCTACGCAGATAAATTCATAAACGCAGTTTTGAAAAACGGCGGCAGAATTGCCGCCATCTGCGCTGCTCCCTTAGTCCTCGGAAGAAGAGGTCTGCTCGAAGGCAAGGAGGCTATATGCTATCCCGGATTTGAAGAAGAGCTCAGAGGAGCTGAAATCTCAGAAAAGTCGGTTGTAACCGACGCAAATATAACGACCGCTAAGGGTATGGGCGTGGCTCTTCACTTCGCCCTCGAGCTTGTCCGCCTTATATGCGGTGAAGACAAGGCAAACGAAATTTCTAAATCGGTAATGGAAAAGTAATTATGGTATTAAACAACATTCAGACACACGTTGCATACCGTTGCCCATCTTGTGGCGGCTCGGTAGTCGGATTTATAGGAAAGTTCGCGCTTAGTGCGGGAATGGTAAGACTCAAGTGCTCCTGCGGAGAGTCACATCTCGATATAAACGTAACTAACGATAAAAAACTCAGACTGACAGTCCCCTGTCTTTTCTGCAAGAGCTCTCACTCCTTTACCGTCTCTCAGTCCATATTCTTTGAGAGAGAGGAGTTTTTGCTCAACTGTCCATACTCAAATATGGACATAGCCTTTATTGGCTCAAAGGAAAGAATTGACGAAAATCTCACGCGCACGGGCGCAGAGCTTGAAAGACTGCTCGCAGATCTTGAGGCTGAAAGACTCTCGGAAATTCAGCCCATAGACCTTGACGAGGGGGACGTTCTTCCCGACGCCACCGTTTACGACGCTCTCAGATTTTTAGTCAAGGACCTCGAGGCTGACGGTAAGGTAGATTGCCCCTGTCACAGAGGTGATTACGACCTCAGATACGCCCCCGACGGCATTCAAGTCTTCTGTCCCGACTGCGGAGCAGTCCATACGTTTAAGCTCCATTCGGAAAACTCTCACGAGGACTATATGGAGCTTGACGAAATAAAGTTAAGATAATCCGTAATACTCAAGTATTCCGCGATATATACCCTCGGCAAAAAGTCCGGGAGAATACGCCATAAGCTCTGCATCGTAGGAATTGGTTATAAATCCCATTTCGACAAGCACCGCAGGCATATTCGTAAATCTCAATACATAAAGCCCCGGGCGCTCTACTATTCCGCGGTTCCTCAGTCCAGTAACGAGATTTAAGTTTTTAAGAATATCCTCTGCAAGTCCTAAGGCAACGGAAGAGCCTCTCCTATATATCAGAGCCTCAGAGCCTGAGGCATTCGGATTCAGAGCGGCGTTCGTGTGAAGAGAAATAAACACGTCAGCTCCGAAAGAATTTGCCTCTCTTACTCTCTCGGAAAGACTTGTGGAATTATTTCTGCCGAGAATGGTATCGGGCGTGGGACGTGATAGCTTTACGTCAAAATTTCCGTTTGACATAAGCAGGTCGTAAAGAAGTATTCCTATTCTGTAGGTAATGTCCTGCTCAAAAAAGCCGTTGCCCTCCGCTCCCGTGTTGTAATCTCTCGGATTATGACCTTGGTCAAGATATATTTTAATCATTTTACACCTCATTTTTCTATCTTTTACCATTCTATTCGAAAGCGATTTTTTTGACAATGAACGAAATGAAAAGAATGCTCAGCTTCGTACGACGCGCAGTTGACGATTACGCTATGATTGAGGACGGCGACCGTATTGCAGTCGGTGTCTCGGGCGGAAAGGACTCTCTTGCCCTGCTCTCTACCCTTGCGGCTATGCGCAGATTTTATCCTAAAAAGTACGAGCTTGTAGCCATAACGATAAATATGGGATTTGAAGGCTCGGATTTCTCGGTCCTTAAGGATTTCTGCGAGAAACTCGACGTCGAATATAAGGTGGTGGACACCGATATTGCAAAAATAATATTCGACGTTCGCAAGGAATCGAATCCCTGCTCACTCTGTGCAAAGATGCGCCGCGGCTCTCTACACCTTGCCGCAACCGAATCGGGCTGTAACAAGGTCGCTCTCGGACATCACTACGACGACGCGGTAGAGACCTTTATGATGAATCTCTTTTTCGAAGGAAGGCTCGGCTGCTTTTCCCCCGTCACCTATCTTTCAAACAGAAAAATCAAGCTTATACGTCCTATGATTTACGCTGAGGAAAAGGACGTTTCCTATTTTGCAAGAAGACAAAATCTTCCTATAGTAAAGAGTCTGTGTCCTGAAGACCATGCAACAGAAAGAGAGAATATGAAAAACTTTCTTGCAGGTCTCGAAAGACAGAACAAAGGCATAAAGCACCGTATATTCGGCGCTATGTGTAAGGGAGGCATCGACGGTTTCAAATCGGTAAGATACCCCGATGCAGGTCCTATACCGAGCGACGAAACTTAATATTCTAAATATATTGACAAAAAAAGAAAAAAGTACGCAATTTTTGCGTACTTTTTATAGTTTTCCACATTGCAAATTCTTCACTGCTTTAACTCACAGATTTTGCTTTGCTATGTTTATAATTTTCACGCCTCTCTTCTCTGCTTTTTCAATCCATCTTGCCGAATTGGAAAAACGACGGCGTTGGTATACTATGGCAAAGTCTGTTTTTTTTATGAGCCACTCATTTCTTTTTGAAATTGCAAACCTAGGCAAAGCATTTTCAATTTCTATAGAAAAAAACGTGGCCTCTTGATTGTTTGATAGAGCTTTTTCCCCAAGGAAAGAAAGCACTATCGAAAATTCAATATCACGCCTCTCTTTTGATATTTTTTTTAGAACAGTTTGCACTAAAAAATCAAAATTGCCGTTGTTTCCAACATAGAACTCTTTTACTCCCTCCTTTTCAATCAAACTTAATATTTCTCTATACAAAATTTCTTTAATTAAGTCAGGAGCATCTCTGTGCCCTAAAAACATACAGTTCATATTTGTATCCCCTTCCTTTTTTGCGATATATCCCACACGATATATCGCATTTTTGGTTAAAATATTATTATAATGTGATATGAAAGGAGTAAACTGTGAATACAAAAGAAGCTGTAGCTAGAAGAATTCTGGAGCTTTGCAACGAAAGAAACCTTGCAGTTAATGCTCTCGCCAACATTTCAGGAGTTCCGCCGTCTACCATATACAGTATGTTAAATGCAAAAAGTCAAAATCCGGGTGTTGTTTCTATCAAAAAGCTTTGCGACGGCTTAGATATCAGCATTCGTGAATTTTTTGCAAGTCCGATTTTTGACGATATAGAACAAGAAATAAAATAAAGGCTCGTTCTCAGCACCGACCAAACGTCTTTTTATGCGTGCTAACAGAACAAGCCTTTTTATTTTTTATTTCAAAAAAGTTTTCTTTTAATTCTTGAAAGTATGAATTTTGTCTTTACAAAGGCATAACGCAAGGGATAAATATATCTCCACAACCGTGAATAAAGCTTAAAGGCAAAGGTGTCGGGCGAGCCGCTTTTCCCTTTGCGGTTATAGGCGGTAAGGACTCCTATAATTCTGTCGTGCGTAACCTTTTCCTTAAAGTAATTGTTATCGCCTCTGACTATAAAATAACCGTCTCTTATACCTACAATGCGGTGAAGAATATATTCTCCCTCTCCGCCGCTATAGAGAATTATATCGTACTTTTTCAGCGGTCTTTCGATTTTCGATACCACTATCATATCTCTGTGCATTCTGAAGAGAGGACGCATACTCGCGCCCTTGGTGACGGAGGCAAAGCTACCTCGCTCTCTTATCTCGTTCTCTACGGCTCTAAGTTCGTAAAGCTCGGTCATACCTCTACAATTCCGCCGTCTATAAGATTTTTCACGAATCGGGATACGTCACTCTCAACGAGTGCTCTGTCTACGTCAACGAAGTCGCGCATAGCTGTGTCAACGATTTCCTCTTCGGTCTTATCACCCTCGCAGAGAAGATTCCAAAAATACGCGCCGCTGCCGTTAAGTCTTACAAAACCCGAAAACTCCTTTGCTCTCTCTCCGACCGCTACGGCAAGATATTCCTCGCCAACCTTCTCGAGAACGAAACCGCTTTTTATTTTCATAGATGCCTCCCTGTGTTGAATTTCAATCTAATTTTATCATAAATAATTAGCTTTTGCAAGAGGGTTTGATAACTTATTTAATCCTATTTCCTCCTCTATCCTCATAAGGCGGTTATATTTCGCGGTGCGCTCAGCTCTCGCAGGCGCGCCCATCTTAACGAACTGTGTCTGGTAAGCAACCGCCATATCGGCAATAGAGGTGTCCTCGGTCTCTCCGCTTCTGTGAGACATTATCGAGGAGTATCCATAGCTCCTTGCGGTTTCTATCGCAAGCGAGGTTTCCCTCACCGTGCCTATTTGATTAGGCTTAATGAGGACTGCATTTGCAATTTTTTCCTCTGCTCCTCTCTTTATCCTCTCGTAATCGGTAACGAAAAGGTCGTCGCCTACAAGCATAATTTTTTCCGAGAGCCTTTCGGTAATTCTGCTCCAGCCGTATCCGTCCTCCTCCCCCATTCCGTCCTCTACCGATATTATCGGGTATTTATCGACAAGAGAAGAAATATAGTGACAAAGCTCGTCGGAGGTCAGTCTCACTCTTCTTTTCGGAAGAAAATAACATCCGTCGCTCCACCACTCCGAACAAGCTATATCGAGAGCAATGGAAACTGTCTTCCCTGCCTCGTATCCCGACTCCTCTATAGCCTCAAGAATAAGCTCAATTGCCGCCTCATCCGACTCAAGACTCGGAGCAAATCCACCCTCGTCTCCCACTCCTACGGACAGCGAGCGCGAGAGAAGTATTCTTCGGAGAGTATGATAAATCTCTGCGGAAATTCTGACAGCCTCGCTAAAGCTCTCCGCTCCTATCGGAGCTATCATAAACTCTTGAATATCGAGATTGTTTGACGCGTGCGCTCCACCGTTTAAAACATTAAGGAGAGGTATGGGCATTTTCTTTATCGAAGTATTGGAAAGGTATCTGTAGAGAGGCAATCCCATTGACTCGGCAGCAGCTCTTCTCAGCGCCAGAGATACCGCAAGAATTGAATTCGCGCCAAGAGCGGATTTATTCCTCATTCCGTCAAGAGCGCACATAATTTCGTCTATTTTATCTCCCTCGTACGCTCTTCTTTTTGCTATTGCGGGGGCGATAACCTCTTTTATATTCCTAACCGCCTCTAAAACGCCCTTTTTATGATAACGCACACTGTCCGTGTCGCGAAGCTCCACCGCCTCGTATTTACCGGTCGAAGCGCCTGAGGGCACTGCCGCAACTCCCCTGCTTCCGTCACTGAGTCTTACCTCTGCCTCAACCGTAGGATTCGCTCTTGAATCAAGTATTTCTCTTGCGTTTACACTCTCTACCGTAACCATATAATTTTTTTCCTTTTTTTATTATTTTCTCCTTTTCCAGTAACCGTTATTCACAATGGCTCATAAAATAAAAACAAAAACGCGAAAGGAAAACCTTATGCAAATTCACACCGTAAAGGCAGGAGAAACGCTATATTCAATAGCAAGAGAACACGGAATATCACCAAAAAAGCTTGCAGAAATAAACGGACTTAAAAATCCCGACAAAATTTCAGTAGGCAGAGAGCTTCTGATACTTTTCCCGAGAAGGACGTATAGCGTAAGAAGAGGCGACACGATAGACGGAATATCAAAAAGGTTTTCTATAGATAAAAATGAAATTTTCAAGAGTAATCCTGCGCTGTGCGGCTCGGATAAAATCTATCCTGAGGAAATCATATGTCTCGGACACTGTGACGGAAGCGGCGGCGCGGCGCTAGTTGAGGGATACCTTTATAACGGGTGCTCTCGCGACAGATTCGCGCTCACCCTACCGTATCTCACTTCTGTATGCCCCTCCTCACTCGTATATGACAAAGGAAGAATGCGCAGGATATTTAACTTTAATTACCACGATATAAGTAAGGGAGGAAAAAGGATAAATCAGAGAATTTGCTCCGCCTCGCCTATGACGGAAGGAGACCTTACAGAAAATACGGCAGAGCTGTTTATGGATACGGCAAAGGGAAACGGAGCTTCTGCGATAACGCTTGCTGTGAACGGCTCGGCAAATAAAAAAAGCTTTGAGGAATTTCTTTCCTACCTTACGAATATGGCAAGGAAAAATGGGCTCACCATCTGTCTTGAGACGGACGGTGATTTACCTGACACCGTAGCAGCCATTCCCGACAGGCTGATAATTACAGACTCGGGAGAAATAAGGCGCGATTTATACACCGCTCTCACCAAGAAGATAGGAGGGGAAAAAATCGTGATGGACCTTTCCCCATTTGCAACGCTTGACGGCGATGCTATTCCGATAGATGAAGCGCTGAGATTAGCGAACGAAAAAGGCATTTCCCTCACCCCATCCGACGACGGTCAGCTTATAGGTCTTCTTGACAAAAAGGAAATTCGTATCCCATCTATGAGAAAAACGAAAGCCAAGCTCGACCTTATAGGTGAGCTCGGCTTACTCGGTGTAGCTATTGATATTATGAGGTGTCCTGTGAGCGATATAATGATGCTTAATTCTCTCTACGAATTAAACCCCTCTTACTTCTCTGGCGGTATATAGGTACGCACCTTAAGTGTGACTCCACACTCGTCTGCAATTTCCTTACACCTTACGAGTTCATCTTCGTTCAGTGTCTCTTCCACTACGGAAAACATAGTATTTTGCACATATTTCTTTACATTTTTTGCAAAATCCAGCATACTTTCATAGGCGCGTGCTTTATGCACAGGATGACAAATTTCAACGTATCTCTCGGGATTTGGGGTATTAAGGCTTATCGA
>JAZRLJ010000151.1:0-16583 GCA_045646755.1 Eubacteriales bacterium | reverse complement strand
CGGAAAACTATTTGAGGGATACTTTCTTGTTTGTGACACGGGGCGGATTTGAGCCAATTGATTTTTTTGTTATAATCAAGTTGGAGTGTATCTGAAAGCTCGCTTTCAAGGACGCTGCGATAGCACCGCAAGGCAGATTGCTTTGTGGTATGGAGGTTAGCGGTTTTTGAGGTAAACTAGGTATTGAAATATCCGAAAAGATATGCTAAAATATACGCAAAGATAAAAACGTCTTTAAGGCTTTGGAGGAAGCATTATGAAAAATATCTCAAAGGAAGCTCTCGCTGTAATAATGAAGATGCAGCAAAATGAACTGAATGAGAGCATAATTTACAAAAAGATTGCAAAATTCGCTAAAGGCGAGGAAAACAAAAAGACGCTCGAGCGTCTTGCTGCGGAGGAACGCGCTCACTATGAAATCTGGAAGAGCTATACCGGTGTCGAAATGAAGCCGAATAAGGCAAAGATTCTCAAATATACGCTGATTGCGAGAATATTCGGTTTTACCTTCGCGGTTAAGCTTATGGAACGCGGCGAGGAGGTTGCGCAGAACAAATACGAGCTGCTCGCAGAAGAGGTCGAGGAAAGCTTACGCATAAGAGAGCAGGAGGTTGAGCATGAGGCTTCCCTTCTCGCTATGCTCGACGAGGAGAGACTGCACTACGTCGGAAGTATGGTGCTCGGACTCTCCGATGCACTCGTAGAGCTCGCAGGCAGCCTTGCGGGATTTACGTTTGCTCTTCTTAATACGCGACTTGTGGCGCTCTCCGGTCTTATAGTCGGAATATCCGCTACCTTTTCGATGGCGTCGAGTGAATTTCTCTCGGCAAAAAGCGAGGGGCGTAACGATGCGCTGAAATCCTGCTCGTATACGGGAATTGCGTATCTACTAACCGTAGTGGCTCTTATTCTTCCTTACATACTTATTTCAGAGCCTATTGTCGCACTGGCTATTATGCTCGGTATAATCGTTCTTATCATTGCGGGATTTACCTATTACACCTCGGTGGCGCAGGATTTGAAGTTCGGCTCGCGCTTCTTTGAAATGGCGGGAATAAGCCTTGGCGTTGCCGTTATCTCATTCGGTGTAGGAATTCTGGCTAAGCAGCTCCTCGGCGTAGATATTTAAACAAAACATAAAAGTACCGCGGAGGTTTCGTATGATTCCTCCGCGGTACTTTTATTCGTTTATGCCCAAAGGCGAAAGCCCGGGCGAACGGATTTGGAGCAGAAATTGTCGTTCTCCGCCCCGAAGGTGTATATATATACACCGAGAGGAAGGAAACGGCAATAGAATAAAAAAGGAAAACCGCAGGTTTTCAACCTTAAATATCACCAATGAAATTAAAGTGAGGTACTGTGTTTACAATACCTCACTGTTTTTTATTCGTTTATGCCCAAAGGCGAAAGCCCGGTTATTCTTCGTCTGATACTCTTGCGATTTCTTCAGCCTGAATTTCGGGGTCGGCGTTATACATAGGCTCGATATTCTCGCCGCCCTTTACTCTTCTAAGGTAGTTTACCGTAATCTTGAGAACCAAGGGTGAAAGAACGATAACACCGATAAGGTTGGGAATCATCATAAGTCCGTTGAAGGTATCCGAGATGTCCCAAGCGAGAGAAGAGGTAAGCACTGCGCCGAAGATAACGGTGCATACGTGAATGATACGGAAGACTACGGTAGTCTTTGCACCGAAGAGGTACTCCCACGCCTTAGAGCCGTAATGAGACCAGCCGAGAACGGTGGTGAATGCGAAGAGGAACATTGCAATAGCAATGAACTTCTCACCGATATTACCCCAAGAGAATACGGAGTTGAACGCGCCGCCAACGAGAGTTGCATCGCTGTATCCCTCGGCAACCTCACCGGTGATAACGTTGAATACGCCGCCGTCAAGTCCGCCTGCGGTAAGGATAACGAGGGCGGTCATAGTACATACTATCATAGTATCTGCAAATACCTCGAAGATACCCCACATACCCTGCTTTACAGGCTCTTTGATATTGGAGTTGGAGTGAACCATAACGGAAGAGCCGAGACCTGCCTCGTTTGAGAACACGCCACGCTTGAAGCCCTGAGTTACAACCTTGCTTACTACAGCACCGATACCGCCGCCGACGAATGCCTCGGGGCAGAATGCGTTAACGAAGATTGCCTTGAATGCGGGAAGGATATTTGCGCAGTTTACACCGATTATTACAAGGCTGCCGCAAACGAAGAGAACCACCATTGCGGGAACTATCTTCTCTGCAACGTTTGCAATTCTCTTAAGTCCGCCGAGTGTGATAAGCGCGGTAAGGAGCATAATAATAGCGCCAAGTATAATATTGTAGAGAGAAACGCCGCTGATAACCTCAACGCTGGAAAGCGCGGACACGTCGAATGCTGAAGCAATATTGGTAACTATCTTATTTACCTGTCCCATACTTCCGATACCGAAGGAAGCGAGCATTGTAAAGATACAGAAAAGAATAGCAAGTGTTTTTCCTACGTACTTCATACCCTTCTTCTTACCGAGACCGTCTGTAAGGTAGTACATAGCGCCGCCTGACCACTCGCCGTTCTCATTCTTTCTACGGAAGTAGATACCGAGAACGTTCTCTGCGTAGTTAGTCATCATACCGAAGAAGGCTGCTACCCACATCCAGAAAACAGCGCCTGCGCCACCTATACATATAGCGGCGGCGACACCTGCGATATTACCCGTTCCTACCGTAGCGGCAAGAGCTGTACAGAGCGCCTGGAAGGGCGATATAGTTCCCTTCTCCTTGGAGTGGCTGATAACGTTTTTGTTGAAAAGGCTTCCTATGGTGTTTTTAAACCACATACCTATGTGGCTCACCTGGAAGAATTTAGTGAGTGCTGTGATAAGTATTCCGGTGCCTATAAGAAGAACAAGACCGAAAATGCCCCATACGACGCCGTTTATCTCACCGTTTACGGACTCGATGGCTTTCAAAATTTTGCTCATTGTAAAAATGAACCTCCCTTTATTTTCAACCAAACAAAACAAAAACACCGCTAATCCAAATGGATAGCGGTGGAAAATACAGAAAGCAACTTACAAAGTAGGTTACCTTAATAATATCTGTCCTTTTGCCTGAGAGATTATGGTTTGCACCCTTGCCCCTTCGGCATTCGCGCGTAGCGAACTTCTCCAGATTGCTATCCGTCAACAGTCCTGTCAAAATGACTCCCGAGAGTATTACCCCTTTGGAAAGGCTCACGCCTATCTCCTGCTGATTTCATTTAGCTCTATTCGGTTTTATACGTCGTATTATACTACCTTTTTCGTCAAAAGTCAAGAGGATTTTCAATTTTTCTTTTTTTATTATTTCTCGGTTGAAAAACTCTTCCTTTTATGTTATAATAGCGTTGCGGTTTTTTCGGAATGATTACCGAAAATCGTTTTTTACTGAAGTTTTATAACTAAAAGTTACATACAGAGAGGATACAGAGCTTGAAAAAATTAAAAATTTATTTTCAACTTTTCCTATCAATGCTCAAGATAGGACTATTCACCTTCGGTGGCGGATATGCAATGATACACGTATTTGATGCTGAATTCGTCACAAGAAAAAAGTGGCTGGAGAGCGACGAGTTTATGGACCTTGTAACAATTGCGGAATCAACGCCCGGACCTATCGCCATCAACTGCTCCACCTACATAGGATATAAGCAAGCGGGACTTCTCGGAGCAATATTCGCAACGAGCGGAATGGTGATGCCCTCGTTTGCCATTATCTTTCTCATTTCGATTTTCTTCGACAGCTTTCTTGAAATCACTTGGTTTGCTTCTGCATTCCGCGGAATACAGGTGTGCGTAATTTATATTATTTTCTCAGCAGGACTTAAGATGCTTAAAAAGATAGAGAAGACTCCCTTTAACGTAGTCGGAATCTGTCTTACGTTTATAACTATAATCACGCTCTCTCTCCTGTCGGTATCGTTCTCGTCGATTTTCTACATACTCATATTCGCGCTTATCGGCTCGTCAGTCTTTTTCGTAAAATATATGAATGAAAAGAAAAACTCAGGGGAGGATGAAAAATGAACTACTTAATGCTTTTTCTTACCTTCCTCAAAATCGGAGCCGTTGCCTTTGGCGGTGGATACGCAATTATAGCCTTCATAAGAGACGAGTGTATGACTCACGGATGGTTTACTGAGGAGGAACTGCTCAATTTCATAGCTATAGCAGAATCAACCCCGGGTCCGATTGCCGTAAATATGGCAACCTTCGTCGGCTCGGCGCAGGGAGGATTTCTCGGTGCGTTTATAGCTACGCTCGGCATAGTCTTGCCCGCCTTCATTATCATACTTCTTATAGCAACTCTCTTCACGCATATTCTTAAATACAGAGGCGTAAAGGCAACTCTTAACGGAATTCGTCCCGCTATTATTGCTTTAATTCTCGCTACGGCTCTTACAATGCTTCTCAGCATCGTTTTCGGAATTAAAAATATACATAGCTCCCTCTCCATTGACTTTAAAGCAGTCTCGGTCTTTTTGATAATAGCGCTCTGCTCGTTTGCATATTCAAAGTGGAAAAAGGCAAAAATCTCGCCTATTCTTCTTATTGCTATATCCGGAGTGCTCGGACTTGTGATGTACGGAGTATAAAATAGCGAACACCTTTAGAAATTTTGAATAAAATAAAATGGCAGAGGAGTATTTCTTTCGTCTCTGCCAAAATAATATCCAAATATATTTTATTTTTCGATTTCACCTGTCCAGTCATTGATACCGCCAAACTCAACGATGTTCGTGTATCCAAGCTTTACGAGCTTTTCAGATGCTTCCTTACTGCGTCTGCCGCTTCGGCAATAAACGAGTATGAGTTGCGCTTTGTCAGGCAGTTCGGGAATCTCTTCCGTACCTATCTCCTCGTTTGCAACGTTGATTGCCCCCGGTATATGCCCCTCTGAAAATTCATCAGCGCGGCGCACGTCGAGAATTATATATCCCTCTTCACTTGTCATAATTTTCTTCGCCTCGTCAACACTTATCTGCCTATAGCCTTTTGTGTCGTCATTTTGTGGTGTCTCGGCAGTCCCGATTGAAAGTGAACAAGCTGAGAGAAAAACGGTGGATAAAATTATTGACACAATCTTTTTGATTTTTTTCATATACACTCCGCAGATTATTTTTTCTTTATTTTAACATAAAACAGCAAAATAATCAATAATAGTACTTTTATTTATGCATTTTTTAAAAAAGGGTTGATTATTCTCCTTTTGTGTGCTATAATCGGTGTCGCGTGGATAAAATCTGCGTAGAGAGGTATTTTACAAATGCTACTTTCTAAAAGAAAAAAAGACGTAAATATGCTATCCGGTCCGATAGTCACAGGACTCCTTACTATCGCGATGCCGATAATGATTATGAACGTGCTTCAGTCGCTCTTCAATATCATAGATATGACGGTGCTGAAAACGTTCGGAGCAGAGGATGCCGTAGGTGCTATAGGCGCAAGCGGTACGCTGATAAGCCTTATAACAGGTCTTATGGTCGGTATTTCCTCAGGCTCAAACGTAGTAATCGCAAGATACATAGGTCAAGGAAATAAGGAAAGAGTCGAGAGAGCTATCGGTTCTTCCCTGCTATTCTCACTTTTTGGCGGTATCGCACTTGCAGCTATAGGTATTTCTTTTGCTGAAGTATTTCTTGGCTGGATGAACTGCCCTGCCGAGCTTATGAAGGATGCGGTGCTTTATTTCAGACTCTACTTCGTAGGCGTTCCGATTCTTATGGTTTACAACTTCTGCGCGGCAATTCTGCGCTCGACCGGTGACTCAAGACGTCCTATGAATTACCTCACCATCGGCGGTGTACTGAAGGTACTGTTAAGCTTTCTGTTCGTAGCGGCGTTTAATATGACTATTTCAGGCGTTGCTCTCGCCACGATAATTTCGTGGGCAGCCTCCTGCACTCTCGGACTCGTAGCTCTTGCAAGAAACAACAGTATTGCAAGAATAAACTTTAAGAAGATAGCCTTCTATCCCACTGAGCTCAAGGAAATCCTCTTCATAGGTGTTCCCGCAGGGCTTCAGCAGGCGCTCTACTCTATAGCTAACGTTATTATTACAGCTCAGGTTAACTCCTTTGGTAAGGCGGCTACGACGGGCGTTTCAATAGCAAACACCTTCGACGGAATACTCTATCAGATTTCTGTCGCTCCCTCCCTTGCGGTAATGCCGTACGTCAGCCAGAATATAGGAAACAGAAACGTCAAGAGAGCAACTCAGGCAGTCACCCGCGGTATGATGATAACCGTTATACTCGGTACAGTATTTGGCTCGCTGTCTGCGATATTCTCAGGTCAGCTCTCCTCGATAATGACGACCTCCCCCGAGGTTATCAAGTTCTCCCAGCAGAAGATGGTAATCATTTCGAGCACCTATTTCATCTGCGGTATCAACGAGATTATGGGCGCTGCTCTTCGCGGTATGAGAAGACCGATAACCGCAATGGTTTCCACAATGATATTTATGTGCGCGATAAGATTCGTATGGGTATATCTGATTTTCATTCCGCTTAAGGCCAACATGTCTGACCCACTTACGTTCCTCTACCTCATCTGGCCCATCGGTTGGATACTCTCGATAATCACTCTCCTCTGCTTCTTCTTCCCGACGGTAAAAAAACTGAAGGCAAAGTTTTCTGTCGGCGAGTCGCTGAAGGAAATTTAATTATCTTATATATGAATGAAGAAAACGCAGGCTTAAAAAACCTGCGTTTTCCTATGTCAAGCTAAAAAACAAGAGGACTGCCTTGTGCAGTCCTCTTATTTATGTAGTAATCTTACTCAACGATTGAACCGAAAGGAGCGAATCTAAGTCTTGCAACCTTGAAGCACTGCTTGCCGAAAGGAATACCGATAATGGTAATGCAAAGAACAGCACCAAGAATAAAGTTGAAGAATGCACCAATTCCGCCGAAAATAAGGAAGAAGATGTTGAGATAAGGATGAGCATCAAAGTCATTTACAACTATCTTACCGAAGGGCCAGATAACAAGTCTTGCGATCTTGAGATACTGACGACCGATGGGGAAGAAAACGATAGTCACACAAAGAATGATACCGAGAACGAAGTGAAGAACTGCCGAGATAAGACCTCCGAGGAGGAACCAGATAAGATTACATAATGTTTTCATAAAATCTACCCTCATAATTTTATTTTATACGTATATTATAGCATATATTTTTGAAATGTCAATCACTTTTATGGTACTTTTTCATTTTTTTTTATTATTTTTTTCTAAAGTTATTTTTTGGTATCTATGTTATGAAAAAAAGAAAAAAATTACTCCTCATCCATTGATTTTTTCCTCGATTCATTGTATAATTTTACTATAATTTACTAAAGAGGAAAAATATGCTGAAAAGATTTTTAAACTACTACAAGCCCTACAAAAAAATGCTTGTCTTTGACATGCTGGCAGCGCTTTTAATCTCGATTATCGGAATGGTGTACCCCATAGTCACCAACAATATGCTAAACGACTACATACCGAATGCAAAGTATAAGATTATCGTTATAGCGGGATTAATCGTACTCGCTCTGTACTTAGTCAGAATGCTTCTGCGCTATTTCGTAATGTACTACGGACATACAATCGGCGTCAAAATGCAGTCAGATATGAGGCGCGACCTTTTTACCCATCTCGAAAAGCTGCCGTATAAATTCTACGACAACAACGAAACCGGTAAAATAATGACGAGAATCACAAGCGACCTATTTGAAGTGACGGAGCTTGCGCATCACGGACCTGAAAACCTGATTATAAGCTCGGTTATGATAGTTCTCTCATTCATTTACCTTACAACTATCGACTGTATTCTTACTCTCATAATATTTGCCTGTGTTCCTCTCCTTATAGTGGTGTCAAGACACTACCGCAAATCAATGAAAAAGGCATTTGACGACAGACGTAAGAGCAACGCGGTGATAAACGCAGCGGTTGAGAGCAGTATAACCGGCATACGAGTCACAAAAGCATACACGAATATTGACCGCGAGGTAGAGCGCTTCAAGGTAGGAGACAAGCAGTTTGTAGCCTCCTCACACGAAGCATACGACGCAATGGCGCGATTCCACGCATCGACTACCTTCCTGACGGACATATTCAACGTATTTATTCTTATCGCGGGCGGTCTCTTCCTCTACGCAGGAAGAATCAACTTTGCCGATTACTCCACCTTTATCGTTTCGGTAAACCTCTTTATTTCGCCGGTAAATACGCTTATTGGCTTTATGGAGCAGTTCCAGAACGGTGTCAGCGGATTCAGACGATTCTGCGAGATTATGGACGAAGAGCCTGAGACCGATACTGAAGGCGCAATGACGCTTGAAAACGTCAAGGGCGAGATTGAATTCAGTAACGTCTCCTATTCGTATAACGAGTCGGCAGAGGTTATAAAAAACATAAGTTTTAAGCTCGAAAAGGGCAAAAAGCTTGCGCTTGTCGGTCCGTCAGGAGGAGGAAAAACAACCCTTTGTCACCTGCTTCCCCGCTTCTATAAGCTGGGAGAGGGAGGCGGCAGCATTACCGTCGACGGAATAGACGTAAATACTATAACGCTTAATTCACTCAGAAAGAATATAGGAATCGTTCAGCAGGACGTATTCCTCTTTGTCGGAACGATAAGAGACAATATACTCTACGGAAATCCCGACGCAACCGAGGAGGAAATGATACTTGCCGCAAAGAGAGCCAACATACACGACTACGTAATGACTCTCGACAAGGGCTACGATACTGAGATAGGCGAGAGAGGAGTAAAGCTCTCCGGCGGACAGAAGCAGAGACTCAGCATAGCGAGAGTATTCCTAAAAGACCCTGCAATACTCATTCTCGATGAGGCAACGAGCGCGCTTGACAATACCACTGAGGTTCTTATACAGAAGTCTCTCGATGAGCTCTGTCACGGAAGAACTACTCTCGTCGTAGCGCACCGTCTCTCCACCATAAGAGGCGCTGACGAAATCGCTGTGATTATGGACGGCTCTATCACCGAGAGAGGCACTCACGACGAGCTCATAGCTCTCGGAGGTACTTATAAAAATCTCTACTCTCTACAGTTCAGAGATAACGATTATATCGAATAATTGCAAACTTATATATACAAAAAGTGCGGTTTTTACAAAACCGCACTTTATTTTTTTGATTTTTACTTGAGTATGTTTCTTGCTACGTGAACGCCGCTCGCAGATGCGTGAGAGAGGGAATGTGTAATTCCGCTTCCGTCACCTATAACGTAGAGTCCCTTGTGCCTGGACTCAAGCTTTTCGTCCACCTCGACCTCCATATTATAGAACTTGACCTCGACTCCGTAGAGGAGCGTATCGTCGTTTGCAGTACCGGGAGCAATCTTATCAAGAGCGTAAATCATCTCTATTATTCCGTCAAGGATACGCTTGGGAAGAACGAGAGAAAGGTCACCGGGAGTTGCCTTAAGCGTGGGGGTTATAAACGCCTCCTCGATACGTGACTCGGTGGAGCGCTGACCTCTTATGAGGTCGCCAAATCTCTGCACGATAACACCGCCGCCGAGCATATTGCTAAGTCTTGCGATAGACTCGCCGTAGCCGTTAGAATCCTTGAAGGGCTCGGAAAAATGCTTGGCAACGAGAAGAGCAAAATTCGTATTGCCCGTCTGCTTTTCCTTAGCCTCGTAACTATGACCGTTTACGGTAATGATACCGTTGGTATTCTCGTTTACCACAGCGCCTCTGGGGTTCATACAGAAGGTTCTTACTCTGTCGCCGTACTTCTCGGTACGGTATACTATCTTACTCTCGTAGAGCTCGTCGGTTATATGCGAGAAAATCTCTGCGGGAAGCTCTACGCGCACACCTATATCAACTCTGTTTGAGCTGGTGGGAATATCAAGCTCTCGGCAAACCTTTTCCATCCATTTACTGCCGCTTCTACCTACCGAAATTATGCACTTCTCTGCTGTGAAGCTACCCTTCTCAGTTATAACCTCGTATCCTCCGTCAATAATCTTAACGATATCTACGGGGGTATCAAAATAGAAGTCTGCCTTATCCTTCATAAACTCGTAGAGATTCTCGAGAACTACGTAGTTTACGTCTGTGCCGAGATGACGCACGGAGGCATCAAGAAGATGCAGGTCGTTCTGCATACATTCCTTCTTAAACTTAGAGCCTGCGGTGGAATAAAGCTTAGTTCCATCTCCGCCGAATCTCATATTTATCTCGTCAACGTAGCGCATAAGAGAAAGAGCCTCTTTCTTTCCTATATACTCGTGAAGAGTTCCGCCGAAATCGTTGGTGATGTTATATTTTCCGTCTGAAAAAGCTCCTGCGCCGCCAAATCCACTCATAATCGAGCAGCTCTTACAGCCTATACAGGACTTAATCTTCTCTCCGTCGATAGGACACTTTCTCTTGCTGAGGGCGTGACCTGCCTCGAAAACGGCTATTTTCAGCTCGGGATTTTTCTCTATAAGCTCGTATACCGAGAATATACCACCCGGTCCTGCGCCTATTACTATTACGTCATAGTTCATTTCTTCACCTCAAGGTTAAAGTTTTTCCTTAAGTATTATACCGCAAATAAAACGTTAAGTCAACACTTAAAAAGACAAAAAAGAGAGAAGCCGTATTTCAGGCTTCTCCCTATGAATTCATATGAAATTACTTGTTCTTCTTATTCTGAAGATATTTGTCGAAATACTTTATTCCGAACACCGTCGCTACGGTAAGAATGATACCGAGAGGCAGGCAGATCCATACGATCTGAACAAGTCCTGAGATAAGGAACATTACGAACGAGATTGCCGCAACGGTGATAGCGTAAGGCATCTGAGTCGAAACGTGGTTGATGTGGTTGCACTCTGCTCCTGCGGAGGACATAATGGTAGTGTCGGAGATGGGTGAGCAGTGGTCACCGCATACAGCGCCTGCAAGGCAAGCGGACATACCGATAATAAGAAGCTCTGAGCCCTCGGGGAATATCGCGGTAACGATAGGAATAAGAATTCCAAAAGTACCCCACGAGGTTCCGGTTGCAAATGCAAGAACGCAAGCAACGAGGAAGATAATAGCGGGTAGGAAGTTACCGAGAGCGCCTGCGCCGCCTTCCATAAGGTCAGCAACGTAGTACTTAGCGCCGAGAAGACCGGTCATATTCTTGAGAGCGGTAGCGAAGGTAAGAATGAGGATTGCGGGAACCATCGCGATAAAGCCCTGAGGAATAGCGTCCATAGATTCCTTGAAGGTTACGATACGGCGGCAGAGGAGGTATGCGATTATAAGAATAAGAGCAATAAGACCGCCCCAAGGAAGACCAACGGTAGCATCGGTATCAGCAAAGGAATTTACAATTCCTGCGCCGTCAAGGATTCCGCCAACGTAAACGAGACCGAATACGCAGGAAACGATAAGGATTGCGATGGGAACGATAAGGTCGTAAAGAGTACCCTTGTCATTCTCAAGCTCAACCTTAGATTCTACTCTGTCACCGGAGGTGTAAAGGTCACCGTTGAGCATCGCGTTCATCTCGTGAAGCTTCATAGGTCCGTAATCAACTCTGGCGAGGATTATAGTCATAACGAATACTATGGTAAGAATGGAGTAGAAGTTATAAGGAATAGCCTTGATGAAGAGAGAAAGTCCCTCTCCCTCGGGAGCATAGCTTGCAACTGCAGCCGCCCAGCTCGAAATGGGAGCTATCATACAAATGGGAGCAGCGGTAGCGTCGATTATGTAAGAAAGCTTTGCTCTCGAAACCTTCTTTTCGTCGGTTACGGGACGCATTACCGAGCCAACGGTAAGGCAGTTAAAGTAGTCGTCAACGAAAATCATAACGCCAAGCACGAAGGTAGCGAGCATAGTACCGACTCTGGACTTGATGTTCTTCGCAGCCCATCTTCCGAAAGCCGCCGAGCCGCCTGCCTTGTTTATAAGAGCTACGATAATTCCAAGCTCAACGAGGAATATAAATATTCCCGCAGTGCCCGAAACAGCCTCGATAAGACCGTCGTTTATAACGGCGTCAAAGGTGATAAAGGGCTTAAATCTCGCATAAAGAATTCCGCCCGAAAGAATACCGATAAATAGTGAGCTGTAAACCTCCTTGGTAATAAGCGCAAGTCCTATCGCGATAAGCGCGGGAAGAAGCGCCCAAAGAGTTCCTACCATTACACCTGCGCCCTCACAGGTCTCGCACACGAGAGTGCTGAGTCCTTCGCAGTCGGGACAGTCAACTGTCTTGCCTGCTGCGTCGGTTGCGGCGGAAACGATAAGAAGCGTTAAAATGACAAGCACTGCTACAAGAAGGATTATACCCTTGGTGCTTATCTTTTTTGCCTTGTTTTCCATAATTTCTCCTTTATAGATTAAAATGTCTTTATATCCAAAGAGCCGTCGCTCAAAGAATTATGCATTGATTTTAACATATTTATTCAAAAGTGTCAATAGTAAATATCAACTTTAAGCAGATTTGGAAAATACTTAAAAAATAACGGATTGACATTTTTCGCGCTCTCGGATATAATATCAATATAACGGATATAAAAAACGGAGAATATATGAAGCACTTTATAAGAGCAATTCTTCTGCTTCTGGCTATCGGTACGCTCAGCGCGTGCGGTACGAAGGAAGGCGGAAGCGAGAACACAGAAAATACAGACGATAAATTTATAATGTACGCAGAGATAACCGCCATTGGTGAAAAAATAGAGGTAAACGTGTACGAGGCAGAATACGCCGAGGGACCGTACTGGATAAACACGGATAAGGATACTATCATTACAGACAAGGACGGAAAGAAAATCTCCCTCTCCGACCTCAAGGCAGGAGAAAAAATCAAAATAACCTACAACGGACAGGTAGCAATGAGCTATCCTCCACAAGTCTACGCAGTAAAGATATCAAAGGTTAAATAACCAAGAATAAAGCAGTGTTTTGTAAACCAGCGGTTGTCAAAATTCTGTGTTTGAGAGCATTATTATCGTAATGCTCTTTTTACCTTTTAGGACAAAAAAAGATTTTGAGTTTTTTGCGCGTTCCGTTTCACTGTTACATATATATAAAAATTTTTTCAATATTTATGGAAAATGTCAATTGCAATTTATCCTGTAATACTGTATAATATAATCAACAAATTATATTTATTTACAAATCTTTTACTATTTTCTAGAAAGGAAAAACATTTATGAAAAGATTTTCTAAAATTTTGACGCTCGTTTTGGCGCTCGTAGTTATCGTGACAGCCTTCACGGTAGTTGCACTTGCGGACGAAGAACCGAAGTACTACGTGCAGGCGGGTAGCCATGAGGTAGACTTTACGTTTGACAGTTTGCCGGTTGATTACAAATTTGAAATAACCGGTAAAGCAAGCACGACAGGAAGCTACGTTCGTGTCAAGGAAGCCTATCCTAATGGCAATAAGTACCTTGAACTCCACGGAGTAGGAATCGAGTCTGAAGCAAGGTATAGTACAACGGTCGGCGAGAACTACGACCTGAGAACTCAGTACACTCTCGGAAACTATCCCACTATCGCAATCGACTTTGACATTATGACGCCAAACGGTCGGTGGGGACTTTACAAGGAAAGTGACGGAAGCATCAACGATTCTAACAGTGCAAAATTTTATATCAGACCTTACATAGGCGGTAAGCTACTTGACGACCCGGTGCTTGGAACGGTCTATTTTGGTAATATAGGTCTCGATACCACTGCGTATCTTTGGCAGCACGTAACCATCATATACGAGTATTACACTGAGGAAGTAGATGGCGTAGAAACTCAGTTTGTTAATCCCTCTATATACGTTAACGGAAAGCTTACCAGCGACCCCGGTCCTATAAATATGACAGATAAAGGCGATGCATCTCGAATGTTCGTCGGCCCCGCATATTTTTCCACCGGCCGTTACGGCACCGCCAGCACGCAGTGCATTGATAACCTTGAATACACCTATTTCCAGACAGAGTATTTTGAAACAGGAAACAAGGTTGAAAACATTCCCTCTCTCGTATACAACGACGACTGGAGCGCCCCCTTCGGTCAGTACATTGCTACCGTGACTGTAGGCGAAGATGTCACTTACTTTGACAATTTTGATAAAGCGTACGCTTTCGCTCAGGCAAATGAAGGCGAGCTTGTTCTTAGCAAGTCTATAAACGCTCCTTTCACCGTTAACTCCGAAATGGAAGTTAACCTTAATCTCTACGATGAAAACGGTGAAAAAACCGGCATCAATCAGGCTTTCCTTGATAATTTCAGCTCCGATCTTTATATGCTTGTAGAGAAGACTGACGAGCCCGGTGTTTACACTACTGTAGCGGGCGACTTTGCCGTAATTGATGCAAATGGAAAGTCCAAAGTTCATCTTGAAAAGGACTTTGCAGCTCAATTCACAGCTGTTAAAACAGGTTATACTGTAAAGCTTCTTGACGATATTACTTTTGAGAATTATCAGACACACCAAACAACAAGCTCTAAAGGTGTGGTATCAGATCACTATTATGCGTTCGGACTGGGCTCTGCCTTCAATAACGTCACGCTTGACCTTAACGGACATAACCTTATAAGAATACATTATGCCGGCAACACCTATGAGGCAGTTGTGGATGAAGTTAGCGGAGAATTAACCTTCCCCAACGGCAATCCTACTGCCGCTACCAACACCCCCGGAGCTTTCTTCTGCTACAGAAGCAAGAATGTTAATTTTACTATAACCTCAAGTGCTCCCGGAGCTTCAATTGCAAACTTAACCGCAACTTCGGAAACGTGGACTTATAACGGTGAGGTTGTAAAGCGTGAAATAAGCGCTGTCGCCGGTGGTGCATTTGTGTACGCATATGAGAATAACACGGTTCTTAACGTAAATAACGTTTCGGTTTACACTACCAATTTTGTGAATCAGAACTCATCTTCGTTAGATAACCAATCGTTCTACGTGACCAATTCCAACATTTATTTCACTAAGACAGAGTGTTATCTCATTGCGTCCTATAATAGTAGAAACTTTACGTTTGACGTAAAAGATTCACTGATTTACTATCCCGGTGGAAATCATGGTTATCTCTTCAGATTTTACAGCTCGACGACCAGCGGTTTTACAACTAAGGTTCACTTCACAAACTGTGATATCATAAAGGGCGGTGCCCCCTCCTACGGTATAGGAATGACACTTAAGGATACCACGAAAGCAAATACAGACATGCTTTTCGACAATTGCAGAACCTACGACCTTGCTGCTGCAAAAACTATATTGGGTACTAACGGAACATTAGGCCTCTACTCAACTAAAGATGATCCCACATATAAGCAAAGCTCCTCAGCTCCCGCAGCTGCTGAAGGCTACGAGCAGGTTGACGTTAACATAACTATACCATACACCATTCCTAGTTCAATGACCGCAACCGCAACCGAAGGTCTCATTCAGTCGGCTGTTATTCCCACCGAAACTACTACGCTTGATAGAACCTTCAACAAGCTTGACACCAAGGCTGTTGACGTAAACGTTATAGACGCTGACGGCGAAACGATAAAGACTCTTCAGCTTACTCCCGGTGTTGACAGTATCGACGGTATTTTCCCTGATGTAACGAAGCTTCTTGAAGATAACGCTTACCTCAACGTTCGTTGCCAGTGGGCAGACAAAGACGGAAACGCTATCGCTACCAGCGGAATCCTTGGTCTTACTGACAAGGGAGTTGCATGGCCTGCAGGCGTTACTGACGAAGAAGGCAACGTTACTTATGCGTACAACTTCTATGCTAAGGAAACTGTCGGCGGTGTTACCAACTACATAGGCGGTATCAAGGACGTAAAGTTTAATCTCGGCTTCCTCACCGGATTCCGTTATAACATTTACCTTCCCGTTGCAGATGCTCTTACCGATATAAACGTTGAAGGATTTACCAAGTGTGATGTCAACGTTATTATTGACGAGACCGAATATTACGTTTGGTCGAAAACCGTTGGCTCTGCAGCAGCTGCTGAGGCTAACGTTATCAACGCTACCTTTAAGGTAGAAGACACAGAATACAGCCAGAGCTGGTCTATCAACGCTATCGGATACGCTAACGAGGCTCTTGATAAGCCTTCTGAGCTCTATCCCAACGAGACAGCAGCTTTCGGTACAATGGCTAAGTTCATTAAGGAAGCAGTTCTTCTTACTCCCGATTCTACCGCAGATATGGAGGCAATTGATGCTCTTATCGCAAGAACAGGCGTTGACCAGACCTACGCCGAATACACTGACGGAAACGCTTACTCTCTTAGCGACCTCTACGGTGTTATCGAAAACGTCCAGTACGTTATCTACAACGGCGTAGTATCTTACAAGTTCACGCTTGTTGCTGAGGATACCGAAATTTCGTTCACCGGCGAGAGTGGAAACAACCTTGAATTTACCCTCGACGGTAAGGATGTAATTCTCGATCCTATGAAGGTTTACGACATTATCGATCCTATCGTAATCACAAGCGGCGACAAGATTGCAACCTTCGAAATGGATGACTACCTCACCGGTATGGAAGGTATTGCAGATGTAAATCTTGTAAAGGCTCTCTACGAGTTCGGCGTTGCAGCAG
>JAZRLJ010000150.1:0-16443 GCA_045646755.1 Eubacteriales bacterium | reverse complement strand
TAGCTCCCGCAATCCTCAAGGATAAGAAGTTCCTCTCCAAGAAGTCCGTATGGATCTTCGGTGGTGACGGTTGGGCATACGATATCGGCTTCGGCGGTCTTGACCACGTTCTTGCATCCGGCGAGGATGTTAACGTAATGGTATTCGATACCGAGGTTTACTCCAACACCGGTGGACAGGCTTCTAAGGCTTCCAACATCGGTCAGGTTGCTCAGTTCGCAGCAGCAGGTAAGGCAATCGGCAAGAAGAATCTTGCAGAGATCGCTATGTCCTACGGCTACGTTTACGTTGCACAGATCGCTATGGGCGCAGATATGAACCAGACCCTTAAGGCAATCGCAGAGGCTGAGGCATATCCCGGACCTTCGCTTATCATCGGCTACGCTCCCTGTGAGATGCACTCCATCAAGGGCGGTATGGCTAACTGCCAGGCAGAGATGAAGAAGGCTGTTGAGGCTGGCTACTGGCACCTCTTCAGATTTAATCCTGCTCTTGAGTCCAAGTTCACTCTTGACTCTAAGGAGCCTACCGGTGATTATCAGGCGTTCATCAACGGTGAAGCTAGATACACCAGACTTGCTCAGGCATTCCCCGAGAGAGCACAGGAGCTCTTCGCTAAGGCTGAGGCAACTGCAAAGGCTAAGTACGAAAGACTTAAGAAGATGGTAGACTTCTACTCATAAGAATAAGTTAAAGTAATAAAAAAGACCGTCGTGGAAACACGGCGGTCTTTCCTTTTGGGTGATGCCTTTGGGCTAAAACAAAAATGACCTCGCGTCATTTTCTATCTCCGTTTTTCCCCTCTCGACGTAGGTAACTACGCCTTCGGGGGAAAGAACGAAGATTTTAGCTCCAAATCCACCTACCCAAAACACAGAGTGAAATATAACGAAAAAGACCGTCGTGGAAACGCGACAGTCTTTTAATTTAAGAGATATGATTTATTCTGTTCTTGTAGCCGTAAGGCGAATCGCCTACTGCGGTTTTGAATGCTCGGGAGAAATTGTGTATAGAGGAGTAACCAAGTATGCTTGAAATTTCACTGACGGATAACTCGCTTTCAAGCAGAAGCCTTTTTGCTTCCTTTATCTTTAAATTTGAGAAATATTCCATAGGACTTGTGTCGGCAAATTCAGAAAACAGCTTGTATAGATGCGATTTTCCTATGAAGAATTTAGAACATATATCGGAAACCGTCAAGGTCTCGTATAGGTTGTTCTTAAGATATTCGATAATCGTTTCTATAGTGGTATTCTGGCCCTTTATACGCTCATTATTTTTGTAATCCGTAGCGTTATCGTTTTGCGAGTACCTTCTCTTCAAGAGAATGAGAAACTCGGTAAGATAACATTCAAGAAGCTGAAAACGTCCGTGTGGAAATTTTGAAAAATCGAGAGCGTTCTTGTCAGTAAAGTCGCCCGGAATTCCGTTTAAGGCAAACTTTGCTTCCTTTATAAAGAGAGAAAGAAGCGTCTTTTCGGTCTTATCAAGTGTAAACACTTTGTTGTCAAAGAAGTCCATAGCTTCGCTGTGACAGGTGAAGGATACTACGAGCTGATTGTGGCTTACAAGATTATTGGATACGTGAGCGTGCGGACTCATAGGGCGGTGAAACATTACCTGACCTTCATAGAGCTTTTCGCTGACGTCCTCTGTAATGAGCGTCTTTACCTCTCCGCAGTCAACGTATGCGAATTCCCAGAAATCGTGTTTTTCAGGCGGATGACTGAAATCCTTGCCGAATTCGAAATAGTATATACTGTTAAAGCCCTCTATCTCAAATTCCCTCGTTATTTTTTGAGTTTCCCATGCCATAAGCTTTCTCCTTTTGAGTTTAGGAAAAAATGATAAATATTTGAAACCATCGGATAAATACAAGTTCTGTAAAATATTGTATCATATAATCGTAAAAAATGCAATTATCTGTGAAAGGAAAATATTATGGCAAAAAAAGATTTGGTAATGAACGGCACGGGAGTTGAAGAAATAGGATTTCCCGGTTGGCCGAAATTTGCGCCCGAGGTATGCGATAGGGTTTCCGAGGTTATTAACTCGGGAAAGGTCAATTATTGGACGGGCAAGGTAGGAATGGAGTTTGAAGACGCGTTTGCAAAGTGGACCGGTGCTAAGGCGGCAATATCCTGCACAAACGGAACGGCGGCGCTTCATATAGCGCTTTCCGCCCTCGGTATAGGTCCGGGCGATGAGGTTATAGTACCTTCTTATACCTTTATTGCATCCTCTTTTGCGGTTGTTCAGGCAGGCGCTATTCCCGTATTCGGTGACGTTACCGATGACCACACTCTTGATCCTGCTTGCATAGAGGCTCTTATAACTCCCAGAACAAAGGCTATTGTTGTCGTTCATCTTTATGGCGTTGTTGCCGATATGGGACCTATAGTTGATATAGCAAAGAAACACGGACTTTTCGTAGTTGAGGATTGCGCGCAGTGTATCGGCGGTAAATATGACGGAATAAGCGTCGGTCTTGTCGGTGACGTAGGCTGCTACTCATTCTGTCAGTCAAAGCATTTCACTACAGGCGGAGAGGGAGGTATGGTTATCACAAACAACGACGATCTTGCGTGGGAATGCCGTTCCTTCCGTGACCACGGATACGACGTACGCGCCCGTATGAATATGCTTGCTCTTGAGGAAAAGCTCCCTTACATACACCGTAGAGTAGGATTTAATTACCGTATGACAGAGATGCAATCTATGATAGGTCTCTGTGAGCTTAAACGCTTTGATAGTTGGAATTTGAAACGCCGCCTTGAATACGCCGCTGCATACGATAAGGCATTTTCGGGACTAAAAGGAATAAAGGCTATTCCTCATAACAGTGAAAAAAGGCAGAATTCATATTGGTGGTATCCCATTCTCATAGATCTTGACGTGGTTGATATAAAGGCTAAGGAATTTATATCCGAGCTTGTCGGTATGGGAATTCCCTGCAGTGGTATTCTCTGGCCCGAGAGCTATCTTGAAGCTGCATATCAGGATGGAGTAGGCTTTGGAAAAGCTCAATTCCCGTTCAAGTCTAAGGAATATACCGACGAGAAGAGCGTAGATTATTCGAAAGTGATTTGCCCCGTAGCAAGATCTCTGCGCGACCGGACCGTTTCGCTCTTCCTTCATCCCTCGTGGGAGATGGAGCACATCGAGAAGGTAATAGAAGCAGTTAAAACAGTAATTAAAAAACATAGCAAATAATAAAATACGGCGAGTAAAAAATGACTCGCCGTATTTTTTATTTATCCAGATTTCTTGCGTAGTGGAATATATACTGCTGCGCGATACCTGCGTATCTTCCGAATTTTGTGTGGTCGAGCTCGCCGTCAAAGTGCTCGTCAATTGCTCTTTTCATCCATACGTCTATGGGAAAAGCATCGAGATTATAAAAGCCAAAGAGCGCCGCACATGAGGCAACTTTGAGGCCGACACCGAGGATTTTTGAAAGCTCTGTGACGGTTGTTCCGTAGGAATTTGCCTTTTTTACAGCATCGATATCTACCTCTCCGGATGCGATTTTTTCTGCTGCATCAAGTATATATTTATATCTGAAGCCGGGTTTTGATGGAAGCATCAATTCGGGATTTTCGAGAATTTTTTCGACTGAGGGAAAAGTGTAACATCTTCCGCACGCTTTGCATTTTTCTTCTGACGGTTTTTCTCCGTTTTTGCTTATAGGACAGCTTTTAAGGTTGTTTTGTAAAGCTAAGTTTACACCATAGGCGCTTGAAAGCTCTCTGACTATCTTTCTTATTCTTGGTATATTGTTATTTTGCGATATGATAAACGAGCAGATTGTCTCCCATGGCTCTTGCCTTAGTATTCTTATTCCCGAGCCGAGCTCCGCTGCTTTTTTAAAGAAATCGTTATCGAAGCTTTCCGTTAGCTCTTTCTTTATTTTTTCATAGTCGGTATCAAGGTCAAAATACGGGCGTATAATTTTTTCAAATGTCTCGTCATCCAAGTCGTAGAAGAAAAGCTCTCCTGCCTTTTTCTGTCCGACGAATACGAGTCTGTCTCCTACTATTGTGAAATATTCAGTATATCCGTTCTCTCTGCATACCTCTTCGTATCTGAAACACTGACCGCAGAGAAACGTATCGTCAAGGGAATATGTGCCTATGTTGGTGACCTTTATCGCATTTCTGCCGTTTTCTATGACGTTTTCTTTCAAAAAAAATTCTTTAAACATGTTTTCACCCCCTTGAAAAACGCGCCGCCATGGTGTATAATGTTGTTAATAGCTATAATTTTATTTATTTTAACATATTTAGCGTTTATTTGCAAGCATTTATTTTTAAAGTTTTGGAGGTCGGCCTTGGAACAGATTTATATGATACCCGTCAACGAGGCGTTTGACGAGATAATTGATAAATCAGAGTGTACGTGCCCATTTTGCAAGCTTCACAAGAAGCTGCAAAACGACGAGCTCGATATAATTCTCGGTGCTTCAATGATGGAGCCCGATATAAGAATGAAAACAAATGAAGAGGGCTTCTGCCACGACCATCACCGTATGATGCAGAGACGTCAGCGTATGCTTGGAATAGGACTTATGCTCGAGAGCCATCTTGCCGAGGTGGAGAAGAAGGTAAACGGACCTACTCTTATCGGCAGCCGTTCAAAAGCGGCGGTTTCGGCACTCACAAAGCTTGAGGGCGACTGCTACGTGTGTGGCAGAATTGATAAAAACCTCACTATGATGATTGCTACTGCGGTTTATCTCTGGGAGGCAGACTATCAGGGATTCAGAAGCAAGTTTGCTAAGATGCCTTATTTCTGTCTGCCGCATTACAGAAAGATGATTGACTACGCCGAGAAGAAGAGCTCGAAGAGAATTTTTCACGATTTCTACAAGGCGGCGCATGGCATTGAGGCCGCATATCTTACCGCGCTTAAGGGAGATGTGAGTTGGTTTTGCAAGAAATTTGATTACAGATATGACGAAGAGCCATGGTATAACGCAAAGGACTCGGTTTTCCGCGCTGAGAAATTCCTTTCGGGTGACTTTGGATATGAAGAATAAGGAGGAACGGGCGTGATAATTGAAAAAATCCATATAAAAAGCTTCGGTATGATAACCGATATGACGCTTGATTTTTCCGACGACATAAACGTAATAGTCGGACGCAACGAGGCGGGCAAGAGTACGGTTGCCGCTTTCGTCAAATATATGCTTTACGGATTTCCTGCCGAGAATAACGGCGACGGTCCGGACGAGAGAAGCAAGAGAATAAACTGGGATACCGGCATAGCCGAGGGATCAATGACCGTTAAGGTCGGCGAGAAGAAGTACCTTATCAGCAGAGTAACCGAAAGGGTAGAAAACGGTCAGAGACATTCTTACAGAGAGGATTCCTCGATAACCGACCTTGAGACTGGCACACCTGCGTTTGGAAAAGTTCCTGCGGGAGAGGTGTTCTTTGGCGTTGACAGAGAGCTTTTTGAAAACACTGCGTTTATAGACCAGATAGGTGACAGCGCTATAAGTGTCAGAAGCGTTAAGGAGTCTATCGAAAACATACTTTTCTCAGGCAGTGAGAGAATAAACAATCAGAGAGCAGCCTCTAAGGTTTCCGTCAGAATGGAAGCTCTTATGCACAAGAGCGGAATGGGCGGAACTATATACGAGCTTGAGAGACGCTCCGTTCAGCTTAAAGAGAAGTTTAATCGAGCGGACGAAGATAACAAGCAGATACTTGCAAAGGAAGCAAAGCTTCACGAGCTTCGTACTCAGAAGAAGACTGAGGGCGAGCTTATTGACAAGCTTTGCGACCTTGACGTTTGCTATAGAAACGTAATGACGATACAGAGCTTCGACAAGCTTCACGATCTTGAGAAGCGCTATGACGAAAAGGCCGAGCAGTACAATGCGTATATATTCGAAAACACGAAGGCCGATTTCGTACCTACTTCCTCGTATCTTACGGGACTTGCCGTTGCAAGACGCGGGGTTGATGATGCTTACAGAAGCCTCTCTGCCGCAAAGGAAAGATACGAAAAAGAGAAGAACGCTGTTGGAATAACCAAGGATACCGAGGCTCAGATAGAGATGTCCGATTCGCTTGGAGGCGAGGCTGAGGCACTTGGAAAGATAAATAAGCTGAAGTTTTCCTTTGTCACAAATATCACTTTAGGTATTTTCTCTGCGCTTGTCGCTATAGCAGCGCTCATATTCGTCCTTGTTTACGACAAGGGCATGGCGCTCAGAGTTCTCGCGGGTGTGGGCGGAGCTCTCGCACTCGGACTTTCGGGCTATTCGCTCTATCGTCTGATTGACAGCAAGAAAAAGCTCTCTGCTCTTGCAAGAGGATTTTCTACGGATAATCTTTCAGACCTCAAGGCTAAGCTCCTCGTAATAGCCGAGGACAGAGCGAAGAGAGATAAAATGATAAAAGATACCGAGGATGCAAGAGTTGCTCTCGAGAGCGCAAAGGAGCGCTACGAGGAGGCGAGAGGAGAGCTTCTCGGACTCATACTTCGCTGGGGAGAAGAGCCTCCTACGGCGAGCCTTAACGAATTTCTTGATTCTCTTGAGGAGAGAGTAAAAGCCTTCCTTGACGGTGAGAGCAATATACAAAGAGAGAAGGAAGCTCTCGAAATCGCTATAAGAGAGACGAGAAATCTTCTCGCAGATAAGAGCGAGATTGACATAAGAGCTCAGGTTTCCCCTCTTAAGCGCAAGGTTCTTGCACAGATAAATCACGAGCAGATAATCGAAGGTATCGCGGATTGCAAAAAGAAGATTGCCGATCTCGATGAGGCGGCGGACGCCCTTGAGAGTGAGCTTGCTCTCCTTAAGATAAGAGCTACAGATCCCGGTGAGCTTTATGCGAAAATGCAGGAGAACGACTCGAGAATAGCTGAGCTTCGTTATCAGTACGATGCGGCAAAGCTTGCGCTTTCCGAGATAGAAAATGCGAGCGCAAATCTCCGCCTCGAAATATCGCCCAGGCTCGGGGAATACACAACGGCTCTTATGGAAATAATGACCGATAAAAAGTATTCGTCTCTTGACGTCTCCGACGGACTGAAGGTTCAGTTTACCGCCGAATCGGGTGAAAAAAAGTCGGTCGATTTTCTCTCTGGAGGAACGAGAGACCTTACGTACATTTCGCTTCGTATGGCGCTCATAGATATGCTTTATACCGAGAAGCCTCCCGTACTTTTTGACGAGAGCTTTGCTCATCAGGATAACGCGAGAGCAAGAGCGATGATGAAGGCAATCAAGGCGCTTTCCGAACAGGGACAGCAGAGCTTCATTTTCACCTGCCGTGAAAGAGAGGCGGCTCTTGCAAAGGAAATTTCAAGAAAGGCGGAGATATTCAAGCTCTCGCCTCTTGAGGACGAAACACTTTAAGTATTTTTGGAGGTAACGATGGCACAGAAACGCATTCTTATAATAGGAAGCGCCAATATGGATCTTTCTCTTAACGTATATAAAGTTCCTGCTCCCGGTCAGACTGTGATTGACGACGGCGGCGTAGCCTATACCCCCGGCGGAAAGGGAGCTAACGCTGCGGTTGCTTTTTCGAGACTCGGCGCAGATACCGTCCTTGCCGCAAGACTGGGTGCGGATGCTCACGGCCATCAGCTTTACGAATACTACAAGAAAGAGGGAATAGACACCTCACATATAAAGGTCGATAGGGATTTTTCCACAGGCTTTTCGGTTGTAATGAAGGAATCAAACGGGGAGAACAGAATAATCGTTTATCCCGGAGCAAACGGCAGAATCAGTACCGAGAATATGGTCGAGGCGTTTTCCTCGTCTCCTGACGCTCTGTTTTTGGGATTTGAAATAGGCTTTGAACCTGCTCTGTGCGCAGCACGTATAGCCGAGTCGAAGAATATACCCATCTTCATTGATGCAGCGCCTGCCGATAAGAGATTTCCTCTCGAACAATTGCCATACTGTGAGATTTTCTCACCAAACGAGACCGAAACCTTTGAGTATACGGGGATAATGCCTGCGGGTGCAGATTCGTCTCTCAAGGCCGCTCTTGCTCTTTACAGAAGAGTGAAATGCAAGTACGTTGTAATAAAGCAGGGTGAGAGAGGCGCGTCACTGTATGACGGCAAGAGATTCGATATGTTCCCCTGTGAGAGAGTTGAAAGAGTGGTTGATACTACTGCGGCGGGTGATACCTTCAGTGCCGCTATGACTCTCGAATATCTGAGAGGAGCGGATATAAAGTCGGCAATCAGATACGGAGCAGCCGCAGCTGCGATTACGGTGTCAAGAGAGGGAGCGTCAAGCTCTGTTCCCACTCTTGAAGAGGTTACACGTTTTATTGGTGGAGGACGCAGATGATATGAACTACAATTTTTCTGAAATAACTTATCCGTCAAGAGATGGAAAGAACACCGTCTACGCCTGTCTCTACACACCGAAATTCTGTACCGCGAAGGGCATAGTCCAGATTGTTCACGGAATGGTGGATTACGTTGAGAGATACGAGCCCCTTGCCGAGTTTCTTACCGGAGAGGGATATATTGTAGCGGGAAATCATCATTTAGGTCATGGAAGAACAGCTGCCTCTGCCGATGACCTCGGATTTTTCGGGGAAGAATCCTCTGTGGATGTTTTGCTCCGCGATATGCACACTATGAATAGATATCTGCGCGACACTTTCCCTGCGCTTCCGCTTATAATTTTCGGACACAGCATGGGATCGTTTCTTACAAGACTCTACATTGAAAAATACCCTCACAGTATAAAGGGTGCTGTAATTCACGGCACATCAGGACCTCTTAAAATTGTAGGCATGGGTAAGCTCCTTGCCTCGATTATAATGAGGTCAAAGGGCGCAAGACACAGAAGCAAGAGACTTACTGATATTGCTTTTGGAAGCTATAACTCTCATTTTCCGAAGGAAGAAGGACATAACGCTTGGCTCACCCGAGATACAGAGGCTGTAAAGGGACGTGACGACGACGGCTTTACTAACTTTACTTTTACCGCCTCTGCTTACTACGACCTTTTCAGTATGCTTCAGAGCTGTAATAGACGTGAGTGGTTTGAGGAGTATCCCAAGGCACTCCCAACTCTTATAGTCAGCGGTGACGAGGACCCCGTTGGTAAATACGGAAAAGGACCTATGCAGGTTTATAAGCGCCTGCTTATATCGGGCTGCGAAAAACTCTCGTTCAAAATTTACTCGGGTGCAAGGCACGAGCTGTTTTTGGAAACGAATAGAGATGAGGTTTTTTCCGACCTTCTGCTTTGGCTTAACGAAAACGCAAAGTAAGGAAAAATATGAAAGCAAATGAACTCAGAGAGCTCATTCTCGAAATGAGCGAAGATACCGAAAGGAGACTTTCCTTGGTATATATTTGCCCGAGAAGAGAAAAGGACAGAATTCTCGGCGCAATAGACTGTTTTTCAGGACTTTTTAAGGATAGCGGAGAGGCATATCTGCTCTCCGCACCGGGAAGAAGCGAGATTCTCGGAAATCATACGGATCATAACGGAGGCAAGGTTATCGCCGCCTCTATTGAAAGAGACGTAATCGCAATCGTATCCCCAAACGGCACCGATACGGTAAACCTCAAATCAGAGGGCTACGAAAAAATATCGGTTGACCTCTCGCTTACGGGAAACAAGAACGCTTATCCTCGCTACTCCTCGGCTTCTCTTATACTGGGTGTTGCCGACGGATTTAAAAAGGCGGGATATTCGGTTTCGGGATTTGATGCTTATATGACCTCGGACGTGCCTAGGGGAAGCGGACTTTCCTCTTCTGCGGCATTTGAGGTAATGATAGGAAATGCATTTAACCATCTTTTCTGCGGTGGCAGCGTTTCAAATGAAAAGATAGCAAAGATAGCGCAGTACGCAGAGAATGAGTATTTCGGTAAGCCATGCGGACTTATGGACCAGATGGCGTGTGCGGTCGGCGGATTTGTGTATATGGATTTCGAGAACCCCACCGAGCCGAAAGTTGACACCGTTTCATTTTCGCTTTCCGACGCAGGCTACAGCCTGTGTATTGTGAATACGGGCGGAAATCACGCAGACCTCAACGAAGACTACGCTTCAGTACCTGCGGAAATGAAGAGCGTGGCGGCGATTTTCGGTAGAAGTGCGCTTCGCGGACTTTGTGAGAAGGATATTCTTGAAAGGGTATCCGAGATAAGAGAGAAGGCGGGAGACAGAGCCTTACTCCGCGCGCTTCACTTTATAAGAGAAAACGAAAGAGTCAAAAGTGCAATTCAGACTCTTGAAAATAAAGACTTAGACGGATTTTTTAAGATTGTGATAGCCTCGGGCAAATCCTCGTTTGAGTATTTGCAGAATCTTTATACGGTCAAAAACGTAAGAGAGCAGGGGCTTTCGCTTGCTATAGCGTTATGCGAGGGATTTGCCACTACTGAGGGCGGAGCATACAGAGTCCACGGCGGCGGATTTGCGGGGACTGTTCAGGCATACGTTAAAAGCGACAATGTTCCTGCTTATACCGAGCTTATGGAGTCGGTATTCGGCAATGGCGCGGTAATGTGTCTTAACGTGCGCGGGATCGGAGCGACAAGACTGCTTTGACTGTACTGTTTATAGTACACTAAGTTTGGTAGAATATACTCGCAGAGCTGAGAGCAGCTAGGCAAAAAAGCTTGTAATCAACAAAGGAGAAAATAAAAAATGGCAAAGAAAAGCACCACTGTACAAACAGCTGCAAAGGTTGAGGCGGGAGAGAAAAAGGCTGCCGTTGAAACCGTAATGGCAAGAATAGAAAGGGAATGTGGAAAGGGTTCTATAATGCGCCTTGGAGAGAATAGCTCCATGAACGTTTCCGCGGTTTCTACAGGCTCACTCAGCCTTGACTTCGCGCTTGGAATAGGCGGTATTCCGAGAGGAAGAATAACCGAGATATACGGTCCTGAGTCTTCAAGTAAAACCACTATTGCTCTTCACGTAATCGCAGAGGTTCAGAAGGAGGGCGGAATAGCGGCGTTTATAGACGCTGAGCACGCACTTGACCCCGTATATGCAAAGAAGCTTGGCGTTGATACCAACGAGCTTCTCGTTTCTCAGCCCGACTGCGGTGAGCAGGCACTTGAGATTGCTGAAACTCTTGTAAATTCCGGCGCTATAGACGTAATCGTAATCGACTCCGTAGCAGCACTCGTTCCCCGTCAGGAGATTGAGGGCGATATGGGTGCTTCTCATGTCGGCGTTCAGGCGAGACTTATGTCTCAGGCTATGAGAAAGCTCGCGGGAGCAATTGCTAAGTCAAATTGTATAGTTATATTTACAAATCAGCTTCGTGAGAAGGTTGGAGTTATGTACGGCAACCCCGAGGTTACTACCGGTGGACGTGCTCTTAAGTTCTACGCTTCGGTAAGAATTGACGTAAGAAAAGCAGAAGTACTTAAAAACGGCAGCGAGGTTTATGGCTCTCACACCAAGTGTAAGGTTGTAAAGAACAAGGTTGCTCCTCCCTTTAAGGTTGCGGAGTTTGATATACTCTACGGCTCGGGAATTTCCAAGTCCTCGGAGATTATCGACATGGCTATCACCCTTGAGATAATCGAGAAGAGCGGCGCGTGGTTCTACTACAACGGCGAGAGACTCGGACAGGGTAAGGACAACGTGAGAAAGTTCATAGAGTCTGATAAGGAGTTTATGAACACCCTTGAGACTCTTATAAGAGAAAAGGTTAAGAATGGCGATCTCACCGAGGAAACGGTTTCTGACGACGATTTCGATATTGACGATTTTGACGAAAACGAGTAATAAAAACAAAGGGGCGGCCGTATTTGCGGCAGCCCCTAAGCCTTGAAGGGTAGCTTGATATGAAGGTTATTTACGTTCGCGATTCTGCGAGCCGCGGGTATCTTAGAATAGGTCTTTCCGATGGCCTGGAAAAATACGAATATACTCTCTCTCTGGCTCAGTACGAGGCGCTTGGCTCTCCCTTGCGCGACGAGGATTTTTTCGAAATTGAAGCGGCAAAGGAATACGATATGAGGTATCACGCTAAGCTTCATGCTCTGAGAATTCTCTCCTATGGGGATAATAATATCCGCACTCTCAGAGATAAGCTTCTTTCGAGGTCGGTTTCATCTGACGTCGCAGACGAGGTATGCGAGGAAATGGTGAGACTAGGATACGTTGACGAAATCCGTCAACTTGAGAGACTTATCGAAAACGAAGTATCGGTAAAGCTTTCGGGAAGAAGAAAGCTTTATGCAAAGCTTATTCGCAAGGGATACTCGAAAAAGGATATTGATACCGTTCTTGAGAATTTGATTTCCCAAGGAATCGTTGATTTTGGAAAATCCAAAGAAAAACTTATAGAAAAAAAGCTTTACGAGGGTGCCGGTGAGGAAGAGAAGAAGGCTCTTCTCTATAAATACGGCTACCCCACAGATTGATTTTGTTCGAGGAAAAATGGCAAACAACACATTTGAAAACAAGAGCTTCAGAATGGGAATAAGGGACGGGCTTCCGATATGTCTCGGTTACATATCGGTATCCTTTGCCTTTGGCATTTTTGCCTCATCCCTGGGACTCAGAATATACGAGGCGCTTCTCATTTCCATGCTTAACGTAACAAGCGCAGGTCAGCTTGCAGCAGCACCGATAATTGCTTCTATGGGCTCGTTTATCGAGCTTGCTATTACTCAACTTGTAATAAATCTCAGATACGCTTTGATGTCGGTATCGCTTTCGCAGAAGCTTGGTCCAAGCGTTCGTTTGAGAGACAGATTTTTAATATCATTTGTCAATACGGACGAGGTGTTCGCCGTATCTAGCGGCAAGGACGGTAAGGTCGGAAGAAAGTATATGTTCGGTCTTATACTTACGCCGTATATCGGTTGGAGTCTAGGTACTCTTTTCGGCGCAATAGCGGGTAATATTCTTCCTGCTATGCTTATATCCGCTCTCGGAATTGCTATATACGCGATGTTTATCGCTATCGTTCTGCCCTTTGTGAAGAGCGGAATAAAGCCAATGCTATGCGTAGCCGTTGCGGCAATCATTTCTGTAACGCTTTACTATGTTCCGCTGTTTTCCGAAATTCGTTCGGGATTTAAGATAATAATTACTGCGGTGGTAACGAGCCTTATTTTTGCATTCGTATCGCCCATTGAGGAAGAAGAGGAGGGAAGAGCAGATGGATAAGCACGTAGCCTTCTTTCTCTATCTTGCCGTAGCTGCGGGAGTTACCTATCTTATAAGAATGCTTCCTCTCGTTTTCTGCCGCAAGGAGATAACCAACAAATACGTAAAATCATTCCTTTACTACATTCCGTACACAGTGCTCACGGCAATGACCTTTCCCGCAATATTCTACTCCACGGGCTCTAGTCTTTCCGCAACGGTAGGCACTGCGGTTGCGGTGATTCTGGCTTATTTCGGGCGAGGTCTTCTGACCGTTGCAATAGGCACGGTCAGCTCGGTTTTCGTATTCGAGCTTTTAATGAGTATCTTTTGACAATAAATAATATTATTTTATAGTCAATTTTACTATTGACATCAAAGGGTAAATCTATTATAATATATTATGCATTACAATGTTTTAAAATAATGTGAGGGATTTTCCCTCTCAGATTTAAAAGGATATTCAAGGAGAAATCATGAAAAGAAGAGTTAGTTTTTTACTTATGCTGGTTCTTGCGTTTGCTCTTGCGCTCGCGCTTACATCGTGCGGCGAATGTGAGCATGTAAATAAAGAAACCAAGCAGGAAGTTACTTCTTACGGTAACTGTAAGGTTGCTGATAAGATTGACGAGGTTACCGTCTGCTCAGACTGTGGCGAGGAGATTTCAAGAGTTTCTACGACCGGAACGATAGGCGACCACGTAGCAGGCGACCCTGTTTATGAGAATGTCAGCGTTATTGATTGTTCTAAAGGCGGAACCTGTGATGAGGTTGTATACTGCTCAGTTGCAAGGTGCGGTCAAGAACTGTCGAGAACTGTAGTTGAGATTGCTGCGACAAGTCACAGCACAAAGACCAGAGTTACTTACTCTACTGACCACAAGACCAAGATTACTCTTACATACTGTGACGTATGCGCTCATCAGTCGGTCAGCGAGACTGCGGCGCCTGCAAATATTCCTGCAACTCACGAGTATCAGCCTAAGACTGCCGGATATTGTAAGTACTGCTACGACATTCTCGGCACTTCAACTGCAAACAACTTTGAATATGTGGAGAACGGCGACGGCACCTACACCCTTAAGAGTGTAAAGAATGCGACTCAGGCTGTTTTTGTCGGACAATACAAAGGTAAGCCTGTAACTCATATTGCTGAGAATGCTTTTGCAGGTCAGACTGCTATCAGAGCCGTAACCTTCGGAGAGTGCGTTAAGTTTGTAGGCAAGGATGCTTTTGCAGGATGCACTGGCATAGAGAGTGTATTTACCTACAATCTTAAGAGCTGGAGCGAAATCAACTTCGCTAATGTTGAGGCGAACCCCCTCCACGCACCCAAGGCTATATTCCGTCCTAACGCAATCGCAATAGACTCAAGTAAGGTATTCTCCACCAAGGGACTTACCGAGATAGGCACTTACGCTTTCGTTGGACTTAAGGCTAACAGCATTTATATTGATTCCGCTACCACTAAGATTGGTGAGGGAGCATTCGCAAACAGCACTACTCTTCTTAACGTTTATTTCCAGTCTGCTACAAGCAGAACCGTTGGTGCTAAGGCATTTGACGGATGCGAGAACATCAGAGGCACTCATGCAGACTCTCTTGCATCTTGGCTTACTAACTCTTTTGCAGATATCAAGGCTAACCCCACTTACTACGCAGATTCTATCTATTTTGGTGGCAATGCGTTCGATAGCGAGACTCTTGACCTTAGCGGTGTAGCCGTAACTGCCGTTCCTACTTATGCATTCGTATCATTCAAGTTTGCTACCGTTAAGATTCCCGCAACTATTACCGAAATCAAGAATGGCGCGTTTGCAAACTGCAAGAAGCTCTCAAGCGTAGTATTTGCTAACGGTTCACAGCTTAGCGGCATATCCGCTTCTACCTTTGCAGGCTGCTCAGCTCTTGCAGATATAACTCTTCCCGCGAGCGTACAGACTATTGGAAACAATGCATTCGAGGGTTGCTCTGCTCTTACGGCGGTTCCTCTCACCGATTCGATTACCTCTATCGGTCAGTATGCATTTAAGGGTTGCTCGGCTATCACTTCAGTAAAGCTTCCGGCAGGACTTACCACCGTTTCTAAGAGTGCGTTTGAAAACTGCTCGGCTATTACCGAACTTAAATTCGGTGCAAACGTTACCGAGATTGCAGAAAGTGCGTTTGCTAACTGCAAGTCCATTGCAGAGATTGATTTTCCTGCTAAGATAAAAACTATAGGAAACAAAGCATTCTCCGGTTGTGTTGCTCTTGCTGAGATTGACCTCAGAACAGGTCTTACCGCTCTCGATGTTATAAACGCAAGTGCATTTGCAGGCTGTTCCGCAGTAAAGACAATTCTTATTTCCGATACTGTTACCGGGATAGGCCTCGGCGCATTTGAGGGCTGCTCCTCCGTTGAGTCCATATCCGTTCCCTTCGTTGGTAATGCTGTTGATGCTACAGAAAGCAACTTCGGATATATCTTCGGTGCTACTAAAACTACCGAAAAGGATGAGGACGACAATGACGTTATCCTGCCTGCTGACAACAGAGCATACGTTCCTTATTCACTTAATAACATCGTAATTACCGGAGACATAACCGCTATTGCGGCAGATGCGTTCAAGGATTGCGAGGGTGCTGTTACACTTAAGCTTCCCGAGAGCATACAGACCATAGGTGCAAACGCATTTGAGGGTTGTACAGGCCTTGAGGCTGTATACGTTACCTCTATAGAGAAGTGGTGCAGCATTCAGTTTGCTAACTACCTTTCTAACCCTCTCGCTCTTGCAAACGCTCTTTACATCGTAGCAGGTAGCGAGCCTGTTACTGTGCTTACCGTAACCACTAACGTTGAACCTTACGCATTTTACGGAGTTACCCAGATATTCTGCGGCGACAATGCAATTACCTCTCTTGTAATTACAGAAGGTGTTACCGAAATTGGAAACGATGCATTCCACGGAGCTCTCGCTCTTAACACCGTAACTCTTCCTGCATCTCTTGAAATTGTGGGCGCTCGTGCATTCTTCGGTTGCGATAATATCGTTGACGTAAAGATTGCTGGAGTTAATGATTGGTGCCAGGTTAAGTTTGCAGATGCTTTTGCAAACCCCCTCTACTATGCTAAGAACCTCTACGTAGCAGGAACTGTCGCTACCGAACTTACCATTTCAGCTGACGTTAAAGAGTATGCATTTATAGCTTGCGAGCTTATCACTAAGGTGACCTTCACCGATTCTGTAATCGAAATTTCCGACAGCGCATTCTTCGGTTGCTCTGCTATCAAGACTCTTGTTCTTAACAAGGTTATCAATGTTCGTAATGGCGCATTCGAG
>JAZRLJ010000149.1:0-6667 GCA_045646755.1 Eubacteriales bacterium | reverse complement strand
CGAGTTTGTCCATCGTAACAGCTCTTTTTTCTGCCATAATAATAGTTCTCCTTATACGTTAAAACTTGACTATTGCTTTTATTATACGGTTTTTACGAAGTAAAGTCAAACGAAAGGGGGGCGGAAATCGTGAAAAAATCTTTTTTCGGCGTTGTTTTTCTCTATTTTCCCAAACGTTTCCATTTTTTGCGGAAAAAGATAAAAATTTATGAAATTTTTTCAAAAAAATGTACGGATAACTATTCCTTTTTTTGAAAAAATGTGGTATAATGTTGTTGAAAAATCGAAAGGTGTGGGGTAAAATGGGCATTTTTTCCAAGATTTTCGGTAAAAGTAAAAATCCTAACAGTTACGCATTCAAGCTTGAGCGTGCAAGATCGCTACATGGACAGCCTATAAAGTACGTAACGGAGCATATAGACGGCAACGAGGACGTAATCGGAAAGGGCGGAGCGATGGCTCTGCACGGCGACGAGTTTATCGTAGATTCCTCAGGTGAGCGTTTATTTTCATGCAAGGTTAAAGACCTTGAGGCTAGTAATCTTATGAGCGGTGACGGTGTTGTTATCAAAGGTCCTAATCTCCTCGAAGGCGGCAGACTCAGAGTTATAACGGTTCACTTTGTTTATTACAGAAAATAGGCGGTACAGATATGATTGATAATCGCGTTTGCGCGGTAATTCTTGCGGCCGGCAGCGGAAGCAGAATGAATATAGGCGTAACCAAGCAGAAGCTTACAATTAGAGGCAAAAGTGTGCTTTGCCATTCTGTAGAAGCATTTGAACGTTGTGAGGATATTACTGATATAATCTTGGTTGTGAAGAATAACGAAGTCGATTTTGCAAGACAAGAAGCGCTCGATAAATTTTCAAAGCTTCGTAAAATCGTTTGCGGAGGAAAAACACGTTTCGAATCTGCAATGCGTGGTTTTGAGGCTATAGATTTCCCTTGTCAGTTCGTTGCAATTCACGATGCTGCAAGATGCCTGATTTTGCCAGATATGATAACGAAAGTTGTCAGAAATGCTGCTATTTACGGGGCTGCGAGCGCAGCTACAGTCGTTGTTGATACTGTAAAACGTGTTGACAAAGACGACTTTGCTTTATGTACGGAAAACAGAGAAGAGCTAAGACTTGCAACAACGCCGCAAATCTTTGACTATGAGCTTTACGGTAAGGCTGTGAGAGAAGCACTCGAGAAAAAAATCGACGTGACGGATGATAATATGCTTATGGAGCACATTGGCGTAAAGGTTCATATGACAGACGTCGGTAAGACAAATATAAAAATTACTTATGCAGAGGACGTTGCCTTTGCAGAGTATATTTTGGAGCGAAGAGATGGTTAATTTCAGAATAGGTCACGGTTATGACGTGCATAAACTCGTGAAAGAGCGAGCGCTTGTGCTTGGCGGAGTAGAAATAGAGCATGAGCTTGGACTGCTGGGACATTCGGATGCGGACGTGCTTGTTCATGCGATTATGGATGCTTTGATAGGAGCTATGGGAATGGGTGATATCGGAAAGCATTTTCCTGACACAGATGAAAAATACCGTGGAATATCAAGCATTTCCTTGCTTTCCAAAGTTTATACTATGTTGAAGGATAAAGGATATAGCGTAGTAAACGTAGATGCTACTGTTATCGCACAAAAACCGAAACTTCTTCCGTACATTGAAAAAATGCGTTCTAATATTGCGTTTGTTCTTAACGTTCCGATAGATGTAATAAACATAAAGGCGACTACCGAGGAGCGACTTGGCTTTACCGGCAGGGAAGAGGGAATTTCCGCTCACGCAGTTGCTCTTATAGAAAAATAAGGCGTCCTTAAAATAGGACGCCAATCAAAAGGCAAAACTATATCGTCATATATTCTCGCACTTCCTTTTTCTTTAATGTCTTAGCCGATAGTTTGCCTGATTTTGCGGCAGTGAATGCCTCTCTAATAATTTATGCTAAAAAAATAATTTAGTCACTAATAAAATGTAGTGCAGAAAGGTTTTATTATGGTAAAAATTTCCCCTTCAGTACTTTCCGCTGATTTTGCTATTCTCGGAGCGGAAGTAGAAAACATTAAAAACGCAGGAGCAGAAATGGCACATCTTGACGTTATGGACGGTATGTTTGTAACCAATATGTCGTTTGCGTTTCCTGTAATAGCGTCTCTCAGAAAGGTAACCGATATGTTCCTCGACGTTCACCTTATGATAGAGAAGCCCGAAAGATACATAGATCGCTTTATTGATAGCGGAGCAGATCTTATAACATTCCATCTTGAAGCGACTGACGTAGCTGATAAATGTATAGAAATGGTTAAGGCGAGAGGAAAGAAGGTTGCTGTATCCGTAAAACCCAATACTCCCGTTGAGGCAGTGTATCCCTATCTTGACAGATGCGATATGATTCTTATTATGACAGTCGAGCCCGGATACGGCGGACAGGCACTTATACCTTTCTGTCTTGATAAAGTAAAGACGCTGCGTGAGGAAATAACAAAACGCGGTCTTAACGTTGACATTCAGGTTGACGGCGGAATCAATGAAGAAACTGCAAAGGATGCTATAAAGGCAGGAGCAAACGTTCTTGTAGCAGGTAGTGCGGTATTCAAGTATTCTGATAGAAAAGCCGCAATAGACGCTCTCAGAGTTTAATAAAAAATGCGTTATGACAATCCCGAATTTTTGGTTGCAGTCATAACGCATTTTTGTTTGAAATTATTTGTTAAAATCTATAGTAGTTTGTCCGGGAATCTGATTTTTTGATTCTCCCTCTGAAAATGCAATGCCGAGATGGTTATATGCAAGTCTTGTAACACATCTGCCTCGCGGAGTTCTGGCAAGAAATCCTATCTGCATGAGGTACGGCTCGTAAACGTCCTCGATAGTAATAGATTCTTCGCCTATCGTAGCAGAAAGAGTTTCGAGACCGACAGGACCGCCGCCATAGTACATTATGATAGCCTCGAGCATTCTTCGGTCAATGTTATCAAGTCCGAGCTCGTCTATTTCAAGCGATTCTAGGGCATAGTTTGCTATCTCTGTGGTTATAGTTTCGTCGCCTTTTACAAGCGCGAAATCACGAACGCGCTTGAGAAGTCTGTTTGCGATACGGGGCGTTCCTCTCGAACGTGACGCTATACTTAATGCACCGTCGTCGGTGATAGGAATTTCCAGAATTGTTGCCGAGCGTTTTACTATGGTAGCAAGCTCCTCGGGCGTATAAAGCTCGAGCTTCAGGAGTACGCCGAATCTATCGCGCAGAGGAGTAGTTAGCTGACCTGCTCTTGTGGTAGCTCCGATAAGAGTAAATTTTTTCAGCGGAATTCTTATAGAGCGGGCGCTCGGACCTTTGCCAATGATAATGTCAATGGAATAATCTTCCATTGCAGGATAGAGTATTTCTTCAACGGCTCTTGAAAGACGGTGAATTTCGTCGATAAAAAGCACGTCGCCTTCGGAAAGGTTAGTTAAAATTGCCACGAGGTCTCCCTGCTTCTCTATAGCAGGTCCTGAGGTAGTGTGAATTTTCACACCCATTTCATTTGCAATTATAGTGGAAAGAGTGGTTTTTCCAAGACCGGGAGGGCCGTAAAGTAAAACGTGATCGAGAGACTCACCTCTCATTTTTGCGCTTTCTATGTAGACTTTGAGATTTTCCTTAGCCTTAACCTGTCCGACGTATTCGGAGAGGGTTTTAGGACGAAGAGAGTTTTCTACCTCGAAGTCTTCGTTTGCGTCGTATTCATTTGAAACTATTCGATTTTCATAATCGAATTCGTTGAATTCTTCCATCATAGCAGAAAAGTCTCCTCTCGTTTATTTTGCTAACCTCTTAAGCGCGAGGCGGATGATGTCACCCGTCGGAGCTTTGGGATCAAGTCCTGCAATGGCATTTGATACGGAGCTCTTATCGTATCCTAGGACTATAAGCGCCTCTGTTGCGTCGGCAAGATTTCCCGATATAACTGTTTTCGGAGCAGTGCGTACAGATGCACCCGACGTTTTTCCTCCATAGGAGGAAAGCTCAGCTGAGAGCTTGTCCTTTAGTTCAAGAACTATTCTTGCGGCAGTCTTAGCGCCGATGCCGGAGGCCTTTGAAATAGCCTTTATATCCTCTGTACAAACGGAGAGAGCGAAGTTGTCGGGAGTCATAATTGAAAGTATACTCATTGCTGCTTTAGGACCGACACCGCTTACCGTTATAAGCTTGTTAAAGCACTCGCGCTCCTCTGAGCTCTCAAAACCGAACAGCTCAATTCCGTCCTCTCTTACTGCAAGGTGCGTATAAAGCTTGACCCTCTGACCAAGCTTCTCGGAGAGGAGGCTTGACGTTATAAGGCTTGTTGTGAGCTTGTAGCCGACACCACCGCAATCAATAACTGCAGTACCTGCCTCGTTTATTTCAAGAATTCCGTGAAGATAGTAGTACATAAATTCTCCATTATTCTGACAAAACTTTTTTAATCATTTTTTCCAGTTTTTCGCGTGGGAGCATAAGGCTTCTGCCACATCTGTCGCATATTATTTTCACGTCGCTTCCAACGCGGGAAACTTTGAAAATATCAGAGGCGCAAGGATGCTTCTTTTTAAGCAACAGCTTATCTCCGACGTTGAATGCTACGATAGGCATAAAACAACTCCCGAAAATATATTACGTATACAAGTATAACATATCTTTTTCGGTTTGTAAAGTGATACGTGTATAATAATAAATAATATTTATAATATTCGATTGACTAGCGGGAAAATATGTGATATAATATATCGGTATAATAGGAAAAATATGTCTTTTCGGGAGTTTTATGATAATTTTGGGTATAGATCCCGGACTTGCGATAGTAGGCTGGGGAATAATAGAATCGGCAAATGGACAGATGAGACCTATCGCATACGGAGCGATAACAACACCTGCTCACACCGATGTAGAAGAGCGGCTTTTGATGATAGCAAACGATATGGAGGCGCTGATAAATAAATACAAGCCTGACGAAATGGCTATTGAGGAGCTGTTTTTTAATACGAATACAACTACGGGAATCGTGGTTGCAGAGGCGCGCGGAGTAATACTGTACGTCGCGCATAAGCTTGGTGTAAAAATAAGCGAGTATACGCCGCTTCAGGTAAAACAGGCGGTTGTAGGATACGGAAAAGCTGAAAAGCACCAGGTAATAAGCATGGTAACAACACTTCTGAAGCTTCCTAAGCCACCGAAGCCTGACGATACTGCTGACGCTGTAGCTATTGCTATATGTCACGCAAACTGTCGCGGCTCGGCAATCGGAGCTTACTTCAATCAAAGAAGGTAAAATATATGTGGATAGCAGATAAATGGACAGATTATACCGTCGTTGATACTTCGGACGGAGAAAAGCTTGAATATTGGGGAAAATACAGTCTTATTCGTCCCGACCCTCAGGTTATATGGAAAACAGAAAAAAAGAATCCGCTTTGGAGAAGAGCTGACGCGAGCTATAAGCGCAGTAAATCAGGCGGTGGCGCGTGGAGTGATAATAAGCTTCCTGAGAGCTGGATTATTTCCTACTCGGACCTGCGCTTCAGAATAAAGCCTATGGGCTTTAAGCATACCGGTCTTTTTCCTGAGCAGGCGGCAAACTGGGATTGGATGCGCTCGCTTATTGAAAACAGCGGGCGAGAGATTAGTGTGCTCAACCTTTTCGCATATACAGGCGGAGCTACGGTTGCGGCGGCAAAGGCAGGAGCATCCGTATGCCACGTCGATGCTTCACGCGGAATGGTTGCGGCGGCAAAAGAGAATGCTGAGCTATCAGGTCTTGCTGATGCTCCCATCAGATATATAGTTGACGACTGCAAAAAATTCATAGAACGCGAGATAAGACGCGGCAGAAAATATGATGCTATCATCATGGATCCTCCGTCATACGGAAGAGGACCGACGGGCGAGGTGTGGAAAATAGAGGAAAGCATAGACGCATTCGTAGAGCTTTGTGCTAATGTTCTTTCCGATAAGCCTCTGTTTTTTCTATTAAATTCTTATACCACGGGCCTTTCTGCCTCCACAATGAAATACATAACCGATACGCGACTGCTCAGAGGCCGTAATGGAAAATCCGAGGCTGACGAGCTTGGTCTTCCTGTTAAGGACAGCGGACTTAATCTGCCTTGCGGCTCGAGCGTAAGAGTTACGTTTTATTAAAAGGAACTGTTATGGAACAAAGACGAGAAATTATAAGAACAGAAAATCTGGGCTTTACCTATGACGATTACAGTGATAGCGACACGCTTCTCACTGTAGCGAAGGAAGCTCCTGCACTTTCCGACGTTAGCCTTACGGTGCACGACGGAGAATACGTAGCGGTGCTTGGTCATAACGGCTCGGGAAAATCCACACTTGCAAAGCTTTTGAATATGATTCTTCTGCCTACTGTCGGCAAGATTTTTATTGACGGCGTTGAGATAACCACCCCCGACTTTACAGAGGATGACGTATTTAACGTTCGCCGTAAAATCGGCATGGTTTTCCAGAATCCAGATAACCAGCTTGTCGCTACAGTTGTGGAAGAGGACGTGGCGTTTGGCCCTGAAAACCTCGGACTTCCCAGAGAAGAAATCAGAAAAAGAGTAGATGAAGCGCTTGAAATGGTTGATATGACCTCATATAGGCGCCATGCACCTCATAAGCTGTCAGG
>JAZRLJ010000148.1:0-5599 GCA_045646755.1 Eubacteriales bacterium | reverse complement strand
TGCGCTATCTTAATTGCAAGCGGATACATAGGCTCAGCAGCAGCGTCAAATTCGTAGAGATTATTTCCGAGCGAAGTGAATTTAATCTCGCTGTAGCTTCCGTCTGCCTCAAGCTTCTCTGCCTTTTTGGGCGCTTTTTCAAGATAGTAAACCACCTTTTCCTCGGGATCGTATCCGAGATTAAAGAGCATAGTAAACAGCTCTCCGCTATCAAGATATCCCGCTCTCATACAAATCTCGTTATCTCCGTCAAGATATACGGGAAGCGCACCTGCTCTCTTAAGCATACCGATGAGCTGATTCTTTCTCGTTTCGCAGAGTAATGAAAATGCCGTGGTATAGTGATACGGCGCTTTCGGAGTTCCCGAAAAGACTCCCGAAACTCTTCCGTCTTCTCGTTCAAGAAGCGTTACCGCAGGGAAAAGCCTCTCATAGCCTAGAGGCGTTTTTTTATAGCAATAGGAAAGCTTCTCCGTCTTTTCACTCGTGGGAATAAGCTCCTTTAGTCCTATCTGCTTATTTACCGTAAGCGTAAACTCTTCGTCAAAAACCTCTCCGTTTATAATATCTTCCCTATTCTCCTTAACGTCAACGCCGAGAAGATGTCCGTATCCTCGCAAAGCAAGGTCGCTTGCCGCATCGGAAGAACAGAAAACAGAGCCGCAAAATAGCTCTTTTATATGCTCGTCGGTCATATCAGAAACGATTTTTCCCTCAAGGAATACCGCTTTTTCGGCCTCGTCTGAGAAATAGAAGGGGATACCAACTCGCTCAAAAAAGTTAGCTGTCCAGAAGTTATCGTGACGCTTTACGTGCTTTTCTCCAAAGAAGTACTGATACTCCTGCTCTATATACGCAGCCGCCGCTCCGACAAACTTGATTTTCTTTGAAATTCGCACAAGCTCGTCGTAGTAGCCTACGTGCTTTTCGAGTATATCTCTATACTTCTTTCCGCTATTCATCTCATAGCCTCTGGTTCTGGTTAACCAGTGCTTTGCCCCGTCAAGCCCATCAAGAATTGATGCGGCAAAATGAGAATGAAGATATCTGGCATTCTTTGCATATCTGTTGTGCGGAACGGTATCGGTTTCGGCAAGGACGATATCCACTCCGTGTTTTTTCAGCCTTGAGCCGCGAACCTTAGCGCGACGCATAGTATCCGAAAATTCCTTTGCGCTCGGAGGAGCGTACGTTCCGTTAGAGGTTCTGACTATGGTGGGATTTCCCTTACCTGCAAAGTCCTTTGCATAATAAATTACGCAGTCAGACATATCACCGCTTGTACAGTTTATGCCCTGTATAGTCGGATCGACAGAGTCAATAGCTTCTCTTACCTTAAGAATATAATTTCTGAGCGAATCTATCTGCGTCTGTTGGAAAGAAAGGTTTAGAGGATCATCGGGAGCGTGTGTCTTTACATAATCAACAAGATCTTCCCTAGTCATATCAGTGTTATTTCTACGGTTGAATTCAGCCATATGCATAGGACATGCGCAACCGTAAAACGAATTTACAAGAAGTCTGACATCGTCATCAAGCATTATTACTTTAGGATGCTCCATAGCAACTCTCTTTATTGCCGATGCGAGATGAGCGACAACGTCCTCGTCCATAGGGCAGTATACAAGATGCTCTTTTCCGTCGGCAAAGCCTATTACTCTTTTGAAGGTTGTGGGAGCATATCCCGGATCGTCCGCTCCTATACTTACAATAATCAGAACTCCCGACGGTATACCGTGTTCTGCAAGAGAGCGGCAGTAGCGTCCGTATAGCTGAGCTTGTCCCTCCGCCTTATTCCATACCGGAATTCCCTCCGGCTCTAAATTCACAATGAACAGAGGACAGGTGGTAACCTTCCTCTCGTACTGCTCTACTATATCAAGCACTCTCTCTTCAAAATGATCCTCTAAAAGAGGAACTACAGAATATAAATGTTCCATCTCGTTCGCCTTTCTTGTGAAACGTTTTACATAACAATTATAGCATACCATTTATATATTGTCAATGATATTTTAAAAAGGAACGGAAAATTTCCGTTCCTTTTGCGCTTTATACGTTTTCAAACACGTACGTTACTATGGAATGAGCCTCGGACTTTGCCGATATAAGATTTCCGAAAATCCTCAGCGTATAATCAATATCGCAGTCGGTTCTGTTAAGAACCACACAAACAACGCTTCCGTCGGGATTCTTAAACGACACAGCTTCTATCCTGTCCGAAAATTTTGAGGTTGCAATTCTTCTCGCGCCTTTTTTTACAAACTTACTGAAATGAGCGATATAGTAATTTCTGAAATCCACGGCGGAGATACCTCCTGCTAGGATAGAAACAATAGAAAAAAAGCAAGTCTTGCGACTTGCTTTTTTATTTTTACTTACTCACTTACTGCGGCGCCCTCGCTCTCGCTTGCTATAGCCGCCTCAATAATCTTTCTGTCGCGGTGCGCGCTGCGGACAACAAACTGCATCGTAACGGTAACAAAGAGCATAAGAACGCCGAATACGACAAATGAAACGTTGTAATTTCCAAAAAGGTCAAAGCAAAGATTTGCAAACGGCGCTCCGAGAGCAAAGCCTGCCGTACTTGCTGCCGAAAAGATACCCATGATTTTAGCAAAGCTCTTATTTCCGAAAAGCTCGCTTGCAAAGAGCGGAAGCATTACGGTTTCAAGCGGCAACGCGATTGCTCCGAAAACTATTCTGACAAGAGCAATAACTCTTCCTATCGGTGTGTTTGTTAGTGTTACAAGGGTTATAAGAGATACAAAAGAAGATAACAAACATATATTCATAGTAATTTTAATTCCGGTTTTATCATACATAAAACCTGCAAAAAACTTACTGCCCATAAGGCAAAGACTGCTTATCGTCATAAGGTTAGCGACTAAACCCTTATCAAATCCAAGATCATACATATGAGGAGTGGATATACCGCCGAGTCCCTGAAGCGACATTCCAGTAAACATCATACACAGAAGAGCAAGATAAAAATACGGCTTTTTTCTGGCAATCTCATAGTCTACTCCGGACCATCCGATTCCACGAACCTTACGAGTCTTTTTAAGTGGAACAAGAATTTTTTCTGCCCCTTTAGGTCTTTCTCTGAAAAATACAATAATTAAAGTGAGGACTATTGCGAGTATCAACGCCACAAGTCTATACGAATTACGGTATCCGAAGGGATTGCCTTCTTCAAAGATGATGGGAGAGAGGATCTGAACCGCAACTGCGCCTCCAAGTCCGTTCGCAGCAAGGATAGCTCCGGTTATAGCGCCCTTGTTTTTCGTACACCAAACGTTAACCACCGCGCTCATCATCGTAGTGGTAGTCCAGGAAAGGCCGATTCCAAGCAAAATACCACCGATATAAAACATTATAAGGTGCTCTGCAAAGGAATTTATAAGAGCGAAGCTTATAAGGCAGACAAATCCAGCGCATATAAGCTTTTTAGTACCGAACTTATTTACGAGCGTACCAAAAAAAAGATTCATAACAGTAGTCGTAACATATCGGAAGGTGTCATTGAGCGAAAACGCGCTCCTTTTGATATTCAGCGCGTCGGTTATTGCGGTAAGATACATTGTTCTTCCGCTGGAGCAAAGTCCCAAGCTTGTGCAAACGGCTATAAAGCATAGAGCAACTATAACCCATGAATAGTCAAATTTTTTCTTCATTTTGTATACTCTCCAAAGAAATTCTACGTATATTAAACTACAAAAAAACTGTTGTGTAAATGGAATAAATATAGCAATATGGAAAAATCCGAACAAAAGTCTTGAAAAAGACAAAAGATACTGATATAATATTCTTAGAATTTTTTATTTTGGAGAGAGCTTTATGTCGCTTAATTTTGCTGAAGACATTAAAATCGTATCTTCCTTCCACAAAAAGAACAAACCATATGGAAAAATTGAAAGTCGATTGACTAACGGCTTAATATTCAAGGAAAAAGGAGAAACAAACTATTTTTTTGAAGAAAAGAAGCTGACGGCAAACACAGGAGACTTTGTCTTTATACCACAAGGCTCTTCGTATGAAAACATTACCCCCGACAGTGAAAACAGCATGTACACCTCTATAAATTTTCAAGGCTCTTTTCCAAAAAGGGAAATAAAAATTTATTCCGGTGAGATTTTCTACGGTACAAGCTATATTATGCAAAACTTCTCTGAGCTATGGAATTTCGGTACGGCATCAGATAAATACAAATGTCTTTCACTTTTTTACGATCTGCTCTCTCATATTTTTAATTTTGAAAGTTTAGAAAGCGCAGACAAAAGAAAACACCACCTTATAAGTCCGGCAATAGAATATTTAAAGTCTCACCTATACAGCGAAAATCTAAAAATTGACAAGCTGCATCAGCTGTGTGGAATTTCAGACACCTATTTCAGAAAGATATTCGCATCAAGATTCGGTATGAGTCCTCAGGAGTACGTTTTAAATAAACGGATAACACATTCAAAATTCATAATTGAAAGCGGCGACTACGATAACATAAAGGAAATATCAGAATCGGTGGGATATAGCGACCCCCTATATTTCAGCAAGGCTTTCAAAAAAACCTATGGTATGTCCCCATCAGCCTACGAAAAAATGCTGACAGAAAAATAAACCTGATAGAAAAAAACAAGTCTTTCGACTTGCTTTTTACCTTATATGACAATTATAGTTGACATTTAAAGGCATTTTATCATAAATACAAAAAGTTAATATATGCACAAACCTCTGCAAAACCTTCCCCTCACAGCGGATTAAGAGGCAGTTGCTCAGCGTGTGCAGTACGCTTGGTAGAGTCAAGCGGCCCTTAACCAGTGGGTACGGTGCACAAAAAAGAACCGAGACTTTGCTCGGTTCTTTTTTTGTTTGGTGCACCTCCCTGAGTTTTCGACGCTTTGCGGAGAATACTCCTAACTCAGATTCTCGCGCGAACTACGCGCTCGGTCTTCCGCGGCTCTGACAGCCGTTTAGGCTGTCATTCACTCCCGCTTCCCCTTCGAGTCCAAAATGGGACTCGAACCCTGGGTTTGCGTAGCAAATATCCAAGGGTGAGATGTCCCTGAGGTGCTTTGCACTAAAGTTCAGGGACTCTGAACCCAGTGTTGCGTTTACTAATTCATACTTTTTGCTTTTTGCTGTCGCAACATATTCTATTTTTGCATATGCAAAAATAGGAGGGTTCGAGTCCGAACTTACAGAAAACAAAAAGAACTAAGTACAAGACTTAGTTCTTTTTGTTTGGTGCACCTACATGGGTGAGCAAGTAAAAACGATTAAGTATCGTTTTTACGCAGCGAAGGCAACAAAGCAAGGAGCTATAGGAGCAAGTTAACCGAGCGACGCATAGCGACTATGCGACTTGTCCTCGAACCCTGGGTTTGCGTAGCAAACATCCATGGCGAGATGTCCCTAAGGTGCTTTGTGCTAAATTTAAGGGACTCTGAACCCAGTGTTGCGTTTGCTCATTCTAAATTTTTGCTTTTTCTTGTCGCAACACATTCTATTTTTGCTTTCACAAAAATAGGAGGGTTCGAGTCCGAACTTACAGAAAACAAAAAGAACTAAGTACAAGACTTAGTTCTTTTTGTTTGGTGCACCT
>JAZRLJ010000147.1:0-13611 GCA_045646755.1 Eubacteriales bacterium | reverse complement strand
ATTGATATAAAATAAAAATTCATTAATTGTCAAGAAAAACAAAAATCGGCAAGCTTCTTCATAAGCTTACCGATTTAAAAACGAAATACTGTACGGATAATACACCGTAATTGATGTTACCGTTGCTCTATACGAGAGCGGCAGCTCTCTCTTTAAAAATGGTCTCACAGACATCCAAATCTTCCGGTGTGTTGATGCCGCGAAGATCATCGCCATCCTTTGTAAAATAAGTATCTACAACCATACCGCGCTTTACCATAAGCTCGGGAACTTCTGTAAGATAATACTCTTTTTGTACGTTCGAGCACCCGATCTCAGGAAGAACCTCAAAAAGAGACTTGCTGTTAAATACCATTACACCTGAGAAGAGTTCTTTGATTTTCGCCTGCTCAGGAGTACAGTCTTTACCCTCTACGATAGCGCTGAAACAACCGTTTTCATCGCGTACAATTCTTGCCCACATAGTCAGTTTCGGATTTTCCGCTATCATTAAAGTACAGTCCGCGCCTCGTTCTGCGTGCTGACGGCACATCTCCTTCATTTCTTCACGACGAAAGAGAGGCATATCGCCGAAAGTAATCAAAACGTTACCGTCAAAACCTGCAAACGCGTCAGCACATTCCGCAACGGCATGTCCTGTACCCAACTGCTGCTTTTGTTCAACGTATTGATACCTATCGCCAAAATGGTCTATTATATTTTCTTTTTTGTAACCTACGATTATGTACGTTTCTTTTTCATCAATAAACGATATATTTTCCAAAACATATTCGAGCATCGGTCGTTTCATAACCGAAAACATAGCTTTGGGAAGATCTCCGCAGACCTTTTGTAAACGGCTCCCTTTTCCCGCTGCAGGAATAATTGCTCTGAATGATTCCATTTTATACCCCTTAATTCTTCGTTCTTTTTTCTTAATCGCTTACTTAAAATCCTTCGCAATGCATAGTGATCCTAAGCTTCTGAATCCACCTTTGCCTCCAACCCGCATTCAAGATATATTTTCTGCAAAATTTTTCTGATGTCAGGCATCTTTGCTTCCATATCGGATAAAAGCTTCAACTGAGTTCTGGATCTGTCTAAGTTCTGCTCGGGATAGTCAATGTGATAATAAGTATCTCCATTGATGTAATCCATCAGAAAACGAATTCCGTCCTCCGAAGTAATAATCAGCGCAGCATACGGCAACAATTCCAACTCTTCCTTTGTCAAAATGTCACCGCAAGCCTCCAGATATCCCTTAGCGTATTGCTCATAGAGGTTAAGATCGCAGGAAACCTTGTCCAAATCCTTTTCATCGTCCTTTGCGGTATTTGTTCCTATTCGCATACTGTCTCCAAAATCATAAAGAGGAGATGATGGCATTACGGTATCCAAATCAATAATAGCAACGGGAAGATGTGTTTCTTCATCAAAAAGGATATTGTTCAAATTGCAGTCGTTGTGGCATATACGCGTAGGAATTTTACCGCTTTCCAGCGCTTCTGCTATTTTGCCAAACAGAGAGGTTCGAGAGCGTATAAAAGCAATTTCTTCCGCTACCCCCTCAACTCTTCCAACCGGGTCAAGTGAAATTGCAGCCTCTAAATCACGATATCTGCTCATCGTATTGTGAAAATTCGGAATAACCTCCCTAATTTCACCTATATCAACAGACTGCACAGCTTTTATGAATCTGCCGAATGACACACCTGCGTGGTAAAACACGTCCGGGCTATTAGGAATATCCAACGAATACACGTGGTCAAAGTACGTCATCATACGCCAAGCGCCTGAATCATCTTGAAGGTAAAGCTTGCCCTCTTTTGTCGGACGAAGCATTTGAACGCTTCCGCGAGTATGGTCTCCCGGCATTTGCATGTTGGTATGCAAGTGCTCTGTAGTCAGCTTGAAATTGCTCATCAACGCTTCTACGTCCGGAAAAACATTGGTGTTTATTTTTTGAAGGATGTATTGATGCACGTGATTATTTTCAGATAAGGTCTCCACCTTATAAGTAGAGTTGATGTAACCCTTATTAATGTGCTCAATGCCGGTAATGTTACCTCGAATAGAAAAACGCTCGGCGATACAGTAAAGTTCAGACGATACGTTAATATTAGACATTGTAGCCTCCTAATCGGTTGTATTTTAGCTAAAATTACAATACTTTTATTTATTATAACATAGAGAAAACAAAAATGCAAGAAGAAATGTGCACAATTTTATTTTTTCTTAATAGTTTCTGCAAACCACTCAATATTTGCTGCAAATCTATGGATTTTTTCACAGATACTTAACCTGAAGACCGTAAGCATTCATTCTTGACACAGGTAAAAAACCGGAACAGAAAAAGCACCCAGATGGGTGCTTTTTGGCCTGCCCGCGCGGACTTGAACCGCGGACCTTCAGAGTCGGAGTCTGACGCGCTATCCAGCTGTGCCACGGGCAGTTATGTGCCCGTATATTTTATCACCAATCTCAGAGTTTGTCAATACACTAAGAGATGAGACGCTCAAGTTATCTTTTTTCTATCTCATTCAGTTCCTTGTTCATTCCGAGCAATTCTTCCTTTGTAAACTCGACGTCCATCATACCGAGCATGCCCGTAAGGCGCAGGACACTAAAGCTGCCGAGCATTCGCATCACCGAGTCATTTAGGTTAAATATATCGGATTTTTTATCCGACGATTTTGTTGCTTTTTTCAGCTTTTCCGAGAATTTTGCAAACCATTCTTTACCTTTTTCGGTACTTACGATATCTAATATCTTATCAAAGAGTGAATATCTTTTCTCAGGTCTATCTATTTCAAACCAGTTGATAACTGCGTTTTTCTCCTTTAAGATATAGTCCTCGTTTGGCTCGGAAACCTTGCAGATTTCCGCTTCATCGGTACATTCTCCGCTTACCGCTCTGAGCTTTGTGGTGCCTTTATTCTCCACCTCGAAATAGAAAAAATGATTTCTTGAAGACTGCTTACCGAGTGATACTCCGTTTGCAAAAAGCTCGACCTCGTCGCAGTTTGAGTATACGGTAATCTTGGTTTTATCCTCTACTCTGTCGCGGTAGCGTTTGCCGGCTATATGCACGAAAGGTTCGTCGGAGAGCCATGCCTTATAAGCGTAGAAGGCATCCTTCTTATACTTTCTGTCAAAGGTAACGAGTCCCTTATGATTTATTCCCGGCTCTCCTCCCTCTGCTCTGGCGTCCGCGCCGAAGTCAAACATATTCCAGACGTATGCCGCCCAGATATAGTTTCTCGTATAGAGCTGCTTTATAAGTTCCTCGTGGTAATACGCTTGATATTCCTCGGTATAGTCACCCTGGACGGGTGCAGAGGAATGAAAATTTAGTCCTTCGCATCCGTATTCGCTCACGCCTATAGGCTTATTAGGATACTTTGAATGGAAATTATCAAACCACGGTCCGTTCATATCCGTATCTCCTCCGTACCAGCCAAAATAATGGTTATACGCAACAAGGTCGGTTATATGAACGTACGGCTCGTCTATATCACACATTGATACGCAGGCGATGGCAGTTAGTCTTGTCGGGTCGAGGCTGTGGGCGAGTTCGTTTAGCTTTTTATGGTTTTCAAACATAGGAAGAGTTGAGCCCGTCATAGTAATTTCGTTTGATATTCCCCAAACAATAATCGAAGGGTGATTATAATTCTGTACTATAAGCTCTGTGAGTTGATTTTCGGTATTTTCGTCTCCATCCTCAAGGTGATTTGATATATAGGGAATTTCCGCCCATACAACTATTCCGTACTCGTCACACAGGTCGTAAAAATACTGAGAGTGCTGATAGTGAGCAAGTCTTACGCTCGTCGCTCCAAGCTCGAGGATAAGACGCATATCCTCCTCGTGATGCTCGGGAAGAAGCGCGTTTCCGATTTCTGCTCTGTCCTGATGTCGAGACACTCCTCTGAGACAGTATCTGTTTCCGTTAAGGATAAATCCGCCGTTTGCATCCACGCGGAAGCTTCTGCATCCAAATCTTGTAGAGACGGTATCTATTTTCTCTCCGTCTCTGACTATTGAGGCTCTTGCGGTGTAGAGATACGGGTCTGCCTTTCCGTTCCAAAGTCTTGCCTTTTCAATAGTAAAGCTAGCTTCGGTAGCTTCAAAAGTGCTTTCAACCACAAGCTTTCCGCTTTTGTCTAAAATTTCGAAGGAAATGGAATCACCGCTTTTCATATTAGTGACGAAGGCTTCTATTTTAACCTCTGCGTTTTCACCGTCTACTGCGGGGGTGACCTTTATCCCCTGCCCCCCAAAGTAATCAAGTTCAAAATGCGTTTCGGGAACGGTGATTATATTCACTCCGCGGTAAAGACCGCCGTAAAAGGTAAAGTCTGCCATCTGAGGATAAACGCTGTCGTTTGGCGCGTTATCAACGACTATGGCTATCTCGTTTTCTCTCTCAAGAAGCGCCGTAATATCGGCTCTGAAAAGTGAGTATCCGCCGTCGTGATGCGCCGCCTTTTTACCGTTTACAAATAAATCAGCGGAAGAATTTGCCGCCTCTATTTCTATATAACATTTCTCGCCTTTTCCCTTCTCGGATGCGTTGAGCGTTTTTTTATACACGCACTTTCCTCTGAAATAGTCGTTTCCTCCGTCCTGCCCGTCGTGAGCATTCCACGTGTGCGGAAGATTTACCTCTTCTCCGTCTGTTTTTATGTTTATATCGTCAGTATCCTTATAAAACTTCCAATCTTGATTTATATTCAGTACTTTTCTCATTTAAAACTCCTCCTTATTTAGAAATATTTTTCTTCTTTGAGGGGATTTTTATACCTTTTTTATTGACTTAAATTTTTCAGCGTGATACAATAGTAAGGTGATACAATAGTAAAAATGCAAAAAGGGTAATATATGAACTGTTTAATTGAAAAAGAACGCTTTGTAAATGAAGCTTTTGATATAATTTTGCTCATCGGTCAGTCAAACGCAGAGGGCTTTGGCTTGGGAGATGTTGAAAATCCCTACGAACCTATAGAAAAGATTATGCAGCTTACAAATACCTCGCCCGTTTTTCTTGAGGTAACGCCCGAAGACGATAAAATACTGCACATGAAATCCCCTGATACATATAGAATAGACTTAGCAAAGGAAACCGTACACGAGGAAAGAGGAATACTCGGCTGCTTTGCCCTTCCTTTTGCAAAAAAATATTACGAAAAATACCTTTCGGACACAGACAGAAAGGTACTTCTGATAAGAGCCGCTGTCGGCAGCTCCGGATTTCTCAGAGGAAATTGGTGTCTAGGCGAGCCTCTTTATAAAAGAGCCGTTGAGATGACCGACATCGCGCTCTCACTTAATCCCGAAAACAGACTCACAGCTATTCTCTGGCACCAGGGAGAGAGCGACGCTATGGAGGGAAGACGCCGTGACGGATACGATTTTCTTTATCCCTACTATATGGAAAAATTCGGTTTGCTCATAAACGACCTGCGTCAGAGATACGGAAAAGTTCCGTTTGTGGCAGGCGCACTCTGTAGGGATTGGACACCCGGAATACAGGAGACGAGCTGTGCGGTAGAGGAAGCAACGAAGAAAGTAATCAAGGAGGTCGGCTGCGCTGCTTTTGCTGAAAGCGAAGGGCTCTTATCAAACAACGCATCTGTCGGTAACGGCGACAGTATTCATTTTTCACGCCCCTCACAATACGACTTTGCAGACAGATATTTCAGCCTTTACGAAGACTTAAGATAAGCTCGGCAAAAAGAGGAGAAATCGACGCATTTGCGCGATTTCTCCTCTTTTTTCGCATGTTTTTACCAAAATAGGTTTATTTTATTATATCAGAGAGGGGTTTTATTTCTATACCCTCGGATATAAGAGCATTTCTGATTTTCTTAACGAAAAGCAGCGCCTTTTCGCTATCTCCGTGAACGCACACCGAGGCAGGAGAGATTTCGATTTCTTTTCCCGAAATACTCTTTACGGTATGATTTTTTATCATTCCTATAACGCGGCTGACTGCCTCATCCTCATCCTCTATCATAGCTCCGGGCTTGCTTCTCGCGACGAGTGTGCCGTCGTCCTCGTAGGCTCTGTCGGCAAACACCTCGGCAGCCGAGCGAAGTCCAACCTTTTCTGCAGCCTTGAGCATTTCGCTACCCGAAAGGCCGAGTAGAATAAGCTCGGGATTATACGAATAGATACCCTCGGCTATAGCAAGAGCGAGCTTCTCGTCCTTTGCCGCCATATTGTAGAGTGCGCCGTGCGGTTTTACGTGGCAGAGCTTTATTCCTCTGCTCCTAGCAAACGCGTCAAGAGCGCCTATCTGATATATAATGAGATTTTTTGCCTCAGCGGGACTTACCGCAAGATTTCTTCTTCCAAATCCCATAAGGTCGAAAAATCCGGGGTGAGCGCCCATAGAAACGCCGCTTTCTTTACACAAATCTGTAGTTTTTGCCATTACGTCAGGATCACCCGCGTGCGCTCCGCAGGCAACGTTTGCCGAGCTGATAAGCGGAATTATATCCTTGTCTTTTCCTATTTTATATGCGCCAAAGCTCTCGCCAAGGTCACAGTTAAGGTCTACTGAGTACATGTTTTTAATCCTTCAGAAGTGAATTTTTTATATCGGTGATGAACATATGTCCGGGCGAGTGTGTTATCGCAATAGGAGGCTTAGCCGTCATAACGGCAGACTGAGGCGTTACGCCACAGCACCAGAAAACAGGAATTTCTCCATCCTTAACGGTAACGCTATCGCCGAAATCAGGCTTGCTTAAATCCTTGATACCTATTTTCAGAGGGTCGCCTATATGTATCGGAGCGCCATGCACTCTGGGCATAGATGCGGTAATACTGACCGCCTTTATAACCTGGTCGGCAGGCATCGGACGCATACTTACAACGACCTTTCCTTTGAAAAATCCCGCCTCGTCAGAGTCTATATTCGTTATATACATAGGAACGTTTTTGCCCTCTTCGATATGTCTTACGGGAACGTCTGCGCTGAGAAGGTCACCCTCAAAGGAGAAGGAGCATCCTATGAGGAAATACACAAAATCGTCTCTCCAGAATTTCTCTATATCGGTATACTCTCCGACAAGATTTCCGTTTTCCCATACTCTGTATTTAGGAAGGTCGGTGGCTATATCCGCGCCGTTTGCCATTCTCTTTATTTCTCTTGAGCCTACGTCTCCAACCTCGAGTATCGGGCAGGATTTCGGGTTTCTCTGAGCGAAGAGAAGGAAGTCATACGCAAGGTCGCGAGGAAGTATTATAAGGTTTGCCTGAGCATACCCGTCACACATTCCGCTGGTCTGTCCCGAGAGCTTACCCTCTCTGATTAGTTTTCTCACTTCCGAGGGAAGCGACTTTGAATAATCCATAATAAAATCCTTTATTTTGTAAAGTTTAGTTTTCTTTTTAGTGCAATTAAGCGTTCATTTTGCTTTTTAAGAAGCCTCACTGCTTTGTTATAACTGACCGCAGTAAAGCGTATCTCTGTACCCGGATAGCTCTGCGCCAGCAGTCCGAGATCAGACGTGATTACGGTAGCTATCTTAGCGTATCCGCCCGTAGTCTGTCTATCCGCCATCATTATAATCGGCTCACCCGAAGCAGGTATCTGCACCGAGCCCATTACGATAGCATCGGATATAATATCGACTCCGTTTTTATTCTCAACAGGCTCGCCTGAGAGTCTTATTCCCATTCTGTCGCTCTTGTCGGAAACGGTGTAGACTTTACTTAAAAAATCAGAAATTCCCTTTTCCGTAAAGTAGTCGTCCTGAGGTCCGAGAATGACTCTGACGTTTATGCTTTTTTTATAAGAATTTTCTTTTTCAGCCTTGCGCTCTGCTATAAGGCGGGAGCCTCTTTTAAGAGGAAGTGAGTCGCCTGCTCTAAGCTTTCTTCCCTCGTATCCACCGACGGCGCACTTAAGGTTAGTAGAGTAACTTCCCATAACCTTAGAAATATCAAATCCGCCCGCTACGGCAAGGTAGGCTCTCATTCCCGACTCAGCCTTTTTAAGAGAGAGTCTATCACCGCGACGGACTGTAACTGCCTCGTACATAGGTATGGTCTCACCGTTTACGGTGGGCGTCATATCAGCGCCCGTAATGGCAATGACCGCATCGGTATCAAACTCCGCCTCTATTCCCATAAAGGTCATCTCAAGAGCGCCCTCGTCCATACCGTTTCCGACAAGGATATTGGCAACTCGCATTGAGTATAAGTCCATAGCGCCGCCCGAGGAAAAGCCAACGCTCATATAACCGTATCTTCCGCCATCGACCACCGTTGTGAGAGGTCCTGCAAAGGTGATGTCCATCTGCATAATTATCCCTCCCTCTCTACGACAAAGGCAGGGTTATTTTCAATTTTCAAAAACTCTTCCTCTGTTATAGGGTAAAAACGTATTCTGTCGCCCGCTTTATAGAAAATCGGCTCTTCTCTCTCGGGGTCGTAAATTCTGACCGGAGTTCTTCCTATAAGACGCCAGCCTCCCGGTGAGGCAAGAGGGTATATTCCCGTCTGCTTACCGCCTATACCGACAGAGCCTGCGGGAATCGAGGTCCTGGGACTGTCAAGCCTCGGAGCTTCTATTCTCTCATCCATACCGCCAAGATAAGGAAATCCCGGCAAAAATCCAATCATATATATAAGGTAATCGCGTGAGGTGTGTATCTCTATAATTTCCTCTTTCGTAAGTCCGAGAAGCTCTGTCATATCCTGCATATCGGGGGCATACTCTCCGTCATAGCAAACGGGGATTTTAAATATTCTTCCCTCTCCCGCGCTTTCAGGTTTATATTCCTCGACAAGAGCGGTGAGAAAGTTTATAAGATTTTTCCTTGAAAGCACCGTAGGGTCGAAAAAGACCGTTATACTGCAAAAGGTGGGAATACATTCTATTATTCCCTCTTTTCCGACAGAGGCAATCTTCTCTGCGAGATATCTTATCTTCGCATTTACCTCTTCGCTTATCTCACGTGAAAATCCAAGGGTTACTGCGCTGTCACCCGATGATAAAAACTTTAAATTTTCCATATTACTTCTTGCCGTCAAAGTATCCGAGCTCTCTAACACCGTCAAACCAGCCCTTGCAGGTTTCCTCAAGGGAAAGAGCACTCTTTACCATCTCTCTCATAAGAGAAACTATCGGAAGATTTATCTCAAGGCCGAATCCGTCTATGGCGGGGATAAGCCAGCCGTACATATCTATCATACCGGCTCCCGAGGCGGTGAGCATAGTTTCCTTTTCAAGCTCTGCGGTGTGCATTACCTCAACGTTTCGCGTAAGGTAAGCAAGAGAGGCAATCATAGCGTAGCAGCCCCAATCCGAGACGGTGGCTGTGATAAGGTTATCTGCCTTGGTCTTTACGGCAATTCCGCCTCCGCAACCGCAACGGCAGGCTCCTGCTCTTGCATAGGGTATGTACTTTTCAAGAGTGTCTGCAATAGCGCCCATTCCTATCTCGTTACCGAGGTCGCCTATCGCGATATTGAGCACACCCATAGTCTGAAGCTTTTCAAAGAGAATATCCTGCTTTGCCTCAAGCTCGGTCACGTCAAGACCGGTGGCGTTGTGGTAAACTCCGTTTTCGTTAGCTCCGGGACATTCTACGGAAACCACTGCCTTGGGCATAGCCTTTGCTATCATAGTGTCAGCGCATTCCGAAGCCTTTGAAGCGTCCTTAGTAAACGTCATAACTCCCATGGAAACGGGAATTTCCATAAGCTCGTCTATATTTTCAAAGAGGTGCAGACCTACGCAGGGAGCAAGTCTCTTTACCGCCTCGTAATTATCCTCGGGGCAGATTATTATGGGCTTTGCTCCAAACGCTTTTACAAGCGCACGGCAAAGGAGAGCCGCGCTGACGATACCGTCCATCTCGGCCTTCTTATAGGGACGGAGAACAAATCCCGTCATTACGTATACTATGTCACCCTCGCTTACCGTCTCGTAAAGCTTCTTTGCCGCATTCATCGAGGTGGGCGCACCCGTATATTTTCTTGAAGCGTCGTAAAGTATTTTACATACTCCGTAGCCTCTGGGATCGAGGTTTGCAAGGTCGTCAAGACTCTGGCCGAGGTTAAACTCGGTAAGCTCCTTCTGAGTCATATTTTCTCCTCCGATTGCACAAAAATAAATTTATAACTAATTATAACATTACGAAAAATGCTTGTCAACCACGTAAAAGTCTATTCTTTGATAAAAAATGCTATCTTTTCGTTTTTTTTTGAAAAAGGTATTTATTTAAGCAAAAAATATGCTATAATAATTTTATTAAACAACTTTTGGAGGAAATTTCTATGAATATGAAGCTTTCTTTCCGTTGGTACGGCAAGGACGATCCGATTTCTCTTGAGTACATTTCTCAGATACCCGGTATGCGCTCTATCGTTTCAGCGGTATATGACGTAAAGCCCGGCGAGGTATGGCCCGAGGAGAGCATTAAGTGGATAAAGGACGAGTGTGAAAAGCACGGACTTATCTTCGACATAGTCGAGTCCATTCCCGTATCCGAGGATATCAAGCTTGGCAGAAAAAATGCAGACGAGCTTATTGAGGTTTACTGCGAGAATATAAGAAGATGCGCAAAGTACGGCGTAAGATGTGTTACCTACAACTTTATGCCCGTATTTGACTGGACGAGAACTCAGCTTGACAAGAAGGCTGCCGACGGCTCGACGAGCCTCGTTATGTATCAGGAGCAGCTCAAGGGACTTAACCCCCTCACCGACGATATTCACCTTCCCGGCTGGGACGCAAGCTACTCTCAGAGCGAGGTAAGAGAGCTTATCACAGCATACGGCGAGCTTGGTGAAGAGGGTCTTTGGAAGAACCTTGAAAAGTTCCTCGAGAAGGTTATTCCCGTCGCAGAGGAATGCGGAGTTAGAATGGCAATCCATCCCGACGATCCGCCCTATCCTATCTTCGGAATTCCGAGAATTATCACCTGCGAGGAGAACCTTGACCGTTTCCTCTCTATCGTTGACAGCCCTGCAAACAGCCTCTGTCTCTGCACGGGAAGTCTTGGCTGCGCGGCATCTAACGACGTAGTAAAAATGGTTAAAAAGTACGCTAAACTTGACAGAATAGCGTTTATGCACATAAGAAATATCAAAAATCTGCCCGACGGCTCGTTCGAAGAGAGAGCGCATCTCTCCTCCTGCGGCTCGCTTGACGTGGCAGCTATCGTATCCGCTCTCGTTGACGAGGGATTTGACGAGTACGTTCGTCCCGACCACGGAAGAATGATATGGGGCGAGACGGGCAAGCCCGGATACGGACTCTACGACAGAGCGCTCGGCGCGGCTTACATCAACGGTCTTTTCGAGGCCTATGAGAAAGGAAGAAACTAATGAATAAGAACGTTCTTAACACCGACCTTTCAGGTAAGGTGTGCGTAGTTACCGGAGCGGGCGGAGTTCTCTGCTCCTACTTTGCAAAGGTTCTTGCGAGAGCAGGCGCTAAGGTTGCTCTTCTCGACCTTAATTTTGACGCGGCTAAATCATTTGCCGATGAGATTATCGCTGAGGGAGGTATCGCTAAGGCGTATGCCTGCAACGTACTCGACAAGGAAATCTGCTATGCGGTTGCAGACACCGTCGAAGCTGAGCTTGGCAAGTGCGATATCCTCGTAAACGGAGCAGGAGGAAATAACCCCAAGGCTACCACCGACAAGGAATACTTTGAGCTTGGCGACATTGATGCCGAGACCAAGAGCTTCTTTGACCTCGATACTGCCGGCGTAGGATTTGTATTTAACCTGAATTTCCTCGGTACTCTTATTCCCACTCAGGCATTTGCAAGACAGATGGTAGGCAGAGAGGGTTGCTCGATTATGAACATTTCCTCTATGAACGCTTACACTCCCCTCACCAAAATTCCCGCATACTCGGGCGCAAAGGCGGCTATATCCAACTTTACCCAGTGGCTTGCGGTACATTTCTCAAGAGTTGGTATCAGAGTAAACGCTATCGCTCCCGGATTTTTCTCAACCAAGCAGAATGCGGCTCTCCTCTGGAACCCTGACGGTACTCCCACCGCGCGTACGGGTAAGATTCTCGCCGCTACTCCTATGGGAAGATTCGGCGAAAGCTCAGAGCTTGAGGGCGCACTCCTCTTCCTTCTTAACAACGAGGCTGCAAGCTTTATTACCGGTGTAGTTCTTCCCGTTGACGGCGGCTTCTCCGCATATTCGGGAGTTTAATATTAAATTTAGTAAATATACCCAAAAAAACCGATACATTTTTGTATCGATTTTTCTTTTTAAAAATCTATTTTCGGTTGACTTTTTTTATTTTAAATGTTAATATAATTGCAGTATTATAAAAACGAAAGGACAGAAAGCAAAAAGCTTTCCTTCACTGACGATGAAAGAAATCAATTATCAATTCAGACAGAGATTTTCCGTAGTGCACAAGCCCGACAGACGCGATATGGACAAGAAATGTCCCAAGGACTACGTTGAGGTAGACGATGAATGGTACATAACCATTCCCGACGACGCCGACGTCGTTATGACTAACGCAGCGCGCGACCTTGAGGATTACTTCTTTACCTCTATGAAAATTTCCGTTAAGCTCGTTCGCGAGAGCGAGATATGCAAGTGCAAGAAGAGAATTGCATACTCAACCGACTCTTCTATCAAGGAGCATTCCTACCGCTTCGCGGTAGCCGAAAACGAGATAATCCTCTGCGGTACGAACAGCCGTATGTCTGCTCAGGCAGGATATTTTCTTGAGGACCTTATGAACCTTGAGGAAGGTCCTTTTGTAAAAGCTCAGGACTACGTAAGAACCTCGCTTTTTAATCCCAGAATGGTTCACTCGGGCTACGGCCTTGATATGTACCCCACCGAGCATCTTAAAAACATTGCTCACTCGGGTATTTCCGCGCTCCTCGTTTTCGTAAGAGACGTAGACAAAACACCGCACGGATACGACGACTTCAACGACCTCTGCTACAGAGCTTCTCAGTACGGTCTTGACGTTTACGCATATAGCTATCTATACAACGCAAAGCATCCCGACGAGGAAGACGCATACGAATTCTACGAGAATCTTTACGGTAAGTTTTTTGACCGTTGCCCTCTCTTCAAGGGTATAATATTCGTTGGCGAGTCCTGTGAATTCCCCTCTAAAGACGAGCATACGATGGGTATGACACGCCGTCAGAATATGAACGGAATAAAGCACATTAAGCCCTGGAACAAGCCTTATCCGGGTTGGTGGCCCTGCTACGACTACAAGGACCTTATGGAAATGATAGGAGGCATTATCAAAAAGAGAAAGCCCGATATTGACATAGTATTCTGGTCGTATAACTGGAACAGAGCACCCGTTGAGCACAGAAAGGCTCTTATCGATTCTCTGCCTAAGTACATCACAGTTCAGGCAACCTTTGAGATGGGCGAATACGTAATCCGTGACGGCATCAAAAACCGCACAACCGACTACACCATTTTCTCTCACGGTCCCGGATACTACTTCTGCACCGAGGCAAGATTTGCCAAGGAGAACGGACACAAGCTCTATTCTATGACCAATACGGGCGGTCTTACCTGGGACGTCGGTACTATTCCCTACGTTCCCGCGCCTTATCAGTGGATGAAGAGATATATCGAAATGCGCCACGCTCAT
>JAZRLJ010000146.1:0-7319 GCA_045646755.1 Eubacteriales bacterium | reverse complement strand
TTTGCGTTTGCGATCATTTCCTTGAGCTCAGCTATGCGGGAGTGGATTTTACCCTGCTCAGCCTTAGCCTCGTCGTACTCGCTGTTTTCCGACAGGTCGCCGAATGCTCTTGCAGTAGAGATGTCCTTTTTGTTTTCCTCTACCTTTACCGTAACGAGGTAATCGAGCTCATCCTGGAGGGCCTTAAAGCCCTGGGGGGTGTAGGTTTTGATTTCTGGCATTTCATTTATCTCCTAAGAATTGTTATATATTTTATTTACTAGAAACTAATTTTTTTGCCTCTTCGAAGGCAGCCTCAGTCTGCGCGTCAGCGCCCTTTACTACTACGTCGGGGGTTATTCCGACTCCGTTATACTCGTCACCGTTAGGTGAGTAGTAGTAGGCTACTGTCAGCGTTACTGCCGAGCCGTCGGTAAAGGAATAGGAATTCTGCATAATAAACTTTCCGTAGGTTGTCTGTCCAACTATGGTGAGAGGGAAGCCGTCACTGCTGCTTAAGTCTCTCATTCCTACGGTGAAAAGCTCTGAGGCAGATGCGGAAGCCCCGTTACAGAGAATAACGGAGGGTATTTTCAGCGAGTGATTATCCTTAGCCTTTTTAGCCTTAGCGTAATCGTTTGAGAAGGAAACCAGAGTGGTTCCGTCATTCGCTATATAGTCAAGCATACTTACAACCGAGTCAAGATATCCGCCTCCGTTGTTTCTTACGTCGTAAACTATTGCACTGACTTTATTTGAGGTCATATAATCGACCGCCTCGATAAAGAGCTCGTCAGTATTTGCCTTAAAGGAATTGATAGCAATATATCCAATACTCTCGTCCTCTATCCAGTAGTCTACGGTTGGCGTTACTACAGGACCGCGGGTTACCGTTATATCTACGAGAGTCTCGCCTCGTCTTACCGTAACGGTGACTTTCGTACCCGATTCGCCCTTAATTTTATCAGTTATCGTTTCAAGCGTGAGTCCGTGGACCATCTGTCCGTCGAGCGAGACTATATAATCTCCCTTAAGAAGCCCTGCCTTATATGCGGGTGCGTTACGGATAACCTTACTTATAAGAAGCTCGTTTTCTACGGTAGGTCTGCTTAAGGTTACACCAATTTTAGAATAGCTATTGTATTTTCCGGTTTTATCAGGGGAAACGGTAATTTCAATTTCCTCACTGTCACGTTTTACGGTCAGGAGAATTTCAGATAGGTTTTTGCTTGTAATTTCTGCTGCCGCCTCGTCGAAAAGCATACCGTCAACGTCCGTTTTGTGAACTTTGACTATGCGGTCTCCTGCGATAATTCCCGCAGCCTCTGCAGGCGAGCCCTCAAGCACGCTTGTGATCGGAATTCCGCCCTTTATCAGCGGCTGTGGTACTTCAACTCCGATTCCGTAGAACGATGGCTTCGTGCCGCTCATCTCGTCCTTATAATCGTCATACTGCACACCCGTGCGGTAGTAGGCGTACCTATCGCCGATAGAGTCGACGAATGCGGTGAGGAGCGCATCGGATACCAAGACGGAATCCGTGAGGTCTATAGTGTCGTAGCTGTTTTCAAGAAAATCGTTTCCAACCGTCTTCGCTATAACGTACGACTCGGGCACTTCCTTGTAGTACACGTCGCGGAAGAGATTTTCTATCCTTTTCATTTTTAACTTATCGAATACGGGGAATTGCCAGCGGTCTAAATATTGCCAGACGTAGTCAATGTCCTCGTTTGTTTCCGAGTTGATATTCTCCTTAAGTTCTTCCTTTGAGAGAAGCTCCTCGCTTCCCGCGGAGCGGAAAAAGGAAAATGCGTCACACGAGGTAAGTGATAGTACGAAAGTGAAAAGCAGAGTGAGTAATACGAGAAGAGAGACAAATCTTGTTAATCTTTTCATATTCACCTTATTTACAAAGTTATGGGGGAGGCACAGCCTCCCCAGTAATTTTTATTTAGAATTTTGTAGGCTTACTGGTAAGATACTTCTTAACCATGAGAGCTACCTTGAAGGTAACTGCGTGGTCAAACTCGCGAAGGTCAAGACCGGTAAGCTTTCTGATTTTTTCAAGTCTGTATACGAGGGTGTTTCTATGTACGAAAAGCTTTCTTGAGGTTTCGGAAACGTTGAGGTTGTTCTCGAAGAAGCTCTGTACCGTCATGAGAGTTTCTCTGTCAAGAGAGTTAAGAGAGCCCTTCTTGAATACTTCGCCGAGGAATATCTCACAGAGAGTGGTGGGAAGCTGATATACGAGTCTTCCTATTCCGAGATTCTCGTAAGACATAATGGGCTTTTCAATATCGAATACCTTGCCTACCTCAAGAGAAATTTTTGCTTCCTTGTAAGCTCTTGCAAGGTCCTTGAGATTTTCGGAGATAGAGGATATACCGATAAGAATCTTTGCACCGTATTCGGTTGCTACGGTCTTGAGCATTTCGCTTGCGAACGCCTCAAGCTCTTCTGCGGTAGCGTTCTTTGAAACTTCCTTAACTATTACTATGTCCTGCTCGCTGATGCTTATTACGTAATCCTTGGTTTTATCGGTTATAAGAGAAGAAATTATTTCGTAGGGGACGTAAGAGCCCTGAGTAAGAAACTTAACTACGATTACTACGCGGCATTCCTCACTGCTGAAATGAAGCTCGTTGGATTTTACGTAAATATCGCTGGGGAGAATATTGTCAAGAAGAATATTCTTTATGAACGATCCCTTGTCATATTTTTCGTCGTAAAGACTCTTTATATTCGAGAGTGATATTGCTATAATCTGAGAGGTCTTTGCTGCGTGAAGGTCGCTGCCCTCAACGAATACTATAGAATCGGTCTGCTCCTGCGCTCCTACGAAGCGGTAGGTGTATCCGTCATAAACTATAGATTCCTGAGAATAGGTGAGCTCTTCCTTTATTCTCTGCTTCGATTCGCCTATCTTAGCAGTGTCGGAGCATGCTATAACTATTCCGTTCTCATCTATAACACCGATGGTTCTGCCAACGACGTCGCGCATCTGGTGTATGATGGTCTGATATAAGCGGTTTGACATAAAAATCCTCCAATAAGTATGCAAAAAAGAGTGAAAAAAACAGCCGCACCCGCGTTGCCGCGAGGGCGTTCTCTTCAATATGAAAACCGTTTTCAAATCGGTTTTGTCAATACTGTACCATATTGTAACCTATTTTTTGATATTTTTCAATAGTTTTTTTAAAAAAAGTTACTAAATATACAAAAAAATTAACAATTGTTTGTTCATTTTAACATTATAAGACGAAAAAGGGAGCGAAATGCCCCCTTTTTATAGCTCAAAGTGATAGGATAATGCGGATAAAATATAGCTGGGAGCGGTTTCGCACCTTAAAATTCTCGGGCCGAGATTTACTATCCTGGCGCCGACCTCTCTTGCCGCTTCAACCTCGGACAGAGAGAATCCACCCTCAGAGCCTACTACTACTGCTATAGTTTTTGCCTCGCTGTTTAGAAAGGAGAGAATTTGTCTGAGCGACTCTGCTCCGTCACCCTCGTAGCAGAAGAGAAGAAGGTCTGCCTCCTTTGCTCTCGCCAGAGCATCTCGGTAAGAGAGTGGGGGGAGGACTGAGACGAGCCTGGACCTGCCGCACTGCTTTGCCGCCTCCTCTGCGATTTTTGAGAGTCTTGCTCCCTCGCGCTCAGCCTTTTCGGGCTTCGCCTTTCTTATACATCTTGAGGATTCGAATGGGACTATCTCGGACGCGCCAAGCTCCACCGCCTTCTGCGTAACTATCTCGAGCTTATCTCCCTTAGGATACGCCATATACAGAGAGATAAATACGGGGGACTCGGTTTTTCCCATTGCTCTCGTATTTATTTCGCACACACATTCCTCGTCGCGTATTTTCGTGAGAGTGCAGCCGTATTCCATACCGTGCATATCGCATACGATTACGGAGTCGCCCACCGCCATTCGAAGCGCTCTAGCTATGTGGAAGGCGTCCTCGCCGGCAATTCTTATTTCGTTTTCCGTAAAATTATCGCTGGGAACAAAAAATCTTGGCATTGGGCCTTACCTCATACTCAAAGCTTGACTAACATGGCGAGCCAGTCGTGTTCGTTTTCTTCCTTTATAATAGTATAACCGTGTTTTCCGAGAGCCTCGCGAATTTCCTCGGCTCTGGGAGCTATAATTCCGGATAGGATTATTTTTCCGTCCTTCTTAACGTAGTTATGTATATCGGGAAGCATTCGCAGGATTATATCCGCTACGATGTTTGCAAGACATATATCGTACTTTCCGCCCGAGAGGTCAACGCCACGAAGAAGGTCGGATACGCCTACGGTTATATTGTCACATCCGCCGTCGCGCGCATTTTCTCTCGCAACCTTAACGGCAACGGGGTCGATATCGTATGCCGCGGCAGATGCGGCGCCAAGTTTTACTGCCGCGATAGAGAGTATTCCCGAGCCCGTTCCCATATCGAGAACTCTCTCTCCGCCGAGAATCTCGTTCTGCATAAGACGGAGCACGAGTCTTGTGGTCTCGTGAGTTCCAGTACCGAATGCCATTCCGGGATCCATTCTTATGACTACCTCCTCGGGTGAGGGCTTGTACTTTTCCCAGGCGGGAACTACGGTAATCTTACCAAGGTGTACGGGCTTATAATACTGCTTCCAACTTTCCGCCCAGTCCTCCTCTCTCATTCCTTCGACGCTTATCTCAGCCTCTATTCCGAGATAGGAAAATCTCTCGACTATGAAGGCGCGGCATTCCGCAAGGCTTCTCTCCTCGGGAACGAAAACGGACACCTTTACCGTTTCCTTATCCGCGTTAAGTATGGTGTCGTCGACGAGCTCTCCGTACATTCCGTTGAGAGAAAAGTCGCTGTAATCCTCAATCATAAGTCCGTTGTCTATCATACTCATAACGGAGCTGATAGTATCAAGGTCTGCGGTCTTACCCGTAGCTGTGAGCTTTGTCCAGTTTCCTGCCATTTTTATATTTCCTTTTCGTAAAAAGTCTTGTTTATGTCAACTTTTATTTGCTTTATCAGTTCTTCTTTTGAGTTAAACTTGATTTCAGGACGAATAAAATCGTGAAATTCAAGCAGAATATTCTTGCCGTACAGGTCACCCGAATACCCTAAGAGATATGCTTCGATATGTTTCTTTCTGTCCGAGACGGTGGGGCACACGCCGACGTTTGCAATAGCAGAGTAGCTCTTCTTATCTACTTTGCATACGCACTTATAGACACCTGATAGCATATCCACGCCTCTTTCGTCGACGTCAGCATTCAGCGTAGGGAAGCCGAAGCTCTTTCCAAGTCCGAGTCCTCGCGTTACCTTGCTCTTTATAAAATACGGAGAGCCGAGAAGCTTGTTTGCCTCTTTGATTTTGCCTTCTCTGAGCAGTTCTCTTACGGTGGTGGAGGAGATTTTCTTTCCGTTTTCCGTTACCGCCTCCGCGCATATAAGAGAAGCTCCGTTTTCTTTGAGAAGTGAGGAGAGAAGCTCAACGTTTCCGCGAGCGCCCTTGCCAAATCTGAAATCGTCTCCCGACAGAGCTACGGCGCATCCGAGCTTATCAAGGAGTGTGTCGGTTACGAAATCTTCTGCGCTGACCTCACGCATCTCGGTAAAGTCTGCGAGTATTACCTCGTCCACTTCCATATTCTCAAGGACGGAGAGCTTTTCCTCCGTCGGATATATATGACCGCCCTTAAGAGCGAAGCTCTCTCCCGAAAAAGTGAATACCGCAGAGGGAAGAGATAGTCTCATTGCCTCTTGCTTTGCTATTTCGATAATCTCCCTGTGTCCGCGGTGCACTCCGTCAAAAAAGCCGAGAGCAATTACTCTCTTGCCCGAAAGCGCGGTTTCTTTTGTATATCTGTAGACCTTTATTGCTCTCACCTCTTTTCCTATTTTTTCATACTACATTATACTACGCAAAAGCGTGAATGTCAATAACGCTCGGTTGACAAATGCTTATTGTTATGCTAAAATATCTAAACGAAAACAAATAAAATATAGGAGTTTATTATGCCAGCTTTATATATAACGCTTGGAATTTTGGGAGGACTTTTATTCCTCTCGGTTCTGTTTTATTTAATTGCGGTTACGCCAAGGCTCTCGAGAAAAAAGGATATACGTCGTTTTGCTACGTATAAGTATGCTCACAGAGGTCTTCACGGAGAGGGTGTCGCAGAAAATTCGCTCACTGCATTCCGCCTTGCCGCTGAGTCGGGATTTGGAATAGAGCTTGACGTGAGACTTACAAGGGACGGCGAGGCGGTGGTATTCCACGACGCAACGCTTGACAGAGTGACCTCGTGTTCGGGAAAGGTTATAGACTTTGAGTCAACTGAGCTTAAGAAAATGAAGCTTTCAGGCACAGAGGATACTATACCGCTTTTCTCCGAGGTGCTTTCTCTCGTAGCGGGAAGAGTGCCGATTCTCGTCGAGCTCAAGGAAGAGCCCGGAAACAGAGGAGTTGCTAAGGCGGCGCTTGAAATTCTTTCGGGATACGATGGAGAATATATCATTGAATCGTTTAATCCTCTCACGCTCGGAGACGTGAGAAAGGCAAACCCCGATATTCTTACGGGAATTCTCTCGACAAATTATCTCAAAGAGAAAAAATACAGAAAGCCTCTCTATTTTGCAGTGCAGACCTTTCTTACGAATATTCTCTGCCGTCCTGATTTCGTGTCGTTTAACGTGGTTGAGTCGAGGCTTCTAAGCTTCAGACTTTTCCGCCGACTTTTCGGCGTATGCTCTTTTGCCTGGACGGTTACCTCTAAGGAAGAGGAAAAAGAGGCTTTTTCACACAGATTTGATACTGTGATTTTTGAAGGATACAATACAGAAAACAGGAACGGAAAAAAAGATGAAATTTGAACTTGTTGCAACCTGTCTTTTTGGACTTGAGCATCTTCTCGGTGAGGAGATAGAGGCTCTCGGCTACGAGAGGACTGAGACCATAGACGGAAGAGTCAGCTTTCTCGGAGACCCAGAGGCAGTTGCTCTTTCAAACGTGTTTTTGAGATATGCGGAGAGGGTTTTTATTAAGCTCGGCTCGTTTAACTCAGCTACCTTTGATGAGCTTTTTGAGGGAACGAGAGCGCTCCCTTGGTCTGATTACATAGGCAAGTGCGACGCCTTTCCCGTGAAGGGACATTCGATAAAAAGCGCCCTCACCTCTATTCCCGACTGCCAGAAGATAGTGAAGAAGGCGGTCGTGCGCTCACTTGAGGAAAAGTACGGATTTTCCTATTTTGAAGAGACGGGAATCAAGTATCAGATAGAGTTTTTTATCCTTAAGGATAAAGCTACGCTTATGATAGACACCTCGGGTATGCCTCTTCACAAGAGAGGATA
>JAZRLJ010000145.1:0-6634 GCA_045646755.1 Eubacteriales bacterium | reverse complement strand
GGCATACCCGACGCAGCCTACACACCCCTCGTGGCTTCGGTGCGCGCTCAAAGACGTATTCACAAGGTTTCCTCTGCGCCTCTCATCACCCGGCTGCTTTCTGTGAGACTCTGCCCTGCTACTCTTTCTTATCAACGCTTTCTATAAGATTATACATTATATTTTCTGTTTTGTCAATCCTTTTAAATTTTTTTCAAACCTATTGACAATTTGATATCACTATGATATCATAATAATAGAAAGCAAAAAATACAAAGGAGAAACATTATGAACGAAAAAATTCTAAAGACTAAAAAGAACGGTATGTCCGCTCTTATTCTCACTCTTTTAGGACTTGTTCTCGGTCTTGCTGTTCTTATAGCGGGAATAATTATGACGGAGAACAGTACCGATGCGATCGTTTTCGGCGGCGCTCTGGCTATAATAGGCGGTCTCTGGCTCTGTATCGGCTGGATTCCTCTGCTCGGACTCAAGGTACTCAAGCCCGAGGAAGCTCTCGTGCTTACTCTCTTCGGTAAATACGTTGGCTCTATAAAGGGTGAGGGATTCTACTTCGTTAACCCCTTCTGCGTTGCTGTTAACCCTGCCGCAAACACTAAGCTCAATCAGAGCGGTGACGTAAATACCGTTGAAGAAACAGTCACTATGAAGAACGGTGTTACTATCCCCACCGTAAACAAAAAGCTCTCTCTTAAAATAATGACTCTCTCAAACAACCGCCAGAAGATAAACAACTGCCTCGGAAACCCCATTGAGATAGGAATCGCAGTTACCTGGAAGATAGTTGACACCGCAAAGGCGGTATTTAACGTAGATAACTATAAGGAATTCCTCTCCCTTCAGTGTGACGCTTCCCTTCGTAATATCGTAAGACTCTACCCCTACGACGTTGCTCCCGGCATTGATACCACCGGTGACGGCGTTGCTGACGACGGAAGCCTTCGCGGCTCAAGTGAAATAGTCGCCGGCAGAATTCGTGACGAAATTCAGAGCCGTGTCGACGAGGCGGGAATAGAGATAGTCGAGGCAAGAATAACCTACCTTGCATACGCAACCGAAATCGCTGCGGTTATGCTCCAGCGTCAGCAGGCATCTGCCGTTATAGACGCAAGAAAGATGATAGTCGACGGCGCTGTCGGTATGGTAGAAATGGCACTCGAAAGACTTGAAGCAAACAGCAATATAAAGCTTGACGATGAAAGAAAAGCAGCTATGGTATCCAATCTTCTCGTAGTCCTTTGCGGAAATAAGGACGCTCAGCCTGTCGTTAACTCCGGTAGCCTCTACTAATGAAGGATAACGAAAAAAAGCAGGTTCCTCTCCGCTTATCTCCTAAGCTCTATGCCGCAGTAGCAGCCTGGGCAGAGGACGATTTCCGCTCTATTAACGGACAGATTGAATATCTGCTCTCCGAATGTGTAAGACAGAGAAAAAAGAACGGAAAATACGTCGGCGAAGAGATTGATAAGCCTCTCGATATTGAGATTGAATAAATAGCGCTGACATATAAGCGTATAAATAAAAATCCCCCCGTCAAACGGGGGGTATTTCATTTTCGGGTAAAACCCTAATAATACTGGCGACGCACAAGTGCGTTTTAAATTGGCCTGTCAGCCATGCATTTGTTACGTACACCCCGCAGGAGCGGGATTAAACCAAAGCCTCCCTTGTGTAAAGGGAGGTGGCATTTTCTAAGAAAAATGACGGAGGGATTGTAATAAGCGAAAAGCCTTGCAAACAATCCCTCAGTCGCTTTGCGACAGCTCCCTTTACACAAGGGAGCCTTTGACACAAAAACATTTTGCGCTGATTTATATTTGCATTATGCTTATCGGCAATAGCCTTTTTTGAACCACGCGACTATCGCGTGGTTTTCTTACCTTTTTCTACAAAAGCCCACGCTTGGAAGAAACATAAAGACTATCGCGCTTATAGCGAGAAAATACTGATAGAACATATACGGTAGCATTTCTGCCGCGCTTATTCCCGTCAGCTGAGTTGCAATCAAAAGCTGAGCTCCATACGGAATAAGGCCCTGCACTATACTGCCGAATATATCAAGAAGCGACGCCGTTTTCGTATTGGTAATTCCGTATTCCTCACTTATAGTCTTTGCAATAGGAGCAGACATTACTATCGCTACGGTATTATTTGCAGTTGCCACATCCATTGCGCTGACAAGCGTAGCAATACCGAGCTGACCTCCTATACGACCGCGAAATACCCTCTTAATACCAGAAAGCAAGGCGTCAAAGCCTCCGAACTCACGCATCAAGGCAGAAAGCATAGATACAAGAAGAGTTACTATAATAACTTCAAACATACCCGATGCGCCTGAGCCCATTGAAGAAATTACACTCGCTACGCCTACGCCAAGAGAAAGCTTTACTACCGTAGCAACAAGAATACCGCAGAGCAATACTATAAATACATTTATACCGATAACTCCGCCTATCAAAACCAGAAAATACGGCAATAAAAGCCAGAGATTTATAGAACCCGGAGTATATTCGCTGACCTCACCCCCGGTGAGAGCAATTATGAGCAAAATGACGATAGTAAGAATTGCTGCGGGTAATGCAATAATAAAATTCTCGCGGAATTTATCTCTCATCTTGCACCCTTGCGTGCTTGTCGCCGCAATAGTGGTATCGGAAATGAAAGAAAGATTGTCGCCAAACATTGCGCCGCCCACAATAGATGCAACCGAGAGAAAGGGCGAAACACCGGTTACGGTAGCGACGGCTGCTCCAATAGGAGCTATTACCGTAATTGTACCAACTGACGTGCCCATGGCGGTAGAGACAAAGCATGACACCACAAACATAACGATAACAGAAAATCTTGCGGGAATAAACTTCAGCAGAAGATCAGCAACAGCAGTCGCGCCCTCTCGTCCTAAAATTCCTGCAAAAATGCCTGCTGACAAGAAGATTAGTATCATTGTAATGATGTTTTTATCCGCCACTCCCCTTGCCATTACGGATATTTTTTCCTCAAAGGTCAGCCTTCTATTTTGAAGGCAAGCTACGAGCAAGGCGCAAAGAAATGCCACCACAACGCTCATAAGATAAAAATCCTTGAAGATTATGCTTACTCCTATATAAATCAAAAGAAAAACCGCAATCGGCAGCAATGCGATCCAATTTTCTTTTTTGTCTTTCGATTCCATTTTTTTACTCCATATGATAATTTTTTCTCATTTTTAGTATAAAGTCCTCACTATTATAACACGACCGTTCAAACTTATCAAGAGCTTTGTCACTTGAATTTTATATAAAATAAAAAAGGAGCAGACGTATTTCTGCTCCTTCTTCATATTAAGATTAAAGCTTCGAATATCCGTAGCTGTTTACAAGCGCGTCTATCTTTTGCCCCGCCTTGCAGAGAGGACATTCGTGGGACTGATAGCTCTGATATCCGTCAAGGTCCTTAGTATCGAATACCGAATGAACGGGATAACCCTCGCAGTCATCCTTGGTAGCAAAGAGAGCCGCTACGCCCGCAACGTATCCGCCGTAATATTTTATAGCTTCTATGGCTGACTTGGTGGTATAACCCGTAGTTACAGACGCGGCAAGGACAAGCACATGCTTTCCTTGTATCATTGGAACTATATTGTCTCTGAAAAAGAGCTGACTTCCTGCGGTATGCTCAGGCTTTACCACGTATATGGTCTGGTGAGCGTTAAGATTAGTAAAAGAGCCCTTAGTGAGCGCCTCCGCAAGACAAGTGCCTATTACCTCAGTACCGTCAAGACAAAGTATGGTATCAACTATAGTGGTGGAGTTATAATAGCTTACAAGCTCCTCTGCAACTGCGGTTGCCTCGGAAAGTCTGGTCTTCTGCGTAGTCACGTCAATAAAATAATTTATATGGCTGTGGCTGGTTGCGAAATGTCCCTTAGAGACTCTGAGAAAGAGATTTTTGCGCTTGGTGCGAATCTTGTAAGAATCTGTAGTTGGCATAATTTTACCCCTTTTTCTTTAGTATATCACATAAAAAAGGCGCGTGTCAATTGATATATTACCCTAAAGAAAAAGGGGCGTTTTGGTGATATTTTCCAAATTTTTATACAAGATGCATCTTTCTGTAGGCTGTCGGAGATATTGAATATCTTTTCTTAAAGGTCTTCGAAAAGTGCATCGTATCAAAAAATCCAAGTCTCTCCGAAATCTCACCTATAGGAAGCTCAGTGCCCTCAAGCATTGCTTTTGCTATTTCCATTTTACGTCCGTTTACGTATTCTTTGGGTGTCTGCCCTGTTTCACTCTTGAAAAATCTTATAAAGTGTGTTGGATGCATATGTGCTATTTCGGCAAGCTTTTCATTGCGTATAAGGATATCCATATTTCTCTCTATGTAGTCAAACACCTCGGACATCGACGAGCCCTCGGCAACTGAAATATCCTCACTTCTCTTGACGCTCGCCTTCACAAAGTGACTTAGCAGTCTCAGGGCAACTGCCTTTACCGCTATTCTGTCAGCAAAATCCTTTCCAGGAAAAAGCTCTGTGAATTTAGCAAAAAGACGGTTTACCTCTTTTCTGTCAGAGAGCCTGAGAAGATAGCCTGCTCCGAGAAGCTTGGGGATGTTTCTGACCGGTGAAATTTCAAAATGCATCCAGTATTTTTCAAACGGCTTACCACTAAAATTGTGGTATGAATGAGCCGTTTTTGTAGGAATAAAAAACCAGTCTCCTGCCCTGGCTGTATAGGTAACGTCCTCAATGCTTATCTCGCAGCTTCCCTTGGTGATATAATAAAACTTACACATAGGTGAGAGGTGCTCTGCCATGCTCCAATCAACGTCCGCCTTAGGCTTAAAATAACCTCCCTCGGTAACCGTAAGATTTAGGTCAAAATAACTTCTGTTATCTAAAGTGTTCATTCGTATCTCCGTTTTGGAAAATTATATGCTAATTTTTTACATAAGCTTGCTAAAAAAATCCCTTGCAAATAGATTTTAACACAGCTATAATAAAGATGTCAATACATAATAAAAATTTATACCAACATGGGAGGTTGCGGATGAGTAGTATAAGAATGGAATTCACCTATCCGAGAGAGCTTGAAAAGGCAAAGGCTGAAAGATGGCCTGTGCTTATCCCTATCGGAACGATGGAATATCACTCTGCAATATGTCCCTTCGGCTGTGACTCGCTCGTTGCCATGGGACTTATAGACAGAATTGCCGAGAAGGTCGACTGTGTCGTTATGCCTCCCGTATGGTACGGTGTGGCAAGCTATGCGGTTGCAGGCCCTGAAAAAAATACTATCCAGGTCGACTGCGATACCTTTGAGCAGAATATTTACTGTATTCTAAAATCCCTTTTCCTTGCGGGATTTACAAGAAATATATACCTCGTTCTCTGCCATCAGAGAGAGGATATGAACCCTATGGAGCTTGCCTGCAGAAAGGCAGCAAGAAAGCTCGTATTCGAGTTTCTTGACCAAACCAAAGGCTTCGGCTGGTGGGGTAAGAACGAGAACAAGGAATTCTATCAGCAGATGTCTGCCGAGGATAACCCCTGGAACTGGATTCAGGTTATGGGAACCGGAAGAAACCTCACTCCTGTAGCAGATAAAAAATGGGGCGGATACGACCACGCAGGAAGATGCGAATGTTCTGTACTCGAGCATCTGTATCCCGGTTCGATAAAGCTCGAAAGACTTTCAGAAACTGACGACTGGTTTGCCCAGGATTCAAAAAATATGAACGCAGAGCACGGAAGAGATAAGTGTGAAGAATACGTTGATAGCTTCGTCAAGTTTATAAACGCTCAAAAAGGCGTGAAATAAAGAAATATTATAACAAATATTTACAAATAAACACAATTTAAAGGAGATTTTACTATGAGCAGTATCAGAATGGAATTCACTTACCCCAAGGAGCTTGAAAAGGCAAAGGCTGAAAGATGGCCTGTGCTTATTCCCATCGGAACGATGGAGTACCACTCCACAATATGCCCCTACGGCTGCGATTCACTCGTCGCTATGGGTCTTATTGACAGAATTGCCGAGAAGGTTGACTGTGTCGTTATGCCTCCCGTATGGTACGGTGTGGCAAGCTATGCCGTTGCAGGTCCCGAGAAGGGCTCTATACACGTTGACTGCGACACGTTTGAACAGAATATCTACTGCATACTTAAGTCACTCTTCCTTGCAGGATTTAACAGAAACATATACCTTGTAATCTGCCATCAGACCGAGGACTTCAACCCCATGGAGCTTGCCTGCAGAAAGGCTGCAAGAAAGCTTGTATTTGAATACCTTGACCAGACCAAAGGCTACGGCTGGTGGGGCAAGAACGAGAACAAAGAATTCTATCAGCAGATGTCAGCCGAGGATAACCCTTGGAACTGGATTCAGGTTATGGGATCAGGAAGAAATCTCACTCCCGAAGCATTTAAAAAGTGGGGCGGCGGCGACCATGCAGGCAGATGCGAATGCTCTATGCTTGAGTACCTCTGGCCCGGCACCATCAAGCTTGACAGACTCCCCGAAACAGACGACTGGTTCGCTCAGGATTCTGTTAATATGAGCTATGAGCAGGGACATGAAAGAAGTGAGGAGTACGTTGAGAACTTCGTTAAATTCATAAACGATCAGAGAGGTATCAAGTAATGGAAAAG
>JAZRLJ010000144.1:0-5560 GCA_045646755.1 Eubacteriales bacterium | reverse complement strand
GGCCCTCCCGGCACGGGTAAATCGCAGACCATAGTCAACGTTATCACCGATGCTATGGCAAAGGGTAAAAAGGTGCTTGTCGTTTCTCAGAAAAAGGCGGCACTCGACGTTGTATATAACAGACTTGCATCTCTCAGTGATAAGTGCATGTACATAACCGACGAGAGCAAAGAAAAACGCAGCTTCTACACCAAGTGTGCTGCCGCTCACAACAGAGAAATTTCCTCTGCTCCCACAGACATACGCGCGCTTATGAGTGAGCACTCTGCTCTCGAGACAAAAATAGCAAACGAAAAGGCAACCCTTGATGCCATATACGATACTCTAAACAAAATCCGACCTTTCGGTCTTTCCCTCTCGGAAATGTATTCTTCCTCTGCAAATATCACGAAGAATTCGACCGATTATCAGATATACAATAAGCTGATTTCAGACGAGGATTTAATGAAGCTCACCTATAGCGAGCTTTCCGACGCACTTCTCGCTATAAAGGGACAAAATCTCGAGAAGCTCTACTACGATTTCGTAGAGGCAAAAGAGAAAAATCCGCTCATAGACCTTATGCAGTCGGATATAGATATTCACACGCTCTCAGAGGTCAAGGGTTCTCTTACCGATTTGCAAAAATCAAGAAGAAAGTTCTTCAACACCTCAAAATACCCCTATTACCGTCAGGTGCTTGCACACTATAAGGAGCTTTCCGACGCTAACGCACTTGATGCTGTGGTAAAGCTTGAGTCAAAGCTCAAGTATCCGACAAAGCTCTTCAGAGGCTCTGTAAACAGAGATATGAAAGCAAAGTTTACAGAAACGCTCGAAGAAATCAACAAATTTGCCGCAGAATACAGCTTCCTTCTCCGCGTTCTTACCGAGGACGGCTACATCTCAGTAATAGATAATCTTCTGCGTGGAAACCACGCTTATATAAGACTCGTCTACGAGGCACTTGACGGCTACATTGCAATGCGTGACGTAACCAACCTGCTAGAGAGCCTTGATAAGAGCAAAATTATAATTCTCAACTTTGCTTACTCTACGAGTAAGAGCTATCAGAATTACTCCGAAATTATTGAAAAGCTTCTTGAAATACGCATATATCACGAGATTATCGGACACGAGGAATCCTGTAAGGATGATCTCGCAAAGCTCGTTGATTACCGCAGTATACGTACTAAGGTAACCCGTCTCAAAGAGGCTCTGCTTGAGGTCAACGCTAAAATCGCCGCGTACAATGCTACCAAGGATTACGTAGAGACCTACAATGCGGGTAAGAATAACAAGGATTACCTCTACCAGATTTCAAAGAAGCAGAAATTCTGGCCCATCAGAAGAACCGTTGAATTCTACGGAGACTACATTCTTAAGCTCTTCCCCTGCTGGATTCTTTCACCCGAAAACGTTTCGTCAATTCTTCCTCTTACCAAAAATCTCTTTGATATAGTGGTATTTGACGAAGCCTCTCAGGTGTTTATCGAGAGCACTATTCCCACAATCTACCGCGGTAAGAATATAGTCGTGGCGGGCGACACAAAGCAGCTCCGCCCCTCTACAACCTTCATGAGAAGATACCTCGGCGGAGATATTGAAACTCAGGACGACGTCTCGATACAGGCTGCTCTCGAGGTAGAGAGCCTTCTCGACCTTGCAATAGCAAGATACGAGAGCGCTAACCTCACCTATCACTACAGAAGCAAGAGCTCCGAGCTTATAGACTTCTCTAACGCGGCGTTCTATTCGTCAAGCCTGCAGATTTCACCAAACATTTCGAAAAGCGACATATCCCGCCCGATTGAGCGCTACAAGGTAAATGGAAAATGGGTAGACAGAAAGAATATCGCCGAGGCTAAAAAGACAGTTGAGCTTCTCGACGAAATTTTCAAAACGAGAAAGAACAACGAAAGCATCGGAATTATCACCTTCAATAACGAGCAGCAGAGCTGCATTGCCGACCTTATAGATAAGGAAATGGCGAAAAATCCCGATTTCCGTACCGCTATGCTCAGCGAGCGTCACAGAGTTGAAAACGGCGAGGATTCAAGCATATTTATCAAGAATCTCGAAAACGTACAGGGTGACGAGCGAGACATTATTATATTCTCTATAGGATATGCAAACAACGAAGAGGGCAAGCTCTACACCAACTTTGGCTCTCTCTCCGCAGAGGGAGGAGAAAACCGCCTCAACGTAGCGATAACGAGAGCAAAGTCCAAGGTTATCGTTATAACGAGCATTGAGCCGGAGGCCCTCAAGGTTGACGGAGCTAAAAACCTCGGTCCTAAGCTGCTCAAAAAATATCTCACCTACGTGCGTGCCGTTTCCTCTGCGCTCGGCACTGACGTGAAGGCAATTCTCTCCGAGCTTAACCCGAAGGAAACCGAGGAAAAAGCAACATTCTCAAGACTCTCTCCCATTGAGGAAAGAATCAAGGAGCGCCTTACCAAGCAGGGATATACGGTAGACCTCAATCTCGGAAGTGAGGAAAACAGAATTTCTCTTGCAGTTTACGACGAGAAATGCGACAGATACCTCGTCGGCGTCGTGCTCGACAGAGATGCTTATAAATCCTCCGATTCTACTATGGAAAGAGACGTATATAAGCCTATGTTCCTCGAATCGAAGGGCTGGAGTCTGATTAGAGTCTGGTCGCGCGACTGGTGGCTCTATCCGGGCAAGGTTATCAAGGCGATAACCGACCTCGCGGAATCAAACCGCGCGAAATTTTCAAAGGAATAACAGATAAAGCGCGGGTATTTCTGCCCGCGCTCCAACCATATTCGCACAGAATTTTAAGGGAGGATAACGTTCTTGGCAGATATTAAGGAATACAGAAAAATATACAAAGCAGTCCTCGACACTCTTGAACTCGGACGTCTCTCACGCAGAGAGCTTATCTTCTCGGTTATAGACTCCTTCGAGCTTTCGGATAGCGAGCGTCTCGACGACAGTATGAACGGCAGACTGAATATTCTTCGCAGCCGTATCGGAATAATAATAAGTGATATGGAAGCTAAGAAGGTTATCGACAGAGACAAATCAGGTCTTTACTTTCTTATCGAAAACAGCGAGGTTGCTATACGAATTGAGGAATGCGAGAGAGAAATTCTCGATTTGCTGAGGGGCACGCCGAAAACCAAACAGGACATAAAGGATAGTCTTGTAAGCGCATTCGGTACTGACGCTACCCCATCCCCAAGAGACGATAACAAGCTTATGACCTATATTGGCCAGATTCTCAAAAGACTTTGCTCGGACGAAATAGTTAATTTCGACGGCTCGGTATACTCTCTCGCAGATGAAAAAAGCGCTTATATCAAAAACAGACGCGAGGTCCTGCTCTTAAAGTCAGCCTTTCTAACGAAGCTCCACTCTCGCGGCGGTGAATTTTTCGAGCATTATTTCCTTAACCTTTTATCTAAATACCTTGCTATGAAGGGCAAAATAATCACCGAGAGTCACGTTACGGGCGGCTCTGACGACGGAGGAATCGACGGCATTATAAGAACGGCGGATTCTCTCGGATTCAGAGAAACCATTATGTTTCAGACCAAGAACAGAATTGACATTTCAACAGAAACCGACCTGCGCGGCTTTTACGGAGCGGTGTGCGCGGCTCAGGGCAGCCGCGGTATATTCGCAACCACCTCGGATTTTCACCCTATGGCAATGAAATTCCTGGATTCTATCGACAACTGCGTCGGCATCAACGGAACTAAGATTTTCTCTATGGCAACTGAAACGGGATACGGAATTAAAAACGACGAGAACAAGCTGATTATTGACAGCGAAATCATATAACGGAGGAAGAAAATGACTGCTGAACAGGCTAAACAGATTATAACAAGTACAATGATAGAAGCGGCAGAGCTATGCAAGGAAAAGGGCCTTGTCGCAACCTCAAGAGTATATTACAGCGATAAGGCGCTGAGAGAGTGCGCGGAGTTTAACGATAGCGTAATTCTTCTTTTCGGCGCGATAAAGCTCGGATTTGCTTCAATGGACGAGGAAGATTTCTGCACTTACGGTCTCTGCTGCGAAACTAAGCTCGGCGAGGATAAGGATAGCGAGCTTGAAAAGGAAATCGCAGATTTCAAGGCTAACCTTGAAAATATGCTTGAGGAAATCCTCTCTGCTCCCTCCCCCGAGAAGAAAATAGAAGAGATAAACGCAAGACAGGAAGAAGAAGCGGCAGAGTCTATGAAGTCCTTTGACCTCGAGATGAAGAAAATGAAGCTCAAGCTATACGGAGCTCTCGGTGCACTTGCTCTCTTTGCTGCCGCAATGATTATAGTAGGATTTATTATCTGATATGGATTTTACAAAATACGGACCGAAAAGGCAGGCAAACTGCGAAAGCTGTGAATACTATCAGTATGACGAGTACACAGACTCCTATACCTGCGTTATGAACCTTGACGAGGACGAAATGGCGGGATTTCTTCAGAATTCGACAAGCAACTGCCATTACTATAAGTTCTACGACGAATACAAGAGCGTTCAAAGACAAATTTAGAGCTCTGCCGACAAAAGAAGAACTGCCGTTTTATTGCCCTCAAAGGCAATGGCGGCGGTTCTCTTTTTTGCACTTTTTATAGTTTTGGGGTTGTTTTTTTAGTATTTCGCACAAAAATTTTTATTTTTGCCAAACGAGAAAACGAGAGAAAACGAGAGAAAACGAGAGAAAACAAGAGCTTTGATTTTCTAAATCATTTTTCTTTAATTTTTTTATCAAAAAGTGTTGACAAGCACGCCTTTATATGTTATAATCTAAAAGCTTGAAAAAATTAAAAACACAGTTAAATCAATTTGGAGGAAATAAAAATGTCCACTTTCATGGCAAAGCAGGAAACCATCGAGCGCAGATGGTTCGTTATTGATGCCGCAGGTCAGCCTCTCGGCAGAACCGCCGTTAAGGCAGCTAACATTCTTCGCGGTAAGCATCGCCCTGAGTTTACTCCCCACGCTGATTGCGGTGAGTTCGTTATCATCGTAAACGCAGCTAAGGCTACTCTCACCGGCAAGAAGCTTGAACAGAAATTCTACCGTCATCACTCCGGTTATATCGGCGGTCTCAAGGAAGTAAGCTACAAGAAGCTTATGGCTGAGCGTCCCGAAATGGCTATGGAGCTTGCAGTTAAGGGTATGCTCCCCCACAACACTCTCGGTGACAAGGCTTTCACTCGTCTTCACGTTTATGCAGGCGAAAATCACGAGCAGGCTGCTCAGAAGCCCATCGTACTTGACTAATAGGGAGGAAATGTAGAATGTATACCAGTGCTAAACCTTATTTCTACGGAACAGGTAGAAGAAAGAAGTCCGTTGCAAGAGTTCGCCTTTACCCCGGTACCGGCGCTATCACCATCAACGGCAGAGATATTGATGATTACTTTGGTCTTGAGACCCTCAAGCTCATCGTAAACCAGCCCTTCGGCGTTACCGAAACCGTTGGCAAGTTTGACATCGTTGCAAACGTTAACGGCGGTGGATTCACCGGTCAGGCAGGCGCTATCCGCCACGGCGTAGCTCGCGCTCTCCTCACCGCTGACGAAACCTATAAGCCCCT
>JAZRLJ010000143.1:0-4972 GCA_045646755.1 Eubacteriales bacterium | reverse complement strand
ACGAAGAAGGTAACCTCTTTTGTTTCTGCGTTGTAAACGACGTCGGTAATAGCTTCAATCGTGCCATTCTCGGCAAGATAGTAGATAACTATACCGTCAGCATCGTTGTCGCCGTTATCGTAGGGAAGGGTGATGGTAACCTTAGATGCAAAGGCGTCGGTGTAAGCCTCGCCGTCCTTCTTAACGGTAAAGTCGTATACGGGAGCGTCCTTAAGAGCTTCCTTAGCTGCGGTGTCGGTAACCTTATCTACCGCAGAGTTCTTTGTAGTATCGTCAAGAGTGTCAGCGGATACCTCGAGAGATGCGCCGCCGGCAATGTCACCGAGAACGTCAGCGGGGAACTGGATAGCGGCTTCCTTTGTAGTTACCTCAAGGTCAGCATCTGTGCTTACGTTTTCAATCTTAGCTGTTGTTCCTGTGGACACTATGGATTTGATGGTCTTTCCGCAGTCCTGACAGGTCTTAGCTCCGTCGGAATCAGCATCGCCGTACTTATGTACTCCGGTTTTTTCAACGGTTCTGGTTTCCTCAGTGCCGCAGTCCTCACATACCCAGATTGCAATTCCGTCTACAGTACAGGTAGGAGCGGTCTCATAGTGAGAGAATACCATGCTACATACTGAGGAAATCGGAATAGGAAGAGAGTGGGACTCGGTACAGCCGTCACGCTTACAGGACTGAGTTTTGCTTCCTGCAACAAGACAGGTAGACTCGGTAAGAACCCAGTCGGTCATGTCGTGACCGAGAGCAAGCTCGGTGTCACTGTATACCTTATAGATACCGCCGCAGTCTGCGCAGGTGTACTCGGTATAAGCGGGAGATACACAGGTAGCAGCAGTCTTTGTTCCTGCATCGGTGGGAGTGTGTTTCTCACTTGCGTTGAGCGTACACTTGGTACAGGTGTGCCAGTGATTGCCGTCCTGAGCATCGTGGTAGATGTCGTTGTGAGCAACCGTAGCAACAGCCTCGGTTTTGATTATTGCAGCGCAGACGGTACAGGTAAAGGTTTTTACACCTGTTTCTATACAGGTGGGGTTCTTGGTAACCGTACCCGCGTCGCTGGTGTGGGCAAGCTTTGCTATAGCCGTTCCGGGAGTTATTACAGCGGTACAGTCGTTACAGACTACGTCACCGGTGTAACCTGCCGCGGAGCAGGTAGCAGCCTTCTGATTTTTGAGCGATGTGTTTGTATGCGAACACGTAGGTGTAGGTGTAGGTGTTGGGTCCGGATCCTTATCCTTTCCGCAAGAGGAAAGAACGGAGCAGAACGAGAACATCATGCACAAAACAAGCACGAGCGCAATCAGAGAAGATAAACGATTTCTCTTGTTCATATTTATTCTCCTTTGTAAAATGTTTTGAACTTTAATTTTTACTACATAATCTATATTATGTAGTGAAAAACGTAAAACTCGATATTATTCTGACACAAATTTCTGGAAATGTCAATACACATCTGTAAATAAATCTCGCAATGATAATCGCGTATTATTAAACATTTACAAGCCTGTACGATTGAGTTATAGCACTTTTAACAAACGTACGGGCTTTTTATTCGAATAATAATCATAAAGTGACGAGGTAGGAAATTTATATGTAACTAAACATACAACATAATATAGATTATGTCATTGCGGAATTTATAAGTCCGAGACGCTGTATTTGTTTTTGGTGAACTTCTCCCGTTTCCATAGTGTAAATGCGCGTGGTGTTTACGCTACTGTGTCCGAGTATATCGGCAAGACGTACGATGTCCTTCTGTAAACTGTAATAGGTTCGCGCAAAAAGATGTCTTAGATTGTGAGGGAAGACCTTGTCATCCGCCAGTCCAACCTTATGCGATAGTTTTTTCATATCATTCCAGATATTTGATCTGTTCAGCGGATTTCCTGCTTTTGTGATGAAGACGGATCCGCTTTTTATTTTTTGTTCACGGGTGTAAATTTTAAGGATTTCGCAAAGTTCAGTAGGCAAAAAAGCATATCTTCTCTTTCCTTTACAGTCAATTTCGGCTATGCCGCGTTCTATAGCTTCAACTGTTATAAAGCAGAGCTCTGATACACGTATGCCCGTTGAACATATCGTTTGCATAAGCAGAAACAGCCTTTTGTTCTTTCTCTTTTTTGCTGCCTGAAGCAGCTTTTCGTACTCGCCTTTTGTGAGCTCTTTCTCTCTTGAGGTGAATATCTGTTTTTGTACCTTTACCGACTTTACACGAAGCTCAAACCACTCAAGATAATTGAAAAAGCTGTTGATTGAGGAAAGCATTGAATTAACGCTTGATACGGTGTATCTTTCGCAGAGATATGCTTTGTATTCCAGTACATTCCCCTTGGTAATTTCTTTCGTTTTTGCCCACCTGCAGAAAGTCTTAATATCTCTTTCATACTTTTCAACGGTTGCTTTCGATTTTTCTTCTTCAACAAGATAATTTTTGAATTTTTCCACGTTAGTCAGCGTTATTTCTCTCATTTTTAACTCCATTTTCTATTTATACTCTGGCGCACCGTCTTATATTCTCTCCCGAGAGATAGACCGCAATACGTCCGTTACGTTAATGTAAAAAAACGGCCGCTGTAGCAAAAGCACAGCGGCCGTACTGTTTTAATGATGATGATGGTGGTGATGGTGGTGATGGTGATGATGATGGTGCGCAGCGCTGTATTCAACGCGGCAGTGCTCTTCGTGACACTGCTCACCCTCTGCTTCTATTTCTAAGGTTGCGTGTCCTATTCCGTGCTCTTCCAATTCCTCGCGGACCTTATGCTTGATTTCGTGAGGATTTCCGTTTGCAACTACGTGCATTGTCGCGTAATTGTTCTGCCCGTCAATGCTCCATATGTGGATATGGTGAACTCCTATTACGCCCTCGATTTTCTTTATATGTTCTGAAATTTCAGCAGTGTCAATACCGTGCGGAGCTTTTTCAAGGAAGAGGTCGAGCGCCTCCTTAAGATTTCCCAGAGCGCTGACAAAAATGAAAATTGCAACGCCGATGGACATAATAGGGTCGAGAATTACGAGGTCGGTAAAGCGTATTATTATAGCGCCGACAAGTACTACGAGCCAGCCGAGTACGTCCTCGAGCATATGCAGATTTACCGCCTTTTGATTTAGCGAGTCGCCGTGCTTGGTAAAGAAAGCGGCAAAGAAATTTACGCATACACCCACGACAGCGAAGATTATCATTCCGTTATAGTTAATTTCCTTTGGGGTGATTATTCTTCCTATAGCGTTATATACGACTATTGCCGAGCCCACGAGAAGAATTAAGGTTGTGATAACGCTTCCTATAACCGAGTATCTTCCGTATCCGTAGGTGTATTTTTCGTCCGGCTGTTTTTTGCTTTTCTTTTCAAGAAAGAATGACGCGCCTATACTTGCGGCATCTCCCACGTCGTGTATCGCATCCGAAAGAATTGCAACGCTGCCCGTAACAATTCCACCGACAAATTCGAAAATAGAAAATGCGAAGTTCAAAATAAAGGCGATTAAAATATTTTTTTCGCTTTTCATAAATCCTCCAATGGATAAATTAAACGCTAGTGCTTTACCATTATAGCGTATGAGCGTGAGAAAGTCAAGGCTTAACTTGCTAGGTATGTTTTTATCAAAAATGCAGACAATACCCATATTGAAAATAGCAAATCGGAGGACGAATTATGAGTTCAATTTGGGTCGATAGTGTAAAAAAAGCGTATTTTCCCCCGCTTGAAGAGGATAAAAGTACGGATGTTTTAATTGTTGGTGGAGGTATCGCCGGCGTTCTCTGCGCGTATAAGCTTAAACGTGCGGGAGTGGACTGTATTCTCGCAGAGGCTGACGAAATTTTATGCGGCATAACTAAAAATACAACGGCAAAAATCACTCTTGCACACGGATTGATATACGATAAGCTTATAAAACGCTTCGGGGAAGAGAAGGCGCTCATGTATCTTGAGGCGCAGGCGAATGCTATCGAACAGTACGCACAGCTTTCTCGCGATATTGACTGCGATTATGAGGTAAAGGACTCTTACGTATATTCTCTCGATAGCCTGAAAAGGATTGAGAGGGAAATTGAGGCGTTGAACCGTCTTGGCGTAAGGGCAGATTTTTCGTATGCAGACGAGCTTCCTATAGACGTTGTAGGGGCAGTGCGCGTGGAAAATCAAGCGCAATTCAATCCACTAAAATTTCTGTATGAAATTGCAAGGGATTTACCTATTTATGAGCATACGAAGGTAGTAGAGCTTAGGCCAAACGAGGCAGTAACAAATCACGCTAAAATTTCTTATAAAAAGCTCATTATCGCAACTCATTTTCCGATTTTGAATAAGCACGGCGCATATTTTCTTAAGCTTTATCAGCACCGCTCATACGTTATTGCCTTGAATGGCGCAGAAAACGTAAGAGGAATGTACGTAGACGAATCGGACACAGGGCTTTCGTTCAGAAATTATCGGGACGTCTTGCTTCTCGGCGGAGGCGGACACAGAACGGGAAAAAGAGGCGGATGCTGGAAAGAACTTGAAGAGTTTGCGAAAATTCATTACCCTAATGCAGAGATTTTGACAAAGTGGGCGACCCAGGACTGTATGACGCTTGATGGAGTTTCATATATCGGACAGTATTCTAAAGCAACACCAACAGTTTTTGTTGCGACGGGATTTAATAAGTGGGGGATGACAAACTCAATGGTTGCCTCTGATATACTTTGCGATCTCGTTTTAGAAAAAGAGAATCGATATGAAAAGCTGTTTTCACCGTCGCGCTCAGTATTCCGTCCACAGCTTCTTATGAATATTTTTGAGTCAGCAGTAGGTCTTCTCACCCCCACGGCGCCGAGGTGTCCGCACCTTGGCTGTGCGCTGAAATATAACCGTGCAGAACACACGTGGGATTGTCCCTGCCACGGCTCGCGCTTTACCGAGAAGGGTGAGCTTATCGACAATCCCGCAACAGATGATAAAAGAATTTAAACAAAAAAGAC
>JAZRLJ010000142.1:0-2890 GCA_045646755.1 Eubacteriales bacterium | reverse complement strand
CGCCGTAAGCCTTCTCAAGGTCCTCGATCTCCTTAATCTTCTTAGCTACTTCCTTCTTGGGAAGAAGATCGAAGGTACCGTCAGCCTGCATCTTCTCAAGGTCCTTAAGACGCTTGATAGACTTGCGGATGGTGTTGAAGTTGGTAAGCATACCGCCGGGCCAACGTACGTTTACGTAGTACATTCCGCATCTCTGAGCCTCTTCCTTGATGGTGTCAGCTGCCTGCTTCTTAGTACCTACGAAAAGAACGGTGCCGTTCTCCTGAGCAAGCTCAGATACAAAGTTGTAAGCCTCTTCAAACTTCTTAACGGTCTTCTGAAGGTCAACGATGTGAATACCGTTTCTCTGAGTAAAGATGTACTCAGACATCTTGGGGTTCCACTTCTTGGTAGGGTGACCGAAGTGAACGCCTGCTTCAAGCAACTGCTTGATTGAAATTTCGAACATTTTAATGTTCCTCCTTTGGTTTTTCCACCATAGCGACATAATACTGCGACTTAGAAAAGCACCGGCAGTAATCCTACTCGCTATGTGAGTTATATTATTTGCTACGTTTTGCGCAGCCTTATTATATTAGCATATACGCGTGTATATTTCAAGTAGTAATGTTAATTCTTATTAAAATTTACAATTTGTTCATATCTTTTTTTCATATCTCTCTAAAGATGATTGAAAAAGGCGCTAGAATGTGATAAAATAGGTCTACTGAAAAAACGGAGTAGCTTATGAAAAACAAAACATTTGGTGTCGGAAAAATTTTTTTAACGGCATCTCTATTACTTTGCGGACTCACATTTTTTGAGTTCTTGGCCTATTACATTTTCTACGGATTTCTTTATGAAAACAGCGCGTTGCTGGTCACAGCCTCATATATGATTTCCTTTATCGAAGGTCTCTTCCCTATCCTTGCAGCAACAGTAATCTTCTTTGCTTCAAATGAAGGAATTAAGAGAAAGACACTTCTTGCGCTCCTCTTATCGACGCCAAAAATTCTGTATATCTTCCCCAGATACTACCTCTATTTCGTATCCGACATTTTCAACTCCATAGAGGCAGTGATGCTCTCTGCAATTGTATCAATTATGTTTATTTTGTATGTATTTTTGCAAATATTTGTTTGCATAATCATACTTAATCACGCAGTTTTACACAGAGGAGTCGGCGAAGCTGAGATTAAGACGTCAAAGATTTTCTCGCTCGATTGCAGCGCGAATTTCGGAATTGTGCTTGAGGCTATATTCATATTCGTTATATTCTTAGCAAAGGAATGCTTTAATGCAATATCGTATTTTTCCGAGGTTGGCAGCGGTTATACAGGAGGAGAAATACTGACGTTGGTTATCTCATTCCTCATTCTTCCGATATTTGCATTTATCTATTATCTTATCGCCGCGCCGATAAAAAACAAAATTCTATCCTTGAAGACCGATAAATAGTCAGAGACTATAGAAAACTAAACCACAAAAATAAATAAAAAACGAAGGCTCATGATACTTGAGATAGTATCCAAAGTGCAGCCTTCGTTTTTTATTTTATCTGATTGCCTGCATTATTTCAGGGAAATCGGTAAGAATCTGAGTATAAAGTGCCTGTGCTCCCTTTGCAGCGGGATGAACGTTATCGGTATGAAGCATTCCGGGGTACCATGCAAGGTCCTTGTGCGCTCCTACCGCTCTGTTGAAATCTACGTAACGGTAGCCTGAATTTCTTATCCATTCGTTCTTCTGTGCGTTGTTTACCGCGGGCGTTGAAGGAATAGTTGCAAGAATCGGTGTGACTCCCTTTTCCTTACATATAGCAAGGAATTCTTCGGTAGCGGCGAGCCAAGCCTCGTTAAGTATGCCTTCCTTATCACCGTTGTTCATTCCAAGGAACCAGCAGCAATACTCGGGAGTGCCTCTCTCTATTGCAACCTTGAAATCTACAAGTCCGTTCTGAGTATTCATTCCTGAATATCCCGCAAGCAAGATTTTCGTGTACTTATCGCGGAAGAGGTAGCTTGGCCATCTTGAAGGGTCGTAAAGGCTTATGTAAGAATCGCCAAACACCCAGATTGGATCAGCGTATCCGTCTGCTATGAAATTAAGCTTACAATTCTTAATCTCACAGTTGAGGGGAGATGCAAATATCGCTCCCATCTCGCCTGCCATTCCGTCCTTGATATCAAATCTCTTCATACCGCCCTTGGTGGTAACAAGGAAGAAAAGACCGTTGCCTGCTATATCCTTATTTATAACTACGGAAAGGAAATCGCTGACCTCCATATCCATATCGGTTTCGGGAAGCGAATAACGCTTGGGAGGATTGTGCCAACCGTAGAATCTGTATGCGGCAATTCTATGCTTGGTTATCTCAACCCAACCGCCGCTTGATACCTCAAATCCGTGGCCGATTCTGATAACCGCATCTTCACTCATTTCGTCAATATCACAGGTAAAGGATATATGAACTCTGTCCTTTACGTTGTTTTTAGGTAGCTCAAGAAATTCCCCGCTCGCAAGCTTCTCTGCCTCAGCGGTAAAGGGCTCTACCACACCTCTTTTATTGCACATAATTTCACCTTTCGTCAAACGTCTTTTTTGCGCCGCAAGTCACCGCGGCACCGACACAACTATTTTATCATTTCTTATCCGCTATGTCAACGGATATATTACACAGTAAACAAATATTTTTTTGTGTATTTTTACCTAAAAGGTAAAGCTAAAGCCCGACAGACCGAGATTTCGGTATGCCGAGCTTTATTTTCTTAGGTATATTTATTTAGCGTACTTTTTTACAATAGCCTTCATCTCGTCAAGTCTTGCTTCCATATCGGAAACGAGCTTGAACTGGTTTCTGGCTCTGTCAAGGTTATGTCCGGGACGGGAGGTTCTAAAATAGGTATCACCC
>JAZRLJ010000141.1:0-12807 GCA_045646755.1 Eubacteriales bacterium | reverse complement strand
CTTGATTTTCGTTACAACCGAATACCTTAAGCCCTACCTAACCTTTATGAAAGAAAATAAGCGTATCTTCAAGGTATCCATCAAACAATTCCATTCGATGAATATGGATGAGGTTTACGGCAAAATGTTCAATCATATATTTGATCCCATCCTTTCACGCTTTCACATTCCCGAAAGTGAACGTTCCTATGTAATCAAATTTTATTTAACAGGTGTATTTGCCGTCCTTATGGAATGGCTTAATCGGGATTGCTCCGATGATATGAGTACGGTTATGCGGATCATAACGGATTGTGTGCTTGGCGAGAGAAACATCAATGGATAAAACGCTTAAATTCGCACTTATCAGCTTGATTTTTAATGTTGCCTTCGGTGCATACCATCTTGTATTTGGTATTGTGTCAAACTCATGGTGGCTATTAACACTTGGCTCTTATTACTTGATTTTAAGCATCGTTCGCTTTACGGTGCTCTGTACCAAGTCAAAGGAACAGTTTATTACCAAGTTCACAGGATGGATGCTGATGGTATTATCCATTCCTCTTCTCGGAACTGTGATTCTGTCGGTAGTTCGTGACAGAGGGCACGAATTTCATATGATTGTAATGATAGCGATGGCGACTTATGCCTTTACTAAAGTTACGCTCGCGACAATCAATATAAAATCTCGTCGCAGCACATCGGGGGCACTCATAACGTTACGAAATATATCTTTTGCGGATGCCTTTGTTTCCATCTTTGCATTGCAACGCTCAATGCTTGTATCCTTTGAGGGAATGACCGAAACCGAAATATTGATTATGAACGCCGCTCTCGGCTCTGCCGTATGCGTAATAGTTTTTATGCTCGGACTGAATCTTGTACGAAGCAAGAAAATATTGTTTAACGCTTTGAATGATTGAAATATGGCATTAAATGTTAGTGTGAGTTGGTGCAAATTTGGTGCAACACTTTATGCGACGATTAAAACTCAAAGAGATAATTTCGACCTTTGCTCGAATACAAAAAAATGCTCAGCTCACGCTGGGCATTTTTGTTTTATCTCTTCGAGAACAATTAAACACGCAATAAGAAACCAAATATTATGCAATTTATAGGTTTTTGTATAGTTTACTTTACTTTTAACATATTTGTGCTATAGTTTTGTCGTTGCTGTGCCATACGAACTCACCGTTAATGATAGTGGCGCGCAAGGTAGATTTGATATCAAGCGGATTCCCTTCATAAATAACTATATCAGCGTCTTTGCCTACCTTAAGGCTACCGACTCTGTTATCAACTCGGCATATTCGCGCTGCGTTAATAGTTATAGCGCGGAGCGCTTCCATCTCACCGAGCCCCTCACTTGCCGCTAGGGCAGCGCATACCGGCAGATATTGAATACGCGACACAGGGTGGTCGGTGGTCAAGGCAATCTGCACTCCCGCCTTACTGAGAATGCCCGCAGTTTTGAAATCCGAAAGCTCTACCTCGTTTTTAGTACGAGAGGCAAGCGAGGGGCCAAGAATGGCGGGAAAGCCGCTTTCGGCAATTTCCTCTGCGATAAGATGCCCCTCGGTGCAATGGTCGAGAGTAAGACCGAGACCGAATTCCTTTGCTATACGAATGGCGGTAAAAATATCGTCTGCTCTGTGGACGTGGGCTTTTATCGGAATTTTTCCCTCGAATAAATCTCTATAACATTCACGAGTAAAGTCCTTATCCTGATTTCCGTTTTTCTCATTCTCAAAATATTGACGGGCGAGAAATAATTCCTCTCTTATAAGAGAGGCTATTCCCATACGCGTTGACGGAATATTTCCATTCGTGCCATAGGTATTTATAGGATTTTCGCCAAATGCCATTTTTATTGCCGACGGCGCAAGAATAACCATATCGTCAACACGTCTGCCCGAGGTTTTTATAAAAGCAAACTGACCTCCTATGGCATTGGCACTACCCGGGCCTGCCATTACGCCCGTAATACCTACCGCTAATGCGTTATGAAATGCGCTATCCATCGGATTTATCGCATCTATGGCTCTGATTGCAGGTGTTATAGGATTCGTTCCTTCGTTTGTCGGATCATTATACGTGGTGATTTTCTCTTCCGAGATACCTATATGGCTGTGTGCATCTATAAATCCGGGAAATACGCATAGTCCCTCCGCATTAAAAATCTGCATATTTTCGGTTCTGACAATTTTTTTTGAAATTTCAACAATTTTGCCTTTATCTATAAGAATATCAGCTTTTATCGGTTCTCTGTCTTCCATTGTGTATAAAATTCCATTTTGTATTAAAAGCATATCTTCAACTCCTATTTTTTTCAGAAAATCTGTGAATAGTTTTTCTAAAACGAGACAAACTATTCTCGTATTCTATGATAAGGAGAATAAAAAAATGAATAACCAGAATAACCAGAATAAGCAGAATAATCAGAATAATCAGAATAACCAGAACAACCAGAATAACAAAAACAATCAGAACAACAAAAACGAGCAGAACAACAAAAACGAGCAGAACAACAAAAACGAGCAGAATAACAAAAACGAGCAGAACAGCCAAAATAATCAGTACAATCAGTACAGATAAAGGTTAAAAGGCACAAATAAGCACACGTTTGTTTACAAAAAAGCAGGAGTCAGGTATATTTCTTACTCCTGCTTTTGTTTTTTGTTTAAATTATGGACTTACAAAGGCATCTATAAAAATCAACAATTATTTTAGAAATAATCACAATTATAATTGACAAATTATAATAATCGTGCTAGAATAGTGTCCGTTAATAATATTTTACGGAGAAAAATATGAAAGAAACGTTTTTGGCGACGCTGAGCCCGATGCTTACCCTCTTTATATGTATCGCAGTCGGCTTTATCGTGCGCAAGGGAAACCTCATTCCAGAAAACTCGGGCAAGGTTATGGCAAAGATGGAAAACTGGATTTTCTGCCCTGCCCTCAGCTTTTCTACGATGGCAAGATACTGCACTGTAAGTGAGCTTTCAACACACGCAACCAATATTATACTCTCTTCCATAGGAGTGGCTATCGCGCTCGGAATGGCTATCCCTCTCGGCTGTCTCTTCGTTAAGAAAAAATGTCCCGAGAGAGGTGTATATATGTACGCTCTTGCCTTTGCAAACAGCGGATACGTAGGCGACCCAGTTGTTCTTGCGCTCTTTGGCGAGAGGGTGCTCTCATACTACAAGCTCTATTGCCTCCCCGTCAGCATTATGATATATCTGTGGGGTATGAGCGTCCTCATTCCCAAGGGAGAAAACAAGGGCGGATATCTTAAAAAAATACTCAATCCTCCCACCGTAGCAATGCTTATAGGCATGGCAGTAGGACTGCTCGGCTTTGGTCCCTCGATTCCTGCGCCTATAACCGGCGCACTCGATACTCTTAAGGGCTGTATGGGTCCCGTCGCGATGCTTCTCGCAGGATTTACTATCGGAAGCTACGACCTTGTAGGTATGCTTAAGGACAAGAAGGTTTACATCGCTACAGCTCTCAGACTTACCGTCCTCCCCGCAATTATAATTTCTTCTCTTTTCGGTATCAAGGAGCTTGCAAATATACTCTTCTCGCTTAATATAAGCAACGACGTCCTCTTCCTTACATTCTTTGCAACGGCGGCTCCTCTCGGACTGAATACAGTTGTATTCCCCGAGGCGTACGGCGGAAATCCCAAGACGGGCGCAGGTATGGCTATGATTTCGCATACGCTCTGCGTACTCTCAATACCCTTAATGTACGCGCTCGCAATAATGCTGCTCGGCGCTCCTACGTTTTGATACATAATTTAAATAAGACAAACGGCAAGGATTTTCCTTGCCGTTTTTTATTACTTTTTCTTCTTCGAAACAGATGTAATATCATACGGTGTAGTCTGATATACGAAATAGTTAAGCCAGTTTGAGAAAAGAAGGTTTGCGTGAGCTCTCCAGCTTACTATCGGATTTTTCTTAGGATTATCTCCGGGAAAATAATTCTTCGGAATTTCGATGGGCTTACCCTGCGTAAGGTCACGCACATACTCTGCCTTAAGCGTATCAGCGTCATATTCGCTATGTCCCGTAATAAATATGCTTCTGCCGTTTTTGTTCATTACGGCGTATACTCCCGCTTCCTCAGAGGTCGAAAGTATCTTAAGCTCGGGAACCTTAGCTATATCTTCCGCCTTTACGGTGGTATGTCTCGAATGAGGAATCATAAAGCAGTCATCAAAGCCGCGGAAAAGTATAGACCTCTTATAATCTACCTTATGAGGAAATACTCCGAAAAGCTTCTTTTCAAGCGGATATTTCTTTATTCCGTAGTGGTAGTAGAGTCCTGCCTGAGCGCCCCAGCATATATGCAGGGTGCTATGCACGTGAGTCTTTGACCACTCCATTATCTCAACGAGCTCTTCCCAGTACGTAACCTCTTCAAACTCCATCTGCTCAACAGGTGCGCCTGTGATTATAAATCCGTCGTAGTAGTTTTCCTTTACCTCGTCAAAGGTCTTGTAGAATGCAAGGAGATGCTCCTCTGCTACGTTCTTCGACTTATGACTCTTCGTATGGATAAGCTCAAGCTCAACCTGAAGAGGAGTATTGCCAAGAAGACGCGAAAACTGAGTTTCTGTCTCTATCTTCTTGGGCATAAGGTTAAGAAGAAGTATCTTAAGAGGACGAATATCCTGCGATATTGCGCGTGTCTCGGTCATTACGAAAATATTTTCGTCCGTAAGAACCTTGACCGCGGGCAAATCGTTTGGTATTTTAATTGGCATTTTTGATTCCTACCTTAAATTTGTGAAAGTGCCTGTTCTATATCTGCTATAAGGTCCTCGTAGCTCTCAAGTCCGCAGGAAAGACGGACAAGATCTGAGGGAACGCCTGCAGCAATGAGCTCATCCTCGTTCATCTGTCTATGAGTTGTGCTTGCGGGGTGCAGACAACAGGAGCGCGCATCAGCAACGTGAGTCTCGATAGCGCAGATTCTGAGTGCGCTCATAAACTTCTCTGCCGCGGCTCTACCGCCCTTTATACCAAAGCTTACTACACCGCAGGTGCCCTTCGGCATATATTTCATAGCGAGATCGTAATATTTGCTCGACTTAAGTCCGGGGTAATTTACCCAAGCTATCTTGTCGCTTGATTCAAGGAACTCTGCAACCTTAAGACCGTTAAGACAATGGCGCTCCATACGTACGTGGAGGCTCTCAAGTCCAAGGTTAAGAAGATATGCGCTCTGAGGAGACTGTGTGCTTCCGAAGTCGCGCATAAGCTGTGCGGTTGCCTTATAAATGAAAGCTCCCTCCTTGCCGAATCTCTCGGCATAGGTTACTCCGTGATAGCTATCGTCGGGAGTGCAAAGTCCGGGGAATTTCTTCTTATGAGCCATCCAGTCAAACTTGCCCGAATCAACTATACAGCCACCAACCGCACTGCCGTGTCCGTCCATATACTTGGTCGTAGAATGAGTTACGATGTCTGCGCCATGCTCAAAGGGACGGCAGTTTACAGGGGTAGCAAAGGTATTATCTATAATAAGCGGAACACCGTTTGCGTGAGCGGCTTTAGCAAATTTCTCTATATCAAGAACGGTAAGAGCAGGGTTTGCAAGTGTTTCTCCGAATACAGCCTTGGTATTAGGTCTGAATTCCTTGCAAAGATCCTCATAGCTTATATCGGGGTCTACAAAAGTGAACTCAATGCCCATTTTCTTCATAGTTACGGCAAAAAGGTTGTAAGTACCGCCGTATATACTCGCAGAGGATATTACGTGGTCACCGACAGATGCAATGTTGAATATCGAGAAAAAGGATGCTGCCTGTCCCGATGAGAGAAGCATAGCTGCAGTTCCACCCTCAAGCTCGCAAATTTTTGCCGCTACAGTATCGCAGGTGGGGTTCTGAAGACGGGGATAAAAATATCCCGATGCCTCAAGGTCAAAAAGCTTACCCATATCCTCGCCTGTCGCATACTTAAAGGTAGTGCTCTGTATAATGGGAATTTGTCTGGGCTCTCCGTTTCCGGGAGTGTAACCGCCCTGCACACATTTCGTTTCAATTCTGTAGTTCTTCATTTTTTCTTCCATTCTTATAATACAAATAAATTGTGCTGATTTTTAAGAGAATTTCAGACCGTTTCCTTTATCTTTAATCTGAATACGGTTTTGTCCTCTTCTTTTTTACTCTCGAGAGAAGAAAGCTCGTAGTCACCCGAAAAGCTTTCACTTTCAAGAGCCTCTATTGCGTCATCTCCGTCTACTCCAAAAAAGGTAAGAAGTGAGATTACCGTTCGTTTTGTACCCAGGGATTTACCTCTGAAAAGGAATATATCAATCGGCTTTCCGTCCTTTATCCACGAATACTCGGGAAGAGTTCCGTCATTTCCAAAAAGGTCTACCTTTATTCGTCTGTTTGGCAGAAGCGTAATGATAAGCTCCTTACCCTCGGTTATATCCGCTCTATCTCGTGACGAAAACAGACCGTGATACCTGATTTCCTCAAGTGAAATGCTTATCACTCTATAAAGATATATGAAGATAAAGCACGCCGTAAGTCCGAGAAAAATCATCAAGGGATAGAACTTACCAATCTCCTCAGAGTATTTATTATATCGAAGCGCTATCAGAAAAAGTACTATGATAGGCAGCTCGGTAAGATACATAAGAGGACTTGTACAAAACAAATACTTCTTTTTCATTATATTTTCCATTCAAAATTAACGGTAAATTTGCGCGGAAGCGCTTGTGCTTTTACAAGCGCCCCCGCTTTTTTCTTTTGAAATAAGAGTTATCAGTCGATGTAAACCTCAGCAAGACCGCCTGCAAGACCTATCATCTTGACAGCCTTGATAGAGAATTTATCCGCTACAACGGTAAGCTTCTTGTTCATTACGCCTCTTGCAAGAATCTTTACTCTTTCGGCCTTATTGCTGATGAGCTTCTTTTCCTTAAGAGTCTTAAGCGATACGATATCGCCATCCTCAAAGTTAGCGCAAATGGTATCGAGGTTTACCTCAAAAAGCTTAGATGAAACAGGCTTTTCCTTAGGGCTGTGCTCTATCTTGGTGATAAACTTACTTGCGTCCTCGTCAGTAACTATCGAATCCGCTGTTTCTGAATCTGTGAAAACAGTTTCGGGCTCTTCGATAACCTCGGGCTCTTCGACTACCTCGGGCTCTTCGATAACCTCAGGCTCTTCAATAACCTCGGGCTCTTCAACAACCTCAGGCTCTTCGGTTACCTGAGGTTCTTCAACCTCAGGCTCCGATTCAACAGTAGCAGGCTTATTTACGTGAAGGACTATGCGAGTAGCCTTTGAAAGTGACTCGAGCTTATCCTCACTGTCAGCCGCAGGCTTAGGATCTCTTGACTCTACCTTAACTCCTCCCGCTTTATTAACGGAAAGAACTATTCTCATAGGCTCAAGATTGATAGGCTCCTTAGGCTCTTCGGGAAGAGAAACGCTCTCTTCTTCTACAGGCTGAAGCGCTTCGATAGGCTCTTCTTCAGCCTTATCCTCTTCTATAGGAAGAAGACTTATAACAGGCTTAGCCTTGACTGTACTATTGGTTTTTTCAACAACGTTCTTAACAACGACTCTGGGCTTAGCAGCTACAAGAGGCTTCTCATAAGGAGCGGCGCTCTCTCCGGCCTGCTCACTTACGCTATCGGAAGTGCTATTTTCTTCTCCGACTGCTACGGGAGCAATAACAACGGCGGGCATTATAAAGCTTGTATCATCTTCAGCTTCTGCCTTTGCCTCAGCCACAGCTTCAATCTCAGCCTCAGTCTCAGCTACAGATTCAACCTCTTCATTCTCTTCATCGACTGCAAGAGGAAGAATTACAGGAACTGCATAAGATACGTCAGAGGTATCCTCAGCCTCGCTAACAGTCTGGTAAGCAGGCTCGTTTACAGGCTCGACAAGAGTCTCCGTTTCGATAGGAGTAACCTCGCGGACAGTGTCGTCAGCGAGCGCAGAAGCTGTAGCAAGTGCAAACGGAGCCATTCTTCTGCTAGAAGACTCTACTACGTCCTCGTCGTCAACGTCATCCATCTTAGATTTTACAATCTCGCGCTCAGAATTCTCAAGTCTTGATTCATTGAGCTTAGATGCTTTGCTCTTAGAATCCTTAACCTTAGAATTTCCGAACATCTTGCTTGTATTACTTCTGAGAGCTTCGATATGTTCGTTATCTTCAGTAAAGAAATCCTCATCAGTATCAGCCTGATAATTTCTTGGCTGATTGTCTTCAGAGAAGAGAACGGGATTATACGCGAATTCCTCTGCGTTATATCCGTCGTCAAATGAATACTCAGCCTCGTTAGCGTTATATTCCAGCGAATCCTCACTCATGGCATTCTTTGTAATATACATAGCCGACATAGCTTCGGCGGCCTGTTCATTTCTCTGATTATATGCTGTAGAGACAGATTCTGCGTGCTCGGTATATACGGGCATATTTGTCTCTGTGTTATCCACTGCGAGGTTGCTTTGCTTTTTGGAAGACTTGCTTGCAAGCCTATTTTTACGCTCGGCTTTACGCTCTTCTATCTTAGCTCTTGCGCTCTTCTTAGACTTACCTGCACCGGCGAATACAGCGGCTGCGCTGCTGTTAAGCTCATCTGCAAGGAATTCGTCGTATGCTTCCTCTTCTGCAATCTTCTGGTTTCTCTGATTATATTCAGAGATGGAGACCACAGATACAGGCATGTCAGAATACATTACGCTTTCTTCTGTATCCATGTCTCTGTATTCATTCTTGGAAGACTTGCTTGCCAGTCTATTCTTTCGCTCGGCTTTACGCTCTTCTATCTTAGCTCTTGCGCTCTTCTTAGACTTACCTGCACCGGCGAATACAGCGGCTGCGCTGCTGTTAAGCTCGTTTGCAAAGAATTCATCCTCACCAGTTACATTAAGCTCGTCATAAGCTCTGCGAGATGAAGCAATGTTCTCCGTCTCGGGCGAGGTGTCGTAGAGTGAAGCCATATTGGGTTCAAAGGTTGTTCCTTCTCTCTCTGCGGCACGATTCTTACGTCTCTTTCGGTCTGCCTTACGCTTCTCAAGTGCAATAAGCTCTTCAGACTTGCCTGCCTTAGCGAATATGGAGCTTGCGCTTCTGCCAAGCTTTCTGGATGCTTCTTCGCCCTCAGTAGTAAGCGTAACATCGTCATCATCTATCACGGGAGACTTCGCATACTCGTCATAAAGAGGTCTCATTGCAGGCTCTTCATAATCAGAATAATCAAGCCTTTTTGCCAGATAAGAATTCTTTCTGTACGAAATAGCGGGACCGCCGCGCATAAGCTTATCGCTACCGCCCGTATCATTTCTTCTCATTACCGAAATAAGAAGGAGAAGAAGGAGGAAGAGAATGAACAGTACTACAAGCGCGATAAGAATCACACGAATAATGGGAGGAATCTCCCAGTCTATAGGATCCTTTCCGGGAACGACAGGATCTGAGGGCTTCTCGCCGGGATCACTCGGATCGTCGCCGGGATCACTCGGATCGTCAGGTTCTACGGGATCGTCGGGGTCTATGGGATCATCGGGACCGATTATAGGCTTATCGGATATTTCAGCTATAGAGTAGAGAGAGAAATGCGTAGTGTAGAATACTATGTAATCTCCGTCACGTTCACTCTCTATCGCCTCAAGACCTGTTCCGTCAGCGTTAGCAATATAAACTATTCCGAAGGTCTTACCCTCGTCACGCAAATTCTCAGGAAGACGAATTCTTACCTCAAGAAGACGGTCACTTACACTGACTCCGTCCTTGGCGAGCTTAATATCCCAGGTTATGATTACGTTTGCAACCTTGCCTGCCCCGAAGAGACCGGTAAGGTCGATATTCTTATACTTCGAAGTATTGTAAACCTCAAAATCATATTCGCCTACAAAGGGAGTCTCGGATTTGATTATTACCCAATCGTTATAATTGAATTCATACGATGTGTCGTCGTCAGGCGCTTTTGAACAAATTGTAAGAGTTGCCGACATATCATCGATAGGATTGTAGTTGGGATCGCCTGTAAAGCTCGCTATGATAACGTAAATTCCCACCTCGGTAGCACCGGTGATATTGTAGCTTACGCTTACGCCCTCAGGAAGTCCGGTAACTACGATGGAATGAGGCTGACCGTCATACACAACGGTTACGTTCTCAAAGCGTACTTCGCTCATATCGTAGGTTGCCTTTTCTATAGTCCATCCGCACTCGTTTGCTACAAGAGCATAGTTAAGCTGGTAAAGAGTGGGGTCAATCGCTTCGAGCGTTACGCTTACGGTATGGTTTCCCGCATTTGTAGCAGTTTTGTCCTTGCCGTAGGTTATCTTAATCTTGGCAAGCTCGTCAGCTGATATGCCGGAAAGGTCAAGGGTAGGACCGTTATGTACGCCACCGCTATATATGGGCGCAATGAAGGGTGCCCAGTTAAGAATTCCGAGATTCAAAACCTTTTTTGTAATCGTCCAATTACAAGTAAGGGTACGCGAGTTTTCGGTAAGAACCACTTCGTCTATTACAAGCTCGTAATTTGAGCTGTCTTTAAGAGAGATGGTTACCTCTGCCTTGTATTCATCGGGAAGAATTGCATTAAGAGTATTGCCGTCTGCGTATGAGATATCAAGAATACCTTTATTGATAAGCTCTGTCAAAGCATCAGTGAGACCTTCAAGCACAACCCCCTGCTCAGTGGCCTCCTTATACTCAACACTGTATCCGTCCGGCTTATCCCATTTAATGCCAGATATATCTATCTGAGCCTTGGAGATAGTCCAGGAAACCTCGTCTTCCACAGTAGTAAAGAAGTAATTTCCGGACGTGTCTTTCAGAGAAACGGTATACCCTATTTTATAGGATCCCGCATTAGTTCCCTTGCACTTGGTCGTGTCATACTCAATCTTAAGCTTGTCGCTATTCTCACCCGAAATGCTTACGCTTACAGTTTTTTCGTAACCGTTATAGATGAGGCTACCGTTAGGAGAAACCGTAACAGTAGGTACCGGAATAGGCTTAGGCTTTATTTCCCAGGTAAGCTGATAAGTATAAACATAGCTTCCGTCCGCAAAGACGTAGTTGTCACGGTAATTAACGCCGGAGCTACCGTCTATAGCATCCTTAATCGTTGCGATAAGAGTAATCTCGTATGTTGCCGCGTTCTTAGCGGAAAGCGTGGTATCGTCAGAGAACTTTATCTCCACAATTCCGAGCTGCTCGTATTCCTTCAGCTTATCATAGGTAAGTTTAACTGTGTGCTCTTTATCTTTATTATAATCAAAGCTTGACGAGTAGTCCGACTCTACCGATGGAGTTAAGGTACGCTTCTCAATCGTGAAATCGAACGCAGCCTCGAAATCCTCGGGAATCTCGTAGTTATTATCGTATCCCGCACTAACCTTTACCACTACTCTGTATCGTCCCGCATTCTTAGGCGCACCGTCAAGAAGAGTGAGTACGGAATTTGCTCTCAGGCTTCTAAGGAAAACACTTGCTCCCGTATCGGTATAAGCGTAATACTCGTAGGTTATCTTACCCTCGGTATCCGGCAGAAGATTATCCAAAGTTATTTTAACGGTGTTTCCTGAGAAAGAAAATACAGGAGTGCCGAAAGTATCGTATTTGTCGGGTTCCGTCGAAGGAGTCCATACAGCATTGTCAAACGTTAAAACCCTCTTGACTATCTTCCAAGGACGGTCTGCAGGAAGCTTTATTTCATCATTGAATGTAGCGAATGAATAATTGGATGTAACGGAAGCAAAATCCGCGTGCTCTGTGTTTACAGACACGCTTGCGTTAAGCGGCTGACCGTCTGCAAACGGAGTCGTGCCCTTATTATTTGAATAAACAAGTATGTTTGCAATATCGGCAGGAATTCCGTTAAGACGAAGCTCTATTTCTTTTTCCAAATAGGTTATCTTAGTAAAATCATTTACGTCAATCTGACTATTGCCTACGTATGCGGCCCAGCTATAATCAGAGAGGTCTATGATACGTTTGGTGATCGACCAATCGTAGGATACCGATGCAGGACCTACCCATTCGTAATTCTTAGCCCTTGCGTCATTTTCATTGAGCGTCACACTCGCGGTGATTTGATAATCTGCAACGTTAGTAGCTTCAGAAACACCGCTAACGGCAATATTAAATATGCCGATTGGAGCATTAGGTATAAACGGAGAGATCCTATGAGTAAATCCGTACTTATAGGTACTAAACGAAGCATTACGCGAGAATTTTACCTCATCAAACTTAATCTTAGCAACGCTCCACTCATATAAAAGAACATTATTTTCGTCTTTGAATTCATAGTTATCGGAATCTACAAGAGCAAAGATTGCCTTTGCGGTATAGTTACCTGCATCCGTAGCGGTATTACCCGTTGTTTCAAGAAGCGTTATGAAGTCGGGAACGGTGATATCCTTGACCGAAACGTTTATATTGTAATCACCGTACTTGAAGCCCTTGTCATTCCACTCAATACCGAGTCCGTCAAGGTCAACCTTATACTTATTTATCTTAACGTCAATTTCTGCGCTTCTCTTCATTTCTGCGCCCGCAACGAGGGTTGAGAGGTCGCAGCGGTATACACCGGAATCGGAAACGTGCTTAACGCTAAGCTCTGCTGAGGTTGCGCCGTCAATCTTGACACCGTCCTTGTACCACTGATAAGATACGCCATTTGTCTGACCGTAGATAAACGCCTTAAGCACAACGGATATATTGTCGTAAGTCTTCTCTACTGAGGTCTTTACCTCTCCGTCCGCCTCAATGAAGGCATCTCCGAGCGTAGCAAATACAGGATAAAGTACGGTATCTGCCA
>JAZRLJ010000140.1:0-6806 GCA_045646755.1 Eubacteriales bacterium | reverse complement strand
GGAATAGGCACTTGATTTTATTATGAACAAATGATATAATTATAGGAAACTTACTAAAACTGAAAGGAGAGCTTTCGTGAAAAAGGAAAGAATTTTTGTAAAAATTTTAACCGTAATATTGCTTTTTGCCATTACGTCGGCTCTTCTTGTTACTGTGGCATTTGCAGGAGCTGATACGGACTATTCAAAGCCCGGCTCGGTTGTGAAAGCAGAATTGACAGCTCCCGAGATTCTTTCACTGATACTTGGCGAGGAAGTTCTTGGGATAGAGCGTGAATATCTTGAGCTTTACTGCGACTTTAAAATATCGCATGCAGCCAATATTCCGTCCTCACAGATAACCGTCAGAGAGGATGGGGAGCAAGGAAAACTCTTTGTAAAGGCGTCTCCTTATTCATACGTTGCCGAGAATGGAGCTACCGTAACCTTTATTCCGAAAAAAATGCAGATAAAGAATTCCGTATTTACGTTTAACGAGGTCGGCGGAGAGTTTATTATTGATATAGACTCCTCATATAGCGATGGGGAAGAGAGGTTAAAGGTAATTTACGCCGCCGAGATTGAGATAGGCTGTGATGATGCTAATTCTTTACTTAACAAAGCGTATTACGATGCGTCAGATTGGAAGAAGCTTATTTCAGACAAGGAATTTGAATACGTTAAAGCAAAGGCTGAGTACGTTGAAAACAAGCCTCTTTACGAGCAATACGTAAGTGCTCTTGCAGAGTATGAAATCGCGCGAGCGAAGTATGAAAAATATCTTTCGGAAAAGCTTTCTTATGACAGAAGACTTGCTGAATACAATCAGTATCAGTCCGACCTTGACGATTACGAAGTTAACCTTAAAGCTTACGAGGATTATCTTCTCGCTCTCGTTAAATACGACGAGGATCTTATCAAGTATCAGGAATATCTCTACGTGAAGGAAAATTACAGCGACCTTCTTGCAAAATATGAAAAATACGTAAGCGATATTGCTGCTGTAAAGTACCATATCTCGATTATTGACGGACTTAAGAACAAGTCAACGTCGCTTGAGCGCTCTATATACAGCGCAGTTGTTATAGGTACTACCGTTACCGAGGTAATTGAAAACAAGGATCTTATTTCAAACGGTGTTACCGATATAAGTAAAGAGGTCGTTGATCTTGCGGGTATAAGCACCGAAAATATAAGACAACTGTGTATTCCGTATTTTGAACTCGAAACCGAGGCTGAAAAATACGCCTACTACGTAGTCAATTACGAGGGCTTCCGTTCTAATTTTACCTCTCTTTTTATTGCGCTTGACAATATGTACCTCAATTCATATATAAGAACGGCTTTGAGAGAGCAGGGAAAACAGGAAAAATACGAGATACTTCTCGCTCAGCTCTATTACGTAGTTAATGCCCTCAATGACGGTCCCGTATACAATTACAACAAAACTGCAGTTTACGATTCCAAGTACGTTATAAATACGCTTACAAAAAAATCTCCTCTTGTTATACTTGATAACGTGCCGTACGTCGTAGATAAGAATACGGCAACGCCTATTTCAACAGGATATCCCACGGAGGTAGAGAAGCCTTCTGACGTAGAGGTGAAAGTGCCTACCGTTCCTCCCTTCGTACCTGAGCCTGCAGAGCCGTATCCGGTTGCAAATCCGGGAAATCCTCCCGAAACCGTTTTCGAGCCTAAGAAGCCGAAAGAGGTAAAAGACCCGGGTGAAGAGCCACTTCCGTATATTCCCGATCCTATAGTAGCGTCTCTCATAAGTGCCTTTGAAAACGGCGGTATACCGAAACGCAACGAGCTTGTGAATTCTGTAAAAATCAGCCATGAAATCGAGGTCTACAAGACTATTGGCGACGCCGAGCTCGTTATAGTAAAGTTCTTGAATGATGACGGAACACCTATCTGCGATCCCATTCTCGTAGAGAAGGGAACTTATGCGGATTTCCCGGGACAGACACCTATAAAGGCGTCGGACGCAGAGGCAGATTATGAGTTCGCTTATTGGGTAAATTCTGTTGGAGAGCGTTGCGATCTTGATAGCGTAAATTCCGACTTAAATCTATATCCATACTTCAAAAAGCAAACAAAAAGTTACAAAATCACATGGAAAATAGGGAATTCGACTATAGAAGAGACTCTTCTTTACGGTGAAATTCCTACACCTCCGACTAGTCCCGAAATGCCTCCAGACCATAAATATGAATATACATTCGATAGATGGGATAAGGAAATTCTCGCGGTCAGCTCGGACGTGACGTATAAAGCAATTTTTAAGCAAACGCCTATTCTTGTCACCCAGAACGGAAATGCCGCGACGGTTTCTAAAACTGAGACGGGATACCTTGTCGATTGCGGTGAATCGTGGGATTTTGAATTCGCTCTGAGTAGACTTTTTGCGATTGTATCCGAATCCGATTTCATTAACATAAAATCCCAAAATTCTTCCATAACCTTATCTCCGGAGGCTATAGCCGAGATTAAGGCTGCCGGAGCTTTTGGAGTAAAGGTGAATACCGAAATTATAGGCACCGGCTACGCCATAACCTTGCTTCTTCTGGATGAAAACAGAAACATAATAGATAACGTTTCCTCCGACATACGAATAACTCTCTCGAAGGCTGTTACGGTTCAAGATGTTGATGCGCTCAGAGTCTATTATCTTGCAGATGGAAAAAGAAAGCTTGTAAAGGCTTCTTATGAAAACGGACAGCTCAGCGCTGTTTTCTTTGCGCATGAAAAATATTACGTTTCTGAGGAATATTCCATCAGTGCTCTTTCCTCGGGCGGACTTGATATAACAGTTCCCGGCGTTGCGAAAAGAGGAGAAAAGGTTAAGGTTTCGGTCTCATCTCTCCCCGAGTTTGCCATTCTCGATGAGATATATTATCTTGATTCGAAAGGTGAAAAGGTTGTGATAGATGGCTCGGAATTTGTTATGCCTAACTGTAACGTGATAATCGGCGCTCGTTACCATATACCGACGTATACGATTACCTTCGTCGCTGACGGAAAGGTTATCTTCAAGACTGAGTACAAGCATGGAGATAAGGTTAGCGCACCTCAGGTTCCGGACAAAGCGTCAGATTCGAGATTCTATTACACTCACGGATTCTGGTCTCCCGCGGTTACTGATGCAGTAGCAGATGCTACCTATGAGGCAAAATACGTTCCCAGCGAAATCATAAGAGAAGAGGGAAAAGGTGGTTTGCAGATTTCAGAGGAAATTCAGGAGCTTCTGGCAAAGGCGTTCCTTGTTGTCTTTTTCGTCGTCGTAATAGTCGTATTTGTGTCGCTTGCCGTGTTTATAGTGCGCCGCAGGACCTACTGATTTGAGCTTTGCATTAAAGAGCTCCAAAGAAGGAAAAATTTAATAGCAATAGTCAATAAAAAAACGGGCTGAAGTTTGTGATATTTAACAGTATTACTTATTTTCAGTCCGTTTTAAATATTTATTATTGACTTTTGAGTACTCGAGTGATATAATTATTATAATTATAATAATATTATCTCATTTTCGAAAGGTTGGATAGTTTAAAATGAGCAAAACGCTTAAGAAAGTAGTTACTCTGATTCTGGTACTGATCATGCTTTTCAGCATGAGCGCCGTTACGATAAGTGCGGCACTTGACAGCGGAAGCGCTGTAAGTAGCGGAACTGAAAATAATTCGTCCGGGCAGGGGGGTGCCGGTGGCACACAGGGTGGCTCGGGAGCTTCTGGCTCTCTTGTCACAGGTTGGTTTGACGTAAAATACAATGCGGATACCGACGAAATAAAAATTATCCTTTCTCCCGACAAGGATGCTATATCGAGCGTTGATAAGGCTCAGCTCAAGGAAATAGGAGCGATGCTTGTTGAAGCGTTCAAGGAGGTCGTCCTTGCTGATATTCTTGAGGATTTTGGCGGACTTGAGCTTCTTGAGGAGGGGCTCGATGCCGATAACCTCTGGCAGAAGGCACTCGATGCATATCTTTCGGTTGAGTACCCCGATGCAGCCGACAAGGCCGACAAGAAGATGGAATTCATAAAGGAGGTTCTCGATTCGACCGAGATCGGCGAGACCACCGTAGGCAATGCCAGAATAACCGATTTCGCAGAGTACGTTGCAAAGCTTCTCAGAGCGGCTATTCTCATAAGGCCTGAGGTGCTTAAGGTGCTTCCTGGCGTCTCTAACATAAATTCGTTTATAAAGACCGCGCTTGAAAATATACTCTACGAGGAAATTGATAGCTTCCTTCACGATGTCGTAGAGGACTACATAGCGTACGCTGAGCTTGAAGACAAGAGCGAGTACAGCGAGAACACCTCCCCTGAGCTTATATACAAGGTCGAGGATTATATGCACGAAATCGTCAAAGACGAGGTAGATAAGTACGTTACCAACCTTCAGCTTCTGCCTGCGGATGATAAGAATGCTACTCTTAACGATCTTCCCGAGCACGTTGCGGCTATGGAAAACGACCTCGTTTATAAGCACCTTTCGGATTACATCGATGATGAGATCACTTCTTTGAAAAATAAGGTTTCGGCATACGTCAATTCCTACATAAGAGCAAAACTTAAGGGTGAGACGCCCCAGGCACCCGATCCACAAATTAAGAAGTACGTTCCCGATGCAGAAGAAAAAATCAGCAACAAGGTTGAAAACGAAATATCAAAGCTCGTGCAGACTTACGTTGCAAAAAGGCTTGATCCAACCACAGCCACCTACGAGGGATATGAATACTTCGAGCAGTTTGTGGATTCATTTGTTCAAAGCGCGGTTTCGAGTATTGTAAATAACTACATATTAGATGAGACGGACGAGGGGGAGAGAAGTTCTGTTGTAGGAATATACGACACTCTTCGTACCTTGATAGATAAAAAGGTAGATGGCATCTTCGATGAAAAGCTTGCCGAGAACGTTGAAGCGTACAAGGCGTATATGAAGGGCGAGAGCCAGGGTAAACCCGAATTCTACGAAATCATAAAGGATTATGTTGTCGAGCTTATCAAGGAAGAGCTTCAGTGCTCTGACAAGGAGGCCGAGGACGCTTACGAGGCTTGGGAGAATGGTGATTCAGCTCACGATTACGATAGCCACCTTGACGATATTAAATTAAACGAATTAAAACCCACGAGAGCAAACTTTGAGTCTGTTCTTCTCGGGGATGCCCTTACCTCTGTAATAAATCAGGTCTTTGAGTTGCTTTCTATTGACGATATACTCGCAGGTGTAAATAAGGACGAGATATTAAAGACTGTTGGTGATTCCTCTCTCGGAGGATCTCTTGACGATAAGATTGAAGAGCTTAAGTCTCTTACAGGAGCTACAGCGCTCTTTGATGTTATAAGCAATCTCACTCCCGAAAACCGTATAGAGATAATAGAAACGAAGCTTCCCGGCATAACAGCTCCTTCTAGTACTCTTACTCCAGAGCAAAAGGAAACCCTTAATGCCGAGATGGACGCCATGGCGGCTGATGTTATCGATTACATAAGAGACAGAGGAGATCTTCCTAAACTTGTTAACGAGCTTTCTGAATTTGCTCACAATAAGCTTGAGACCGGCGAATTTGACGATTATATCAACGAGGCTATCAACGTTAGCTTTGAGGTGAAAATTGCTCACATCCATGCTACTATGTCCAATATTTCAACAACCGTTGGTGCTAGATATACCGAAACTATAAATGAGCTTAAAGGTGTAACTGACACCAAAACAAGACTTATAGAGATTCTTGAGCTCTTCACCGACGCTCGAATTGACCTTAACGGTGACGGTGTTCTTGACAGTACCGAGTCCTTTATCGTTAAGGACGGCGGTGTGAAGCTTGATTTCTCTAAGCTCATAGCAATTTTCAATACTCTTCCTACCATAGACGAGCTTGCCACTATGTCTAAGGAGGAAATGAAGATTGCCTATACCTTTGGCATAGAGACCGTGTTCGGTGACAACGATATGTCTGACGGTATGGATTCCAAATTTACCGTTATCGTAGAGCTTGATAGCGGTCATTCTATGGTTAATAAGCTTTTCCGAGTTATAACCAGATACCTCGATATTGAATACGACGAAAACGGACTTATATCCAGAATAAACGTAAGAATTCCCGACAAGTTTGCAGATGCGCTTCTTAAGATTTGCAATACTGACAGAGTTAGCGACGGACTTAAGGATAAGGTATTTGAACTCCTTATGGATACCCCCGACGGTCTTCGTGACTTTATAACAGGGCTTACGGTTGAGGAAATCAAAGAGCTTCTCGACGTAGTAATTACCGAGGACGTTATTAAGAAATTCGAGTCTATCGACGGGCTTACCAAGAGCGCGATAGATGCGAAGATAGATGAATACAAGGGATATTACACCAAACTCATAAATCTCTTTAACAGAGCATATTCCTTCTACTCCTCAACTCCTGTTGCGGATAAGCTTGAGGACGGACTTCTCGGTCTTTATAAGGGACAGGGTACGTATGGCGCAGAGTTTGAAATAAACTTTGCTCAGAAGATAAACAGCCTTCACGACTTTGCATATCAGCTTCTTTCTAAGGTAAGCGCTGATAAGGCAGAGGACGTAGCGCTTATCATAGAGTCTCTTATTGCAAACAGCGAGCTTGATATAGATTTCACCCTTAACGTTCAGCTTGCAGGTATATACAAGGTAAGCTATGCCGTTGAGGGTATAGGTGGCGCAGAGAACGAGATTGTTAAGAAGGGCTTCCTTCCTGCAGGTGCTGACATTGAGACCTTTGCTCCCTTCACTAAATATCTTGGCGCTCCCGTAATTGGCTGGAGAGATGCTTCCGGAACAGAGTACGATAAGATG
>JAZRLJ010000139.1:0-8095 GCA_045646755.1 Eubacteriales bacterium | reverse complement strand
CCTTCATACCCTGGCTTCCGTTTAAATAGAAAACAAAAGATGCATTTCCAGTAATATCACTTGTAATCGGAGGCTGCATCTGATAGAAATTAACGTTATCAAGGTCGTAGGTCACAACTTTTCCGCCCCAAGATGTTGAAGCAAAGTTAGTTGCATATACATCAACGTTTCTGAAATAGAATTCCGATCCATGAGCCGTTGCATTAATAATAGTTGTAGGATGGTAAGCAGTAATATTGCGCTTTTCTACCTTGCCGTCACAAACGTAAGTATCACATTCTGCAAGCACGTCATAAATCTTACCTCTGCTTGCTGCAGTAGAAGTAACAGTGATGATTGATTTGCTGTAATCTTTGTAATTGGAATAGAAGAGAAGGCTTGAGGGACTTGACGTTGTGGACGAGGGAGTCTCCGGATAATCTGTTCCGGAAGTGGTTTCGTATACGTTACCAAAATAACCAACTTTTCTAAGCTCGTAACCGTTGAGGTCTAGGGTAAAGTTTATAACACCGGCAGTTGAAGTGAAGCCAGCGGTCGTCTCAATATTAGAAAGAAGCTTCAAGGTAGAATTTGAAGCAGGTGCTTTAAATTTTGCATCAAACTCGCTTGCGGGATATGCGATGTAAGAACCGTCAGTCTGGGAAACCATAAAGTCACCCATGGTTGCTTCGTAGATACCCTCTTCGGTTTCCTTCATATAATAACCGATGGTGGTTCTTGCGTACGTATCGATACCTGTGTATTTGCCGATGCTGACAGTTTCACCGGCTTCATTAGTGCCGTAGATGTTGGCATCAATGGTAACCTTGGTATCCAAAATATAGCTCTCGGTTATATCAGAAACGAGAGTAAGCTTAGCGCCGGGATTTGCTCCTGCAAATACAGCTGCCTCGGCAACATTCGCAAAGTATTTTACCTTGTCACCAACCGTTACGTTAGCAAAAATCTGGCTAAACGGAGTGGTGGTCTTATCACTATTTATGCGAACTCCAACAGAACCGGGATTATCATTTGCAAACGCCAACGCTTCTTCCATATCGTCAAAGTAATTAACCTTCTCGCCAACAGTTACCGTTGCTACTGTGTACTTGTAGGTAGGAAGCTTTGTTGCCTTATAGGTATCGTTGAATACGTATGTAGCTGCATCCTCCGGAGTGTATTCAGCTCCGTAGCCGGTATACATGATATTGTCAAGATACTGTATTGCAACGTCGTCAATGTTTCTGCCCGCGGAAAAGTGGACACGCGAGAAGTTAATCGTACTAAAGTTATTGGTTGTTCCGTCAGCGCTTACGATGTCAGTAAATTTAGAGATATAGTCAACGTTCTCGGATGCGTAGGTCGGTGTGGTCGAGCCATCTACGTAAACGTAAACATTGAACGTAGCCTCTTTCACGAGCTGATACACGATAGTTACGTGCTGCCAGTTGTACGCTTCATCTGAAAGTCCCATGCTGCAGAAGGGGATTTTCATTATTTGATCACCTGCAGGTTTGTATCCGGAAGCTGTCGTTTTTGTATAATACGGGCGCTGGGAAATACCTGCGCTACTACCGGTGTTCACATCAGGAACTCCATCATTATTCGTATCATCCATACGCTTTCCCCAGTTTCCTGCCACGGTGGTCATGATGTCGAAATCAAGAGCAAACATCGGATAAGTAGCCACAGTGTATCTTGGACTGGTATGGAGGTGATAGAACGTGGGCTGAGTGCTGGAAGAGGTATTGTGCAATGCCATATACCTGTTTCCGCCGGGATAGTCCTCCTCAACGGTAATCTTTTGGGCATCGCCTTTGTGTTCCGTACCAAATTGACCGCTAAGAGCACCAAGGTTGTAATTTTCAAAAATTGGTACTGCTTTAGTTTTTTGTGCCGGCGCTGCTGCAAGCGAAACTACCGTGAAGGCGGTCACGATAATTACCAGCGCCAGGATGAGGGTTAAGATTTTGGAAAATCTTTTCATAATTTTTTCCCTTTCTAAAAAATAAATTATTGACTAATATAAATAATATGCGCATAATACATATTACAGATCTATTATACAATACTCACATTGGAATTGCAATAGTAAAAATAAATATATTTTTTGGGGATTTTGCACAATTTTTTGGGATTTTCTTCACTGCGAGAGTTTTCTATAACGTTTTCTTATACTCGTAAGCGGTAATAGTAAGCTCCCAGCGAGCCTTTGCAATTTTTGATTTCTCAGCACACACCACACTTTTCCGGATATCAAAAGTATTCTTTGTGTGTCGTTTTATGCAAATTTTAACAAATCAGGTTTAGGTCTTATGGATTTTTCAGTAATTTTCTTCTCTCTTTGTAATCCGGAAGATAGGTTTCTACAACCGCATAAAATCTTTTCGAATGATTCATTTCGACAAGGTGGGAGAGCTCGTGCACAACTACGTATTCGCGAGCCGCTTCGGGACATAGCATCAGTCTGTATGAGAAGGAAATATTACCCTTTGAGGAGCAAGAACCAAAGCGAGTTTTAGCTCCCGTAATTGTAATTCTGCCGTATTTTAAATTCATAATTTCAGAAAAATATTCCGTTTTTTCTTTAAAATAAGCTTTCGCACTTTTTCTAAGCTCTTTGATTTTTTCTTCCGTCAAAATAGGCTCATTTGCCTTCCTTGTTTCGTACTTTTCGAGCTTAGAGCGTATCCATTTTTGATGTTTGTTTATTATCTTTTCCGCCTCTTTATCACTGAGCTTCAGAGGGGCGCGAAGTATAACTCTACCCTTTTTTATGCTTATAGTGACAGTCCTTCTCGCACTTCTTAAAATCTCGTATTGCATATATTCCCCCGAATTTAAGATTTAGGATTATTGTATCATAGAATATCCTCTTTGTAAATATCTAGGCGATGTTTTTATACCTTTTTTCTCTGTATACGTATTTCTCGTCCGAAACCGTTATTTCCTTAGGAAAATCTCTCTCGGGCGCACGGATAAGAGATATTTTCTTCAAAAACGGAAAGATATTTTCATAAACTACAAAATGCGCCTCACACTCCTCGCTCGGCTCTGTGCCCTCTATAAAAAATCCAAAGTCTAATCTATCCCCCCTCGCATCATATTCGCAGACCTCAGAAAAAAGCTGCCCTGAATCCTTACAGAAGGAAGAAAAAACAAGTCCGCTCACCGAGAAGGTCTTTTCCTCTTTGTTTTTATTTACTGTTTTTTCATGCACAAGCTTCATTACCTCGTCCCATACGGTAAGGTGATTTTTCTCAGTGCTTGTAACACATTTGCTTTTATCGGGATAGCCGCACCATATACCTGCGGTATAATACGGTGTAAAGCCAACGTATATTTTATCTTTATTTCCTCCCGAAGTGCCGGTCTTCCCTGCCGTATCGTATAAATTTTTAAGAGTGATTTTTGAGGCAGTGCCGCTTTCAACTACTTTTACAAGGAGCTGTGTCATTATCCTTGCCGATTCCTTATCGGCAACACGCTCCTCTTCCCTTAGGTTTTCGTATAATATATTATCCGAGCCGTCGTAAACGCAAAAATAGCTTCTGCCCTTTCTGAGATTTCCTTCTCCTCCAAATACCGTATACGCTTCCGTAAGCTTTCTCAGACTTACACCTCGTGAAAGCTGCCCCAAAGCAAGAGGCGAAGATGACAAGTCGGTTATAATTCCACCGTTTCCCTCTTCTTTATACACTAAGCTGTCAAAACGATAGTTTTTAGTAAGATTTTCATATATTTTCTCAGCACCGAGCATATTATACAGTCTTACGGCAACAGTGTTTTTCGACATTCTCACCGCATCTGCAACGGTGGTAAGACCGTCGTACACCGCAGGTGAATTCTTAGGATATTCTATATATTTCCCCGAAGAATTCTTAGAAAAGCTTACGGGCGTATCGTCAAAGACTGTCGACCACGTTATTTTTCTTTCATTTATAAGAGGAAGATAGAGTGCAATAGGCTTTAGAGTTGAAGCCGGTGTATGAAGAGTCAGGGCGTTATTATACGCAGACTTCCTTACTCCGACGTTTCCAACTATTCCTCTGAGTAAATTTTCCTCGCTGTCACATATAACCATAGAAAAATCAAGCCCAAGGCTACATTCCGACGGAAAATTATCGGGGTTTTTAAAATAATTTTCCATAATGCTTTGCACGTTAACGTCCATCGTAGTGTGGATTTTCGCATTTTTTCCATACAGATAAATTTTTGCCGCATCGTAGGAATACCCCATACTTTTCATTAAATCACGAATAACGTCACCAATAACCACCTCGGCAAAGTCGGAATTTTCTCCTTTTTGTAAATTATCCTTTTTTACAACAGCGACTTCTCTTTCCTTGCTTTGTTCGTATTCCTCACCGTCTATTATCCCCTGCTCGCGCATAACGTAAAGGACCGTATTCCTTTTTTCCTTGCAGGCGTTCTTATTTTTGTACGGATTATATCTCGTGGGGGCGTTTGCAATAGCAATAAGAGTTGCAGCCTCAACTGAACTAAGGTGCGACGGCGCTTTTCCGAAATAAACTTCAGAGGCATATCCAAGACCGACTATTCCGTTTCCCATTGGTATTATGTTTAAATAAAGCTCAAATATTTCTTCCTTTGAGTGAGAGGATTCTATATGATATGCGCGTATTATCTCTTCAAGCTTTCTTTTTACGGTTTTCTCATTATCTCCCGATATGTTTTTTATAACCTGCTGAGTTATCGTTGACCCGCCAAAGCTTTTAGTTCTTTTTAAGACTAAATTAAGCGCTGCGGCAACAGTGCGCTTTATATCTACTCCGTGGTGTGAAAAAAAGCCTCTGTCCTCCATCGCAATAAATCCCTCGCGCAGATACGGCGAAAAATCCTCGTATGAATACCATTTTCGGTTATCCTCTGCGCTTGTAATTTCATAAAAAAGCTCGGGTGTATAATTCTCCCCATCGTTTATATCAGAGTCGTAATATAGGCTTATGCTTCCCTCAGCCTTTGCATCTCTAAACAGAGCCTCGTCACCTTCAAAATCAACGTTTCGACGCGTATATAACGCCAATACTCCTATTCCCAGAAGTGTAAAAAACACCGTCAATAAAATTATAACAAAAAGTATTTTAAAAAACTTTCTCATAAAAAAAGCTCCTGTGAGTTTTTTGTAAATTTTCCTCACAAGAGCCTATTTTATTTTGAAAATTTATTCTATTTTTGGTAAATCAATAATTTACCTCGTTAAGATACAGACCGCACGCGGGCGCTGTAGGTCCTGCATTAGCGCGATTTTTAGATTCGATTATTTTTTCTATCTCCTCAGGCAGAATTCTGCCAAACGCAACCTCGACAAGAGTGCCGACTATAATTCTCACCATATTATAAAGGAATCCGTCTGCGCATACGCGCACCTCGATATAATCCCCACGTCTTTCTACGCCAAGGTAGAAAAGCTCTCTTACAGTATCCGTGATATCCGAGCCTTCCGCCATAAAGGAGGCAAAATCCTTTTTGCCTACTATATATGACGCCGCCAACTTCATTTTTTCAAGCGCCTCGTCCGTAACCTTTGGATTAAGCAACCACACTCTGCCAAAGTCAAATGGGTCGCTTACTCTGGTGTTTCTTATTCTATACAGATATTCCTTTGATTTTACCGAGTAACGCGGATGAAAGTCAGCATTTACCTCCTCGGCATAATAAAGCGATAAATCCGGAGGTAAAAAACGTGCTACTGCAAGAGGGAGTCTATCCGCAGGAATTGTAGCATTATCATTTTCAACCGTTATTACAAACGAATTTGCATGTACACCTGCATCCGTTCTGCTGCATCCGGTTATTTTACACTCCGAGCCTATAGCCTGCGCAAGAGCTAAGGAAAGCTCGCCCTGTACGGTTCTTAAGCCAGGTTGAACCTGAAAACCGTGAAAATCAGTTCCAAGATATTTTATCTTAGCAAAATATTTCATATTACATTCCTCTTTACAGCTCAGATTACGTAAAAGAAAGCCTTAAAGAAAGGAAGCTCAAACGAAACATGCGCGGCATATACGCGAAGAGTAATAATAGCGGCAAGAAATACAAGCGCTCCTACAAAATAACCAAGATCAAGCCACTTATATGAGAGTTTTACAAGCTTAGTTCTGTTTTTATCACCTCTGTAGCAGCGACATTCCATAGCCGTAGCAAGCTCCTCCGCTCTCTTAAACGAAGAGACGAAAAGAGGAATTATTATAGGAATGAGTGCCTTTGCTCTCTTTACGAGTCCTCCGCTCGAGAAATCTGCGCCTCTTGACTTCTGCGCGTTCATAATCTTCTCTGTTTCCTCGACAAGCGTAGGAATGAAGCGGAGCGCTATCGTCATCATCATCGCAAAAAGATGAACGGGCACTTTAATAAGCTTGAGGGGATAAAGAAGAGACTCTATTCCGTCCGTCAAGGATATAGGTGAGGTGGTATAAGTAAGCAGAACGCTTGTGCCGACTATAAGTATTACGACTCTCAGCGCCATAAAAATCGCTCTTATAATACCTTCTGTGTATATTTCTATAATCCAGAATGAAACGAGCGGCTCACCCTCGCCCTTAGTCATAAATACGTTTATTATCGCTGTAAAAATCAGAACGATTATTATCGGCTTAACTCCCTTAAGTATTATCTTAAAGGAAATTTTGCTGATTGCTATCATAATAGCAGTAAAAAGAAGCAAAGCAACGAATGCCATGGGCGTTGATGCCAAAAATACCGATACTATGAAAATGACACACATTATTATTTTCGTTCTCGGATCAAGTCTGTGAATAGCTGACTCGCCCGGGAAAAACTGACCTAAAGTTATATCGGAAATCATTCCTCTACCCTCCCGATATAATCAATTATTGCGTCTCTCACGCCGTCAACGGTATAAAGCTGTCCTTTTAAATCTATACCTGCGGCGCGAAGTCTAGCCGCAATCTTAGATACGACGGGCACGTCAAGGCCTATGTCGGAAAGAGACTCTGAATCACTGAATATCTCGTCAACAGTTCCCGTTTTATAAACCTTTGCATCACTCATAACAACTACGTTATCACAATAGTACGCCATATCCTCCATAGAATGACTGACGAGAATGACCGTAGCATCGTTCTTTTCTACGTATTTTGCAAGACCGCCGAGAATTTCACGTCTGCCTCTGGGATCAAGCCCTGCCGCAGGCTCGTCGAGAACCAGCACCTCAGGGCGCATAGCTATAATTCCCGCAATGGCAATTCTTCTCTTCTGTCCGCCCGAAAGCTCAAACGGAGATTTATCAAACAGCTCGGGATCTACTCCTACAAACTCAGCCGCCTCGATTACGCGCTCCTCGATTTCGGACTCTGAAAGACCCTCGTTTTTAGGTCCAAATCCAATATCCGCCTTTACAGTTTCCTCAAAAAGCTGATATTCGGGATACTGCATAACGAGTCCTACTCTGAAACGAACCTTGGCTATTTCCTTTGGCTTTTCCCAAATATCAACACCGTCAAGAAGCACTTTTCCCGAGGTTGGTCTGTATAAACCGTTGAGAAGATTTACAAGCGTGGACTTTCCCGAGCCCGTATGACCTATCAAACCGGTTATTTTTCCTTTTTCAAATTTTACGCTGACGTTGTCAAGAGCAACCATTTCAAACGGAGTGCCCTTTCCGTACAAAAAAGAAACGTCAACAAGCTCAATTTTGCTCATATCAAACCTTTTCTTTAAGTAATTTTATAAGCTCTTCTGCGCATTCCTCTTCACTGAGCGCATCAGTATCAAGTTTTACTCCCATTTTAGAAAGAGAGCATATAAGCTCTTTTCCCTGCGGCGCTTCAAGACCTATCTCGTGAAGTGTATCAACCTCACTGAATACTTCTTTTGCAGTTCCGTCAAGGAGAAGCTTACCGTCGTTGATTACTACAACTCTGTCTGCTCTCGCAGCTTCGTCCATATAATGCGTTATGTTAATTACGGTTATATTCTCTTCTCTGTTAAGCTTTTCCATAATCCTTATAACCTCGTGTCTGCCGAGAGGATCAAGCATAGCGGTAGATTCATCAAAGATAATAACCTTAGGCTTCATAGCTATAATGCCTGCAATCGCAACTCTTTGCTTCTGTCCGCCTGACAGCTTATG
>JAZRLJ010000138.1:0-20322 GCA_045646755.1 Eubacteriales bacterium | reverse complement strand
ATGGCTTTCAAGGAAGCTATGAGACGTGCAGACCCCGTTCTCACCGAGCCTATTATGAAGGTTTCGGTAACGACTCCCGACGACTACATGGGCGATATCATCGGTGATATCAACTCCCGCCGTGGTCAGATGGATTCTATGGAGCAGATTGCTCCCGGAACGCAGAGACTTTACGCTCACGTTCCTCTTGCTCAGATGTTCGGTTATGCAACTGCACTGAGATCTCGTTCTCAGGGCCGTGCGGTTTACGTAATGGAGCCCGACGGATTCCAGGACGTTCCGAAGAACATTCAGGAAGAAATTATCAAAAACCGTGCTGCAAAATAATTTTTGCAAGCAACCCCTCACTCTAAATCGGCGATGCCACGTCGTTTAGATACAAAAATTAAAAAATAAAAATTATATTATCAGGAGGATATTTGAAATGGCAAAGGCAAAATTCGAAAGAACCAAACCCCATGTTAATATCGGTACAATAGGTCACGTTGACCACGGTAAGACCACTCTTACAGCTGCTATAACCAAGACTCTTTCCCTTGCAAACGGATCTGAGTTCCTTGATTACAGCCAGATCGACAACTGCCCCGAGGAAAGAGCTCGTGGTATCACAATCAACTCCAGACACGTTGAGTACGAAACTGACAACCGTCACTACGCTCACGTTGACTGCCCCGGCCACGCTGACTACGTTAAGAACATGATCACCGGTGCTGCTCAGATGGACGGTGCTATCCTCGTTGTTGCAGGTACAGACGGCCCTCTTGCTCAGACCAGAGAGCACGTTCTTCTTGCTCGTCAGGTTGGCGTTCCCGCAATCGTTGTTTTCATGAACAAGTGCGATATCGTTGACGACGAAGAGCTTCTTGACCTTGTTGAAATGGAAATCAGAGACCTTCTTAACGAGTACGATTTCCCCGGCGACGACATTCCGATCGTTCGTGGTTCCGCTCGTGAGGCTCTTACCTCTTCTAACGGACTTGACGCTCCTGAGTTTGCTTGCATCAAGGAACTCATGGACGCTGTTGACTCCTACATTCCTACTCCCGACAGAAAGGCTGACCTTCCCTTCCTTATGCCTGTCGAGGACGTATTCTCCATCTCCGGCCGTGGAACCGTTTCCACCGGTAGAGTTGAGAGAGGTACCATCAAGATGGCTGACGTAGTTGAAATCGTTGGTCTTGCTGAGGAATCCAAGCAGACTGTTGTAACCGGTATCGAGATGTTCCATAAGCTCATGGACAGCGCTGAGGCTGGTGACAACGTAGGTCTTCTTCTCCGTGGTATCCAGAAGAACGAGATCGAAAGAGGTCAGGTTCTTGCTAAGCCCGGTTCAATCACCCCCCACACCAAGTTCGTTGGTCAGGTTTACGTTCTTACCGAAAAGGAAGGCGGCCGTTCTAAGCCCTTCTTCTCCGGTTACAGACCTCAGTTCTATTTCAGAACTACCGACGTTACCGGTATCATCAACCTTCCCGCAGACGTTGAGATGTGCCGTCCTGGCGACAACGTTGATATGAACGTTGAGCTCATCACTCCTATCGCTTGCGAAAAGGGACTTAGATTCGCTATCCGTGAGGGTGGCCGTACCGTTGGTTCGGGCGTTGTTTCCGAGATTCTTGGCTAATATTTAGTCTAAATTCTAATTGCCTAGCGTACCTTGGTGCGCTAGGCAATACTTAAAATTAAACACGTTATTTGGGGATTGGTGAGCGCTATGGCGCAAGTCCATACCGGCAGTATAGTCTGCGAAGAGCGTTTGACTTGTCATTCGTTCCCAACAGGGTGAAATTCCTTGACCGACGGTAAAGTCCGGATGGGAAAATGAACGTGCTTTGTATATACCGCTTCTTATCTCTAACTTTAAAAGCATCGGTATTTACAGAGCAAAGCACGAAATCTCCGTCTTTTATCGGAGATTTTTTCATTTGTAATATATCTCCTTTTTGAATTATTAAAAAGGATATTTTTATGAATACTAAGAAACTGAATTTACAGAAAATCGTCGGAATAGCGACTTTCGCTTCTCTTGCATTCGTGGTATCTCTGGTTTTCAGATTTCCCGTAATGTTTCTTACCTTTGATGCAAAGGATGCTATAATAACCCTCGCAGGATTTATTTTCGGTCCTATTTCCGCGCTTATAACCTCGCTTCTTACCGCAACAATAGAGCTTTCAATAAGCGATACGGGTATTTACGGCTTTATAATGAATTTCACCTCTTCGGCAGTATTCTCCGTTACTGCCTCGCTTATCTATAAGTATAAGAGAAACTTCTTCGGGTCTGTAGCAGCATTCTATAGCGCCAGCTTAATTCTGACACTTACAATGCTTGGTATGAACGTTGTCGTTACACCTTATTTTATGGGCGTCGAGAGAAGCGTAGTAATAGATATGCTTCCTACCTTGTTCTTGCCGTTTAACCTTGCAAAAGCGCTTATGAACAGCGCTATATCAATGCTTCTCTATAAGCCTGTAATTACCTCTCTCAGAAGGTCAAGGCTTATAAAAACGGCTGACGGAGTTAACTCAAAGGGAAATCTTGGATTTTTCAACCGCTTCACCGTATATACTCTTATAATAGGACTTTCTACACTTGCCGCTTCAATTGTGATTTTTGTTATATTAAAAAAGTAAGCTTTGAGCACAATAAAAAAGCCATATGCAAACCAAAGTTTACATATGACCTATAAAAGAGCCGCGTTTTTATACGCGGCTCTTTTATATTATGTTTATTAGTCAACAAAGAGGGAATACTTCTTGTCGCGGATAAGGGTGTAAAGGTCGATTATCCATGAAATAACGTTTCCAACACCGGTGAAGGTCACGAGAAGACCAACAATAAGGGTAACGATATTCTTGGTTTCAAAGTATCTTACGATTCTGTAAATACCGCCAGCAACTACGCCTGCGAAAATCTGAATAAGTACTCTAAGCCAAAGCGGAAGCTTGTCGTATTCCTTAGTTAAATAAGTCTTTTTTGCCATGATTAAAATCTCCTTATTAAAATTTCTATATTTATTTTATCATACCGATTTTAAAAAGTAAAGATGAAAGTAATAAAAAATGAATAAAAATTTTAACAGTTTCCTGCAGTAAGCTTTATTATAAGATCAGTATCGTCTGCCTGCACTTTTGCTTCGTGAGCCGCCTTGTTTCTTACTGTAGCTCCGCACTTTTCACATCTGTGAATGATAATATATCCTCGCTTAGAGTCGGGAAGAGCCTTGATAGGACGCAGAATGCCGCCGCAGGGGTTTTGTCTGTCCCCGGGATTTATATCTACGTGCAGGGAGCATAGACAAAATGGGCAGTGATTTCTCGAGGTGTAACCAAGCGGGAGCACCTCTTTGCCGCAATTCTTACATATAAATCCGCTGTCGTTTTTTGTAAATCTTTTGTTTTCCATAGCTTACTTTCCTACGCAGAATTTTGAGAATATCTCGGATAATACCTCTTCGGCAACAGCTCTTCCGTCAAGCTCGGCTATCTTCCCAAGCGCGAGCTCTATTTCAGATGCTGCCGCGTCGGTAAATTCACCGCTTTCTATAGCGGAAATTGCCGCGTCAACGTATTCGAGCGCGCTGATAAGCGCCGTATTCTGTCTTGCTGAGGTGAGGATTGCGTCCTCGCCGATTTTTAATTTCTCGTCTATGAATAGTCTGTTTACAATCTCGGAAACGGTGCTTTTCGCTCCTATTCCGTCTTCCTTTGCCGTTACCGTAGCAACCGCGTCAAATCCGATAAGCTCCTCTTCAAATCTATGCTCGAGGTCACCCTTGTTGAGAATTGCTATCTTTACGGCATTACTGTCCTTAACGTGACCGAGCAGCACTTTATCGTCAAAATCGGCCTCGCGGGAGGCGTCGAATACCGCTATTATAAGCTCGGCTGATTTGAGATGTGAGAGCGAGCGCTCTATTCCTATCTTTTCAACCGCGTCCGCCTTTTCTCTGTCACGCATACCTGCGGTATCGGAGATGCGAAGCAGTACGTTTCCAAGCGTTATATCAGAAGAAAGAACGTCGCGCGTAGTACCCTCTATGTCTGTAACTATCGCGGCATCCTCGCCGAGAAGAGCGTTATAAAGAGAGCTTTTTCCTACGTTGGTTTTTCCGCAGATAACGGTAGGGATACCCTCGTTTATCGCCTTGGAGGTAGGGTAGGTTGCGATAAGGTCGCTTATCTTTTTCCTTACGTCTTTAAGATATGCAAGGGTTTCTTCATTTGTGAAATCACCGAGGTTCTCGTCGGGATAATCTATTCTTGCAAATATTGAGGCAAGAAGTGTCTTGAGGTCGGAGCGTATCGTATCGGTTGCGAGGAAAAGCTTTTCTCTTGCGTTTCCCGTAGCTAATTTTATCTGTCCGTCACTCTTTGCCTCGAGCAGATTGCCGATAGCCTCAGCATCGGTAAGTGAGAGCTTTCCGTTTATGAACGCGCGCTGTGTAAATTCGCCTTTCTCAGCGAGAGTCGCTCCTGCGAGGAGCACTGCTTCGAGCACTCTCTCGGTTATGAGCATACCGCCGTGGCAGGATATTTCAACCGTATCCTCACCCGTATATGAGGCGGGTGCGCGGAAGAGCGTAGCCATTCCGTCGTCTATAACCTCGCCTTCCTTGATTATATCACATACACCTGCGTGCGCGCGGGAATTTCGGAAAGAGGCTTTTTTGATTTTGGTATAAAAACTTTACTTGCAATTTCTATAGCACCCTCACCGGATATACGTATAAGGGCAACCCCGCCCTTGCCGGACGGGGTCGAAATTGCTGCTATAACAGAGCCGTAAGACATAATTATGCTTCGGTCTCGGGAGTGTCGGTTGCCTCTTCTATTGCCTCGGTTACGACGGTCTCCTCGGTATCAATCTTGTCCTCCTCGAATATGCCCTGAGGCTTCTTGTCTGTGAGGAAAATAACTATCTTTCTGTTGTTGTCAGAGCCTACGGAGTTGGTGGAAACACCCTCAATGTTCTGAACCTCAGAGTGAATGATTCTTCTCTCGTATGCGCTCATAGGCTCAAGCATAACGCTTCTCTTGTTTCTAAGCGCCTTTGCAGCCATACGGCGAGCAAGTGCTCTGAGAGTTTCCTCTCTCTTCGCTCTGTAGCCCTCAATGTCAAGAGTAACTCTGGACTTGTCGCGTTCACCGTTGACGTTCTTTCTCGCAGACGCAAGGTTTGCAAGATACTGAAGAGCGTCGAGTGTGTCGCCGTGGTGACCTATAAGCGTGGAAGCATCGTTACCTGTGATGGTAATTCTTCTTGTGCCGTCGTCACAGGAGTAGAGAGTTGCGGTAGCGTCAAGTCCGATATCGCTTATAACGGTCTTAACGAAGTCGAAGGACATATCCTCACCATCTTTAGCCTCTTTTAAGGTGAGGTTAAGCTCGGTTTCGGGAACAGCCTGAGTCTTAGGCTTGTCATCCTGCTTCTTTTCTTCTCTATGCTTATTGTTTTTCTGAGCAGGAGCGTTGTTCTTTCTCTCCTCAGCGGGTCTGTCAGACTTGTTCCTCTTGCGCTTTTCGTGGCGGTTCTTTCTTTCAACGGGATCGGGGATTTCGATAAACGCCTTAACCTGAGCGGGTTTTACGCCTATTATTCCGAAAATTCCCTTGCTTCCTGCGTGGATAACCTCAAAATTTACGTCATCGAGAGGACCTGCTCCGAGAGCTGCTCTCGCGTTTTCTTTAGCCTCGATAATATCCTTACCGCTGGCAATTATTTCCTTTATCATACTGTGTAGTAACCTTTCAGTCTTTTATTTCGGGAGCGTCGCCGCTTACGTGCTTTGCAGCGTCGTTGTTCTTAAGCTGGGGGAGCTCCTCGTAATCGTCGTCGTCAATATAGTGGAGTGAGCGAACCTTGGGCTGAGCCTTGAGAGCTGCCTTCTGCGCCTTCTGACGCTCTCTTTCCATCTTTTCCATTTCCTTTATCTCAGCCTCGGTATACTTAGGAATAGGCATAGCGAGCTTGATAAGGTACTGCTTTCCGAGTGAAATGAGTGAACGGATAAACCAGTACACACCTATCATTGCGGGGAGCTGGAAGAGGATAAAGCAGGTAAGAGCAAGGGGAAGTATCTCCATAATCTTCATAGAGGCTGCGCTCTGAGCATCCTGAGCTACGGGGTTCATACCGTTCTGATTCCACTTCTTAGAGAGGAACATTGTGAGCCACTGTCCTGCAATGTTAAGAATAGGAACGAAAACGAGCCAGCTTGCAATCTTGGGAATAGCTCCGAGATTGAGAGCTCCGCCGAATATGGTGAAGTTGGGGATATCAAGTCCGATAAATGTCTCGGCAATCTTCTGTCCGTTTGCGATAGGAGCAAAGTTCGCTATACCGGCTATGTTCTCCTTGTTAAGAAGGGAGAGAAGCTCGATTGCATTACCCTTTGCGCTGAGCTCAAATCCAAGACCGCCCGTAGCTTCGGGAGCGGTTGCGTAGTAGAGAAGCGCAGAGGTGAAGTCCTCAGACTGATTGAGCATGTAGTAGATGGGGTTCTGAATGATGGGGTAGAGAATAAATCCGACGATAATAAGCTGAAGGAGCATAGGAAGACAGCCTGAGAAGGGGCTATATCCCTCTCTCTGCTGGAGTGCCATCATTTCCTCGCGTTTCTTCTGCATAGTCTGCGGGTCGTGTCTGCCTGCGTATTTCTTCTCTATCTTAGCCATAGCGGGCTTAAGCTTTGCAAGGCCTATCATATTCTTCTGCTGCTTGATAGCTACGGGGAGCATAACTACCTCGACTATAAGAGCGAAGAGGATAAGAGCAAGTACGTAAGAGCCGCCAAAGAGCTTTGTAAGTGTGCCAAGGAATTTACCTATCCATATAAGTAAAACGCCTGGGAATCCTACTTTGGTTTCAAGGTTGTAGGTTTTCTTGATTCCCTCACTTGCAACGATTTGTTTCATTGAAGCGAGTGTGATATCGAGTTTTTCGAGTGCTTCCTTGTCGGAGGTGCGCTCAAAGTTGGTTTCCTTGATAAGCTCGGAAAGAATGGTTTTACCCTCGGCTATTGCTGCATCGGGATTAAAATCCTTGTTGTCGTTAAGAACGGTTTCGTTTTCCTTTGGAGAAATGTCGTAACCGTTGGAAGCTGCTATAAAGCGGAGCTTATAGTTCTCGTTTGTAGCGATAAGAGAGCCTGCATAGGATTCTATTGTTTCTCCTGAATACTGGGCTCTGAACGTGGTTTTGGTCTTGCCGCATGCGCTAAGAGAAAAAACGAGTGTAATAATCGTCAGAGTGGCAAGAATGAGAGATATAATTCTCTTTGCCATTCCGGTTTTAGTCTTCGTCATGTGAAAATTCCTTTTCTGAGTTGTTTTCCTGTTCTGTTGTGTCGGTAGCCTCTTCTCCCGGGTCCCTTAAATTTTTCGGGTTGCGAAATCCTTTTTCCGGTACGGGGTCGTATCCTCCCTTAGAAAAGGGATTGCAACGCAGTATCCGTCCGACAGTGAGGATGAGTCCCACGAAAAAGCCTCGTTTCTGAAATGCTTCAATAGCATAGGCTGAGCAGGTTGGTCTGAATCTGCAACAGGGCGGTTTTAATGGGGAGATTATTTTACGGTATAGGCGTATAAGCCATATCATCACGTGTTTCATTTAAACATACCGAGCTTCGTGAATGCGACCTCAAGCTCACGCTTGATGTCGGTACTTTTGAGGCTTGTAGCGCGGCTTCTTGCGGCTATAACAATGAGAAATCCCTCCTTGAGCGGTCTTTCCTTTTCAAGAAGTCTGAGGCCCTCGCGCATAATGCGGCGAGCTCTGCTTCTTACTACCGCGCTACCAAGCTTTGTTGAGGTAGTCAAACCGATTCTGTTTACGGTCAACTTTAACGGGTGCGCCTTTGCAAGCGCTTTTGCTTTGTAATCGGGCAGGACGTAAACTGCGAGAGCCGACGTTACCGCTCTCTTGCCCTTAGAGTACGCTTTTGAATACAAATGATTTTCGCAGATAGCTTTAAATTTCATAAGTCTACCTCTTCAACTAAACAAAAACCCCGATAAATGCGACTAAGGCTGTTTATCGGAGGTTTTGTGCGTCACTTTGTGTGACCTAATCAATAGGTGAGCTTAGCTCTTCCCTTGGCGCGTCTTCTTTTAAGAACTTTTCTACCGTTAGCGGTTGCCATTCTCTTTCTGAAACCGTGTTCCTTTTTTCTCTGTCTTTTCTTGGGCTGATAGGTTCTCTTCACGACTAGCACCTCCCTCTAAAAAAATATTAACGTCAAAAGTGCCTGTGGCACATATCTTTGCGTATCCATACGAAAGCACGATATATTATAACCGAAAAAAAGCGTTTTGTCAATAGATATGGCAAAATATTTCTATAATATATATTATTCTTATTGACAATGCGTAGGTTTTCTGCTAAAATATTATACTGGAGTGACATATAAGGAGGCATATTATGCACGCTGACGTTGAGAAAATTCTGGTATCGGAAAAGGAACTAGACGAGATAACCACTCGTCTTGCAAGACAGATTGACGACGACTATAAGGACTCGGGCAAGCGTCTTATACTCCTTTGCATACTTAAAGGCTCTATAGTGTTTATGGGCGACCTTATGAAAAAAATAAAGCTTCCCGTAGAGATAGACTGTATGAAGGTTTCCTCTTACGGCAGGGGTACGAATTCGAGCGGAACGGTCAATATTCATCTCGACCTTACGCGCCCCGACCTTCCCGACTGCGACGTTCTCATTATAGAGGATATCGTAGATAGCGGTATTACTCTTTCCTATCTTGTAAAATATCTTCTCGGCAAGGGCGCAAACAGTGTCAAGACCTGTACTCTTCTTGATAAGCCCACTCGCAGAAGGGTTGATTACACACCCGATTACTGCGGCGTTGAGATACCCGACGAGTTCGTGGTAGGCTACGGACTTGATTTTGATGAGAAATACAGAGCGCTTCCTTACGTGGGCGTTCTCAAGCCTTCCGTTTACTCGTGATGTATAGCGTAGGACTTTACACGCTCGGCTGTAAGGTTTCCCAGTATGAGACCGAGGCTATATCCGAGGCGTTTGAAAAGAGAGGATTTAAAATTTCTTCCTTTTCGGATAAAAACGACGTCTACGTGATAAACACCTGCACGGTAACTGCAGAGAGCGATAGAAAGTCGCGTCAGTTTATCAGAAGAGCAGTAAAGACAAATCCCGACGCGGTAATCGCCGTTGTCGGCTGCTATACTCAGCGCTCACCCGAGGAGGTTGAGGCTATAGACGGAGTTGATATAGTTATCGGCACTGACCACAAGCTCAGTGTTGTAGATAAAGCAATTGAACTTTTAGAAAATCGCAACAGTGAAAATGAAGGCGTATTCAGATACGTTACAGACGTTTTCAAGGCTGATTTTGAGCCAATGACCATAACGAAAGCTCCGAGGACGAGAGCTTACGTTAAGATAGAGGACGGTTGTGAATGCCGCTGTACCTACTGCGCTATATCCGATGCGAGAGGAAGAGTGCGCTCCAAGCCTCGTGAAGAGGTTATCAGTGAGGTAAAGGCTCTTTTTGACACTGGTATAGGCGAGGTGGTCCTCACAGGCATAGAGACCGGCTCTTACGGTAAGGATTTTGAGGAAAAGTATGGGCTCGCTGACCTTATAGCAGAGCTTGACACTCTTTGTCCCGGTGGAAAAATCAGACTCGGCTCACTTGCCCCCGAGCTTATCGGCGAGCAATTTGTGAATAAGGTTGCGGGCACAAAAATTCTTCTTCCGCATTTTCACCTCTCCGTGCAGAGCGGCTCAAACAGAATTCTCGCTTCTATGAAGCGCAGATACACTAGAGAGCGCGCCCTTGAAAATATCGAGAGACTCAGAGAGAATTTTCCGGGCGCTCAGTTTACCACCGACCTTATGGTAGGATTTCCCGGTGAGACTGAGGAGGATTTTTGCGAGACCTACGATTTTGTAAGCAGAGCAGGGCTTGTTGACGCTCACGTTTTCGCGTATTCCAGAAGAGAGCGCACGCCTGCCGCAGAGTATGACGGACAGATTCCCGAGGACGTAAAGAGGGATCGAAGCGCGGCTCTTATAAAGCATAAAAACGATGTGCGTGACAAAATTCTCTCGGATACGGTCAAGGCGGGAAAGCCTCTCCTTGCTATTGCTGAGAGTCTTGATAAAGATGGATACGTCTGTATGCACAGTGAGGCGTTTTTTGAAATAAAGCTTCTTATAAAGGTTGATAAAAAACGTTTTTCAGAGATGCAAGGAAAATGGATGAGTGTAATTCCAACGTCTTTTAAAAACGGAATTATATACTGTGAAAAGGCATAAAATTGTAAATAAAAATTGACATAAATGGAGAAAACAAATGGAAAACAGCAAAAAAACAATGGACAAAATCGTTGCGCTTTGTAAGACTCGCGGATTTATTTTCCCCGGTTCTGAGATTTACGGCGGACTCGCAAACTCCTGGGACTACGGACCTCTCGGCGTTGAGTTCAAGAACAACGTAAAGAAGGCTTGGTGGAAGAGATTCGTTCAGGAATCCAGATACAACGTAGGTCTTGACAGCGCTATCATAATGAATCCCGAGGCTTGGGTTGCATCAGGTCACGTAGGCGGATTTTCCGACCCTCTTATGGACTGTAAGCAGTGTAAGGCTCGTCACAGAGCAGACAAGCTTATTGAGGATTATGCATTCCAGAACGGAACTAATGAGAATCCTGCGGGTTGGTCATTTGAGGAAATGGCTGCGTTCATTAAGGAAAAGGATATTGCATGTCCTCTTTGCGGCGGTAAGCAGTTTACCGACATCAAGAAGTTCAACCTTATGTTCAAGACCTTTATCGGTGTAACCGAGGATTCCTCCAGCACCGTATATCTCCGTCCCGAGACTGCTCAGGGTATATTCGTAAACTTCAACTCGGTTCAGCGTTCTACCAGAAGAAAGCTTCCCTTCGGCGTATGCCAGATTGGTAAGTCCTTCCGTAACGAGATAACCCCCGGTAACTTTACCTTCCGTACCCGTGAGTTTGAGCAGATGGAGCTTGAGTTCTTCTGCAAGCCCGGTACGGACCTTGAGTGGTTTAACTACTGGAAGAATTTCTGTCATCAGTGGCTTCTCGACCTCGGAATGAAGGATGAGAACCTCAGACTTCGTGACCACGATCCCGACGAGCTTTGCTTCTATTCCAAGGCTACTACCCACTTTGAGTTCCTCTTCCCGTTCGGCTGGGGCGAGCTGTGGGGTGTAGCGGACAGAACCGACTACGACCTCGGTCAACATCAGAATCACTCGGGTAAGGATTGCACCTATTTCGACCAGGAGACAGGCGAGCACTACATTCCTTACGTAGTTGAGCCCTCTCTCGGCGCAGACAGAGTAACTCTCGCATTCCTCGTTGACGCTTACGACGAGGAGGAAATCGGTGAGGGTGACGTTCGTACAGTTCTTCATCTTCATCCCGCTCTTGCTCCTATCAAGGTTGGCGTTCTTCCCCTTTCGAAGAAGCTTTCCGAGAAGGCTCTCGAGCTTTACGACGAGCTTGCTAAGGAGTTCACGGTTGAATTTGACGAGACCGGCTCTATCGGTAAGAGATATCGCCGTCAGGACGAAATCGGTACGCCCTTCTGCGTAACCTACGACTTTGAGACCGAGAACGACGGTTGCGTAACCGTTCGTGACAGAGACTCTATGGAGCAGGTAAGAATACCTCTCTCCGAGGTAAAGGCTTACGTTACCGAGAGACTTAAGTTTTAATCTATAAATTATTACGGCTGCCCATACCGAGCAGCCGTAATTTAACGGGGAATATTTATGGAAAATCCAAAGAGAATTGCATCCTTTTCAGTTGACCACGATTTTATCGACGAGGGAATATACGTTTCACGTATCGACGGTGATATAACCACCTATGACCTACGCACCAGAAAGCCCAATATGGGTGATTATATGGATAATCTCACGATGCACTCGGTTGAGCATATGATAGCGACCTATATAAGAAGCGGAAGCATCGGAAACGATGTAATATATTTTGGTCCTATGGGCTGTCAGACGGGATTTTATCTTCTTGTCAGGAACAGAACCGATAGCGAGGTTCTTTCTGCGCTTCGTGATGCGCTGAGGTCAACCGTTGACAATACCGAGGGAATGTTCGGAGCAAGTCGCAGCGAGTGCGGAAATTATAAGAATCTTGATATTGAAGCTGCTAAAGAGGAATGTAAGAGATACCTTGAGGTAATAAGCCGCGAGGGTATTGATTTTAAGTATAAGGACGGTAATGAAAAATGAGCGTTATAGGAATAATAGGCGCTATGGACGCTGAGGTAATGGGGCTTATAAGCAAGCTTGACGGACATAAAATCGACTCCGTCGGCGGTATGGAATTTCATACCGGTAAGCTTCTCGGCAGAGAGGTCGTCGTTGCAAGATGCGGAGTTGGTAAGGTTTTTGCCGCTATGTGCGCCGAGGCTATGATAATACGCTACAGCCCCGAGCTTATAGTTAACACAGGCGTTGCAGGTGGACTTGACGCCACTCTTAAATGCGGTGACATAGTCGTCGCAGAGAAGCTCTGTCAGCACGATATGGACACCTCTGCGCTCGGTGACGATAAGGGACTTATTTCGGGAATAAACAGGATTTATTTCGAGTCGGATTCTGCCGCAATAGACGCTCTTATGCTTTCCGGATATGAGCTTGGAATTACCGTAAAGCGCGGTATTATCGCTACGGGCGATAAGTTTGTTGCCGACGACTGTGAGAGAGAAAGAATAGTGTCCGAGTTTAGCGCGTCGGCCTGCGAGATGGAGGGCGGAGCTATCGCTCATACCGCATTTGTTGCGGGAGTGCCTTTTGTTGTTGTAAGAGCAATTTCGGACGGAGCAAACTCCGATTCTGCTATGGATTTCCCCACGTTTCTTAAGATTGCAGCAAGAAAAAGTGAGGCTCTTACGCTCGCTTTGGTAGAAAAATATAAAAAATAATTATCAATTTTAGGAAAACTCTTCAAAAGGTATTGCATTTTTAAAAAAAGTATGGTAGAATACCTTATGCTTTAATAGCGCATTGCGCTTATCTTACGAAAAGAAAGGATTTTTTTAGGAATGGTACTTGAATATATACTTCTTGGATTACTTCTCGCTGCGGCGCTCTTTATAGTAATTGCCGTAACACTTCAGAAGTCTAATGACGAGGGTCTTTCAGGCTCTATAGCAGGTGGCTCCGATACCTATTACGGAAAGGATAAGTCACAGAATAAGGAAAAGCTTCTTGGAAAGTGGACTCTTATCGCGGCAATAGTTTTTGCGGTTGCAGTCCTTGTCGTTTACGTAATTCAGCCTGACTACAACAGCGGCTCCGCTTATTACAGCTCAACCTATGAGAGCTGGAAGCAGTTTGCAGGTGAATTCTCATCTATATTTGACTAATGACAACAAAACGGGCGAGAGGTTATCTCGCCCGTTTTCAGTATCTAAAACAAGAATACGGCGAATAATATCATTATGAGTAAAAAGAATTTAAAAAAGATAACTAAAGTAAATACCCATAAGCGTAAAAGTAAGGAGAGAGCCAAGGCAGCTCTTCTTAAGGCGGTTATGGAAACAAACGTCGGCACGGACGCGCTTAAGATTTCCTTTTCGCGTGACGGCGGAAGACGAGCGCGCATGTCCGCTACTCCTCACCGCGACGAGCAGGTTATAAGAGGTATTTTTTCTTCCACAAAGAGTGGGTTTGGATTTGTTACGCCGGATGCGGAGTATCGCGAAACCGTAGGAGAGAAGGACGTTTTCATTCCCGAGCATAAGACTCTTATGGCAATAGACGGAGACAGTGTAGAGGCTATATTTCATTTCTACACCTCATCACGCGGCGAAATTAAAACCGAGGGAAGAATAACCAAAATAATTTCATACGGAAGAAAAACGGTAATCGGAACGGTCAAAAAGATAAATTCCGAGCGCCGCGGCTCGAGGCGTATTCCGGAGAGATACGTTTTAATTCCTGACGATGCTTCTATAAGTTTAATGCCCGAAATAATTGAGCTTTCCGGAGCAAAGGCGGGGGATAAGGCAGAGGCTCTTCTTTTGCGAAGCAAGGTGGAACGCAGTATCACATGTGAGGTAGTGAGAGTATTTGGCGAGGCTCATTCAAGAGGCGCAAACTACGAGGCTATTCTTGCCGAGTGTGAGATACCTGTTGACTTTTCCGAGGCGGAGCTTGACGAGGCGGAGCGTCTTGCCTTAGCTGAGCTTTCTGACGAGGGAAGAGTGCGTCGCTCCGAGGTGATATTCACGATTGACGGAGAGGGCGCTAAGGACCTTGACGATGCGGTCTCACTCAGAAAGACGGCTTCGGGCTGGCTTCTCGGTGTTCATATTGCCGACGTCAGCTATTACGTGAGAGAGAAAAGTCTTTTAGACAGAGCCGTAATGATGAGAGGCACGAGCGTGTATTTTACCGATAAGGTAGTGCCCATGCTTCCGACCGCTCTTTCGAACGGCGCCTGCTCGCTTAATGCGGGGGAGGATAAGTATGCGCTCAGCGCTCTTGTTTCTCTCGACCGAGATGGAAATATAAAGAGCACGAAAATAGAGAAATCTATCATAAGAAGCCGCGTGAGAGGAGTATACAGCGAGGTAAACCGCATTTTTGAGGGCACTGCGGACGCTGATATAAAGAAAAAGTATAAAGAGGTAATTCCCACTCTTACTAAAATGAGAGAGCTTTATCTTTTGCTTGATAAAAAGGCAAAGAAAAGAGGCTCTCTTGAGCTTATGAGCTCAGAGGCTGAGATAATTCTCGATGCCGAGGGAAATCCTACCGACATAATCAGAAGAGAGCGCGGAGATGCAGAGAAGCTTATAGAGCAGTTTATGCTGACGGCAAACGAGGCTGTGGCAAGGCTTCTCTATGAGAATAGAATCCCCTGCGTCTTTAGAGTACACGAAAATCCGCCACCCGATAAGCTTGAGGGATTTCTTCTTTATATGCATAATCTCGGCTTTGATACCTCGGTTGTGTCGAGGGACAAGGCTGAGCCGTCGGACTTTTCCGCCCTGCTTTCATCAGCAGAGGAAAAGGGACTTATTTTCCCCGTTTCCTACACTATGGTGAGAGCTATGGCAAAGGCAAAGTATTCGAGTGAGAAGGCAAGGCATTTCGGACTTGCGCTTGACACCTACTGTCATTTTACCTCGCCTATACGCAGACTTTCAGACCTTGCCACTCACAGAATAATTCATAAGACTATGTTTGAGGGCAAAGAGCCTAAGGCATACACAAAGTATGCATACAGAGCCGCATCTGCGGCAACCGAGTCCGAGCTTCGAGCTATAGAAGCGGAGCGCAGGATAGAAAATCTCTATAAGGTCATTTATATGTCGGATAAGGTTGGCGAGAGCTTTATGGGAACTGTAATCTCGGTTGCTTCATTCGGATTTTTCGTTGAGCTTGACAATACCGTAGAGGGACTTGTTCCCATAGAGGATTTGTGGGGATATTTCGTCTATGACGAAAAAACTATGACTATTCGCTCCCGCGACTGCTCCTACAAAATCGGAGATAAGGTTGAGGTAAGAATTGAGGAAGCGGATATTATAAGAGGAAAGCTTCGCTTTTCCGTAAACTAAAGTAAAAGGAGGGAGAAAAAATGAAAAGAGCGCTAAGCAGACTTATTTTTGCCGACTGTCTTTTTGTGCTTTTTCTCTCCCTTGCTTCTCTTGTCGGAGGGGTGCTTGAGCGACCGATATACGCCCTGGCTTTCATTCTTCCGACTCTCATAATTCTTGCTTTTCCGAGAGAAGAGGATTTTAAAATGTCAATTTTTTCGCGCTCCTCATTCTCTCCGATTGTTATATCGGCGGTCTTTCCCATAATTTTTGCGATATTCGTTATATCATTCCTTACCTCTTTTGTTATGGGTGCTGTCGGTATAGAAGCTACGGAAGCAGACGTCTCGGGAAATCTTATTTACGTGATTTTAGTCAGCGCGTTTGCTCCTGCGGTTTTTGAGGAGATGCTATTCCGCTATCTGCCCTCAAGACTTCTCGGAGGATATTCAAAGAGGCTGACGGTAATCTATTCGACTATCCTGTTTGCTCTTGCACATTGCAATGTATTTCAGATTCCATACGCCTTGATAGCGGGAGCTCTTTTTATGACTCTCGATATTGTTACGGGTAGTATTCTTCCGTCTGTTGCGGTGCATTTTATAAACAACGTTCTTTCGATTTTTTGGCAGAGAGAGGGAAGAGATAGCACCTTATTCTGTATAATATTTATCATATCGCTTTTGACTTTGACGGCGGTATCTCTGTTGACGTTTTATATCAATCGCAAAGAAATTAAAAACGAATTAAAACCGATTTTTGAGGATAAAAGTAAATTCGAGTTTACATATCAGCTGGGTTTTTACATAATTGTTATGATTTTTCTCTCGGTTAGTATGTATATAATATGACGGTGGAGGACTAATGAATCAGGACGAGATTTATATGAATGAGGCTCTTGCTCTGGCAGAGATGGCGAGGGATGACGACGAGGTTCCCGTCGGGGCAATAATAGTGCGTGACGGCGAGATAATAGCTAGAGCCTATAACCGCAGACAGACGGATAAGTGTGCTACCGCTCATGCTGAGATACTAGCTATTGAACAGGCATGCCGCACTCTCGGAGGCTGGAGACTTCCTCGCGCAGTGATGTATGTAACCCTTGAGCCCTGTCCTATGTGCGCAGGAGCTCTTATAAACGCAAGGGTTGATAAGGTGGTATACGGCGCTTCGGATATAAGATTTGGTGCGCTTGGCTCTCTCTTTAATCTCTCACAAATGCCGCTTAACCATAAGCTTTCCGTTGAAGGCGGTGTTCTCGGTGAAGAATGCAGGAACATTCTTTCCGACTATTTCAGACGCAAGAGAAAAAAGAAGAGCGATATAGAATCCTCGGATATGCTTTCTTGACAAAATCGGCTTTATATGTTAATATATAAAAAACTTTAATGCGAGCGTTGATATATGAAAAAGAAATTTCTTGAATGTGGAAAAATTTGTTCGCCTCACGGTGTCAGAGGAATAGTCAAGGTTGAACCCTGGTGCGACAGTGTTTCCGTTCTTACGAGTCTTAAGGAGATATATTTTCTTAAGGGCGAGAGCTTTGTTCCCGTAGCGGTTCTCGGCTCTTCGTCAGCGGGGCAGACTGCTCTTATGACACTTGAGGGTGTAGACTCCCGCGAGGCAGCTCAGGGACTCAAAAACACCGTTATTTACGCAAAGCGCGAGGACATTCCGATTCCGAAAGGAAGAGTGCTCATTGCAGATATGATAGGTCTTGACGTTATTGATGCGGACAGTGGCAGAGTATACGGCACTCTCACCGACGTCAGCGACGGAGTAAGACATCAGATTTATACGATAAAAACCGAAAAGGGAGAGGTTCTTCTCCCTGCGGTTTCTGAGTTCTTAGAGGAGATAGATACCGAGAGGGGCGTTTTCATTCGTCCGATACCCGGCTTTTTTGAAGATGAGGTTTGAGATTATGACGCTCTTTCCCGACATGGTGAGAGCGGTGCTCTCCGAGAGCATAATCGGAAGAGCGGACAAGGCGGATATCATAAAGGTTAACTGCCACAATATCAGAGATTACAGCAAGGATAAGCACAGAAAGACCGACGATACCCCATACGGCGGCGGTGTCGGTATGCTTATGACCTGTCAGCCTATATACGATTGCTATAAGCATATAACCGAGGAGATAGGCGAAAAAGAGCGTACCCGTGTCATATATATGTCGCCTAAGGGCAGACTTTTTTCTCATGCGGTAGCGCGCGAGCTTTCGGAGTATGATAATCTTATTTTTCTCTGCGGACACTACGAGGGTGTAGACCAGAGAATAATCGACGAGATATGTGACGAGGAGATTTCCATCGGTGACTTTGTCGTCACGGGAGGAGAGATTCCCGCATGCATAGTTGTTGACGCGGTGTCAAGACTTATAGACGGTGTCCTTGCAGATAAGGAATGTTATGAGGACGAGTCGGTTGCCTCGGGTATGCTGGAATACCCTCAGTATACGAAGCCCAGAGAATTTATGGGCAGAGAAGTTCCTGAGATTCTTCTCTCGGGCGACCATAAAAAAATAGACGAGTGGAGACTTCGCGAGGCGGTCAGAATAACTGCGGAGCGCCGTCCCGAGATGCTTCTGGCTCACCCCGAAATACTCGAGTCGCTTGAGCCTAAGAAAAAGAAAAAAAGCAAATCACAAAAGGAAAAATAACGAAGGGAGGAAGGAAAAATGGATACGAAGTCAAATTTTAACGACGTCGATAAAAAAGAGACTAAAAAGTCGCTTTTTGACTCGTCTGAAATAAAGGGTATTTCCTTAAAGAGCGCAAAAACCTTCTTTTCCGGTAAGCTTGCAAGGGCGCTTCGCTCTGTGTCTAAGTTCTTTTCCTTTACCTCGTCGAGAGTATACGGACTTGCCTTTCTTTCGTTCGGAATTCTTACCCTCTTCTTACATCTTGGTGAATATTACTTTATGGATGACCCGCAGGTTGAGGTTTCCTCACTCGTAATAGGTGCGGCATTCACTCTCCTTTCGCTTTTATTTCTTCCCTCCGATAAGCCTATTTGCTCGGCTATACAGTCGGTGAGACTTTTTGATTTTATAGTTTACGATTTCTTCTCTATAAATCGAGTTCAGCATAGGGGAGAGAAGAATAAAAAGAATTCGGCAGAGGGAATACTGTTTGGATTTTTACTTGCCCTTTTCGGCTTCTTTTTCCCGACGGAGTATGCGGTAATTTTTATTTTGGGGCTTTTGTTCGTCGTAATCTCAATGGTTACGCCAGAGTTTCCGTACATACTCTCTCTTCTTTTGTTCCCATATCTTCCGCTTCTTCCGTATTCCTCGTATATTCTCGTTATTATGATTGTCGGAGCGCTTGTTTCATTTGCGCGCAAGGTCTTCGTAGGAAAGAGAATATATTACTTTGAGATATACGATTTTCTATTTTTGTTCCTGATTATGTCGGTATTCGTTACCGGAGTAATTCTCGGCGGCGCGGCATCTACGGAAAATTCTATTCTCACCATAGTTTTCCTTATAGGCTATTTCCCTGCATCAAATATGGCCGTCAACCGCCGTCTATTCGACTGCGTTTCGGGAGCAATATCAGCCTCCTCCATACCTGTCGGAATATACGCAGCCGTTCAGTATATCTCTTCACTTGCTTCGGGCAGCGTGATAAAGTCTAAGGCTTTTTTTGATTCTCCCGAGATTTTTGCAGCATATCTGTCCACGGTTGCCGTTTTTTCTCTCTACCTTGCGAGAAAGCGCACGAGACGTACTAAGAAAGCGTATTATTACTCCGTATTTACCCTTTCCTTCATAATGCTTCTCACTACCGAGCTCTTTATAGTTCTTCTTGCTATTATTCTCGTAACCATATCTCGCGGTATTATCCGCTCTAAGCGTGCGCCGATTTTCCTCTTGATTTTAGTTGCGGCTCTTCCGGTGCTGCTGTTTTTGCTGAGCGATTCGGCTCTTGCATTCACCTCCGACCTCTTCTCTCTGTCACTTACGGAAAGAAAGGGTGTTGCGACAGAGGCGTTTTCCTTCTTCCTTGACAATCCTATTTTAGGTATGGGTGTCGAGAATCCCTTCTCCGCGCTTGATTTTTCGAGCAACGTATATCTTGCTATCGTCTGCCGCTTCGGTATTCTGGCTCTTATAGTATTTTTACTTCTTGTAGTTCTTAGATCCTTCCATTTCGGTCTTTTCAGAAAATACTATTATGACAGTACGGTAAACTTTTACGCCGAGATTTCAATTCTTGCCTCGGTATGTATTCTCATTATAGGCAGCCTTTCCGACGTATTTGCCGATATAAAGATGTTTTACTTCTTCACCTCCGTATTCTCCGTTGGAAGCGCGGCTCTCCGTATTTCCAAAAAGGAAAAGGAAGAGATGAGACTCTATTACAGCGATCTCGGAAAGTCGGATCTTGCGGCAATAGATATAAGCATAAAAAAGTAAGCAGAAATTATTTTTAAAAAAGTATTGATTTTTATATCAGTATTTGATATACTGTTAATATATAATCGCCACCAAGGAGATAATTCGATGGTTTCTCGTGATATTACAATAAAGAATAGCGTAGGTCTTCACGCTCGTCCCGCAACCTTTTTCATTCAGAAGGCAAACTCTTATAAGAGCTCTATATGGGTTGAGAAGGAGGATTGCAGAGTAAATGCAAAGAGCCTTCTCGGAGTCCTTTCTCTCGGAATAACCAAGGGCACTACCATTACTCTTATTGCCGACGGTATAGATGAGTCTGCAGCAGTTGACGGTCT
>JAZRLJ010000137.1:0-35962 GCA_045646755.1 Eubacteriales bacterium | reverse complement strand
CCGTTCAGAACTCGGCTTTGTCCAAAGGACAAATCCAGTTCGTAACCCCCGCTTTGCCTTGGCAAAGGCGGTATCTGGGTTTGCGTCGCGAGACGCAACTTGTACGCACTAGGCTTCAATCGAGCCCACTCGTAAGAGTGGTGTTTTTCGTTCTGGAGCTGCTACTCCGTTCAGAACTCGGCTTTGTCCAAAGGACAAATCCAGTTCGTAACCCCCGCTTTGCCTTGGCAAAGGCGGTATCTGGGTTTGCGTCGCGAGACGCAACTTGTACGCACTAGGCTTCAATCGACACCACTCGTAAGAGTGGTGTTTTTCGTTCTGGAGCTGCTACCTCTTTACAATCAAGAAAAAAGTGGTATAATATACTAAGGATACAATTATAATTTTAAATGGACGGTAACTTATATGAAATGCAAAAAGCTTTTTGAAACAATTGATAGTCTTCGGGAAAAACACGTGAATTTTCTTGAGAAAATCTGCAATATAGACAGCCCGACAGACTATAAAGAGGGCGTGGATAAGGTAGGACGTTGTTTTATTGATTTCGCGGAGGAAAAGGGCTGGAAGGTTGAGGTTTGCTCACAGAAGATATCAGGTGATGTTGTGTGTATAACTCTTAACCCTAATGCAAAAAAGTCTCCTATTGCTCTGTCTGGGCATATGGATACCGTACATCCGGTTGGCTCTTTTGACGAGCCTAAGGTAAGACGTGAGGGAAACCGCTTGTACGGTCCCGGAACTAAGGATTGTAAGGGCGGAATTGTAGCGGGACTTCTCGCTATGGATGCTTTAAGTCAGTGTGGATTTGAAGAGCGTCCCGTTTTGCTTCTGCTTCAGTCTGACGAGGAAAAGAGCAGCATGCCGAGTGGCAAAGAAACCATCAAATATATATGTAAAAAGGCTGAAGGTGCTGAGGCGTTTCTTAATATTGAGGGAACGAGTAATCACACCGCCGTTCTCGCTCGCAAGGGAATCCTTCGATTGAAGCTTACCGTTCACGGTAAGGCGGCTCACTCGGCAATGTGTTATGATGGTGCGAACGCTGTATGCGAGGCGGCGTACAAGATTATTGAGCTTGAGAAAATGAAGAGCAAGAGTGGTCTTACCTGCAACTGCACGAATATAAAGGGCGGAACGGCCCCGAACGTCGTCGCAGAATGGTGCGAGTTTATTGCGGATATCCGTTTTGCGACTCTCAAGGAGAAGGAAGAGGCGTATGAGCTTGTACGCAGCTTAGCTGAGAAATCGTTTATAGAAGGAACTTCGTGCGAGGTAGAAGAGGTCAGCTACCGTCCTCCGATGGAATACACCGAAAGAAACGCAAGACTTCTTGAAAGAATGAACGAGATATTCAGAGAGAATGAAATCTCTGAGCTTCGCCCAATATCGGCAAACGGCGGCTCTGACGCTGCATACGTGACTATAGCTGGAATACCCTGCGTAGACTCTATATCTACAGATGGCGGCGCAACTCATTCGAGAGGTGAGTTCGCACTTATAGACAGCCTGGGCGAGGCTGCAAAGAGAATAGCATCAGTCATACATTGCTTGTAAAACATAAAAAGAAAAAGCGGCGAAAAGCCGCTTTTTTAATTATGCTAATTTTAGTTTACAAAACCTATCTTTTTTCTTACTTTTCTCATAGTTTTGTTTGCAAAATAAGCAGCGTCTTCTGCGCCTGCTTTCATAACTGCCTCGAGGTGAGCCTTGTCAGCTATGAGGCGAGCAAAGTTATCTCTTACCTCTGCAAGTCCGTCTGCCGTAGCTTCACCTACGGCAAGTTTGAAGTCTCCGTATCCCTTGCCGTCAAACTCTCTCTCAATTTCGTCGTAGCTCTTGCCGGTGAACGCCTTGTATATAGTCATAAGGTTGGAGATGCCGGGCTTGTCCTCTGCGTATCTTACTACGGTATCCGAGTCGGTTACAGCTCTCTTGAACTTTCTGATTATATCGTCCTTGGAGTCGAGTATATATACTACTGCGTTCTGGTTTGCATCAGATTTTGACATCTTGGAGGCGGGCTCTGCAAGTGACATAATCTTCATTGTGTCGGGATTGATATAACCTTCGGGCACGGTGAAGGTATCCGAATAAATCTGGTTAAATCTCATTGCGACGTCGCGCGCAAGCTCAAGGTGTTGCTTCTGGTCGATGCCGACAGGAACGATGTCGGTCTGGTAGAGAAGCATATCTGCTGCCATAAGCGCAGGGTAAGTAAAGAGTCCCGCGTTTATATTCTGAGCGTTTTTGAGGCTCTTGTCCTTGAACTGAGTCATTCTTGAAAGCTCGCCGAACATAGTGTAGCAGTCGAGTATCCATCCAAGCTCTGCGTGAGCGGGAACGTGAGACTGAACAAAGAGAGTGTTCTTCGTCTCGTCAAGGCCGCACGCCATATATAGAGCCAAGGTTTCGTAGGTTCTTCTGCGCAGGTCCGCGGGAACCTGTCTCACGGTTATTGCGTGTAGGTCAACAACACAGTAAAATTTCTTGTAATCGTCGGGGAACGTGGTAAAGTTCTTTATTGCCCCGAGGTAATTTCCTATCGTGAGGTTTCCCGAGGGCTGAACTCCCGAGAATACCGTCTTCATATCGCCGTTCATAAGCGCTCCTGTATCAAATTATTCGTAGAGAGGGTATTTTTCGCAAAGAGCCTTGACTCTTCTGCGAACCTCGTCTGCATTTTTATCAAAGTCGGTGAGGGTGAGGGTGATAAGCTCTGCAACCTCTGCCATATCGTCCTCCTTAAAGCCTCTGGAGGTTACGGCCGCAGTACCGAGACGGATACCGCTGGTTACAAAGGGCTTCTGAATATCGAAGGGAACTGCATTCTTGTTCGTGGTGATTCCTACCTCGTCAAGAAGGTGCTCTGCCTCTTTGCCCGTATCAACCTTCATACCGGTAAGGTCAACGAGAATGAGGTGGTTGTCGGTACCGCCGGAAACAAGACCGAAGCCTGCCGCGGAGAGCTTCTCTGCAAGAACCGCGCAGTTCTTTACTATCTGCTTTGCATACTCGGTAAATTCAGGCTTGAGAGCTTCGCCGAAGCAAACTGCCTTAGCGGTTATGGTGTGCATAAGAGGACCGCCCTGGATACCGGGGAATATAGCCTTGTTGATTTTCTTTGCAAGCTCCTCGTCGTTGGTGAGGATAAGACCGCCTCTCGGACCTCTGAGGGTCTTGTGAGTGGTCGTGGTTGTTACATGAGCGTAAGGAACGGGATTAGGATGAACGCCTGCCGCAACAAGTCCTGCGATATGCGCCATATCTACCATAAGGTAAGCGCCAACCTCGTCTGCAATCTCTCTGAATTTCTTGAAATCTATGATTCTGGGGTAAGCTGAAGCGCCTGCGAGAATGAGCTTAGGCTTGCATTCAAGCGCAAGTCTTCTTACCTCTTCGTAATCTATTCTTCCGGTTTCACGTCCGACGCCGTAGGGAACTATTTTCCAGTACTTACCCGACATATTTACGGGTGAGCCGTGTGAGAGGTGACCGCCATGAGCAAGACTCATGGAAAGAACGGTATCACCGGGCTCTAGAAGGGCGAAGAAGGTCGCCATATTTGCCTGAGCGCCGGAGTGCGGCTGAACGTTTGCGTAGCCTGCACCGAAGAGCTCCTTTGCTCTCTCAATTGCGATATTCTCAACGATATCTACGTTCTCGCAACCGCCGTAGTATCTCTTTGCAGGATAGCCCTCGGCATACTTGTTGGTAAGGGTGGTGCCGTTTGCTTCCATTACGGTTTCGGAAACAAAGTTCTCCGAAGCGATAAGCTCTATTTTGTTACGCTGTCTTGCAGTTTCCTTTTCTACTGCTGCAAAGACCTCGGGATCGTTTTTCTTTAAAAGTGAATACTCTCTCATTTTTGTTCCTCCAAGTTAGATGTAACCTATATAATAAACCATCTTATTATACTGCAAAAACCCGAATTTGTCAAGCCGAATTATATGCTTTTTAAACCATAGTTAACACAATATTTTTATTTAAATCTTAAATATATGCATTTTGTTCACACTTTGTTTATAATTATATATTATAATATATAACTGCGATATTGTCGCCGAGTAACCTTTTGAAAGGAAATCGGATAGTCCGATAAACAGAAATGATAAGAGTTGAAAATCTTGTAAAAAGATATGGAACAAACTACGCCTTAGACGACGTAAGCTTTGAAATTGCAGAGGGAGAGATAGTTGGTCTTCTCGGTCCTAACGGCGCCGGTAAGAGTACCACTATGAATATTCTCACGGGATACCTTTCCGCGACCTCGGGCGCTGCCTACGTCAACGAAATAAACATAGTTGAGAATCCCATCGAGGCAAAAAAATATATAGGATTCCTTCCCGAGCAGCCGCCCATATATCCCGATATGACGGTTATGGAATACCTTAATTTCGTGTATGAGCTCAAGGGATGCGAGCTTGAGAGAGGTCCTCATCTTGAGGAGGTTCTTTCCGTAGTAAGACTCGGAGACGTAAGAAACCGTCTTATAAAGAATCTTTCCAAGGGTTATAAGCAGAGAGTAGGAATAGCTCAGGCGCTTATTAACGACCCCAAGGTAATAATATTCGACGAACCTACCGTAGGTCTCGACCCCAAGCAGATTCTTGAGGTCAGAAATCTTCTCCGTTCACTTGCAAAGAAGCATACCGTAATCCTGTCGACACACATTCTTGCCGAGGTACAGGCAGTGTGCGAGAGAGTCGTTATTATCAACAAGGGTAAGATAATTGCAAACGAGAAGACCTCTGAGCTTACCCGTACTATAGAGGACGGATATCAGTATCAGTTCAAGATTTGCGGTCCGGAGAAGGAGGTTGCTTCTTCTATAGCAAAGATAAACGGTGTTAAGAGTGCCGTTGCTACAGGAGAGAGAGATATGGATTCGTATTCCTTCGTCGTAGAGAGCGAGAGAGGAATTGACATTCGCAAATCGGTATTCAATCTCTGCTCAAGAATGGGTTGGGCAATTCTCGGACTCAGTCCCGTGGGAACTGATCTTGAAACAATATTCATCAGACTCGTTGAGCGCTCTGAGGGACAGGCTCTTCTCAAAAAAGACAAGCGCTCGAGAATTCACTGAGGAGGTTAAGCGATGCTTGCTGTTTATAAAAAGGAAATGCGCTCGTATTTTACCAGCGTTATAGGTTACGTATTTTTGGTGCTTTACCTCGCCATTGCAGGCGCGGTATTCTGCTACACCACTTTATTTTCAATGTCGTCTAACGTTACCAGTTTCTACACGTTTATGCTGATAATATCCTCGGTTATGCTTCCTCTTCTTACTATGAAGTCATTCTCCGAAGAGAGAAAGGCAAAGACCGAGCAGCTGCTTCTCACCTCTCCCGTGTCAATTATCGGAATTGTAAGCGGTAAGTTCCTTGCTGCGTACACCGTTTTTGCCGGATGTATGGTTATCAGCTCGTTTTATTTCGTTTTCCTTACAAATTACGCCACCCTTAAGGTTGCGGTGCTTATAGGAAATCTCTTTGCGATACTTCTCGTAGGAATGGTATATATAGCAATCGGACTTTTCGTTTCCTCTCTCACCGAGAATCAGCTTTCCGCTGCCATAGGAACAATGGCTATTATACTCGGCTTCCTTGCCATCGGTCTTATTGGAAACCTCATTCCCTCAGATTACACGGCTCGCTATATATTCGACTTTATTTCGATATTCTCAAGATTCCAGGGCTTCACTGCCGGTTATCTTGACGTTGCGTCTCTCATTTACTATATCTCGGTTGCTTTTGTATTCCTTTATCTTACGGTTCGTATTTACGACCGCCGCCGTTACAACTGAGAGGTGCCGTAGAATATGAGAAAATTAAAAAACAATGAGGCCGCAGAGCGAGTGGGCTTCACGGAAAGGATAGACCGTGTGCTTGATAACGAGAGAGCTTCGTCCGGTATTCTGACCGCGGTGCTCATAGTGACCGTTCTCGTTTTCAACATAGCGGTATTTGCTCTTGCGTCGATTTTCGGTCTTTCCTTTACTACAAGAGAGAAGGACGCTCTCGTCCTGTCGGGAAACACCGATTCGCTCTTTGCGGATGCAATAAACAGTGAGAAAAAGGTTAAGGTGTATTTCTGTTTTCCGAGCGCTGATGACCTTGAGGCCCACGAGACGGGCGCGTACGTGCATAGCACAGCTCTCAAATTCAAGGAGAGATATGGCGATTTTATCAACATAGAATATCTTAATTTGATTACAAGACAGAATAATCGTGGCGAAGACGTAAGTGAGAAAATACAGAAATGGCAGACCGATATGCGAGGCAACAAAAATTATCTCGCAAAGGGAAGTGTAATTTTTGAGTGTGGCGAAAGCTACAAGGTAGTAACCGATACCTATACCTCCGCTGCGTTTGCAGATTTCTATACTCTTGACTCTGAGATGCAGGTAACCTCGTATAACGGCGAGGCTTACATGGCTTCTATGATACATTGGGTAACTGTTAACAGTCACCCAACTGCTTATTTTACCGTAGGTCACAGCGAGCAGTTTGACAGAGCTTTTCTCAACCTTCTCGTTTCTGCGGGATATTACATTGACACCGTTGACCTTAAGACGGAAGACGTGCCTGCCGACGCAGACCTTCTTATAATCTCAAATCCCCTCAGCGATTTTGAGGAGGCAGTAGCGGGCTCAGGTGTCCGTACTGAGAAGGAGCGACTTAAGACCTACATCGAAAAGGGAAAGAACCTTTACGTTGCTTTTGACCCATACGTAGGTAAGCTACCCGTATTTGAAGGAATGCTTGCCGAGTGGGGCATCAAGTTCTCCGAGACCGTATCGGAAAACAAGCCCGTAAGAAATATAATCAAGGACTCTACTAACGCTATTACCTCCGACGGATTTACTCTCGTAGCAGATTTCGCGGACAATGATATTGCAAAATCCGTTGAGGGAACTGTAGATAATTATTCCGAGGGAAGCGTTATCATAAGACAGGCGGCAGCTCTTGAGCTTTCGGGCACTGCTATTCCTCTTCTCGTATCTACTCCTTCTTCGTCGCTCTATGCATCGGGTGAACAGGTTGATAAAAAGGGCTCTTACCCCGTTGCAGCGTGCGCTAAGGTAAACGTAGGCGGTGAGATGGAAGCATCCGTTTGCGTAGTGTCGAGCATCTATATGTCGGTTGCTGACGCGCTTATTACGGACGGATATTCAAACACGGATTTCTTTTACTCGCTTTTTGATAACTTCTACGGTCAGGACGGTATGCCATACGGTTGTAACGTCATGCGCTGGGAGGTTACCACGCTTGAGAATCTCACTATGGGAAAAGCGAGACTTTATACCGCTTTAATTATGACGCTGCCCGTTGCTATAGCAATAACGGGAATCGTTATCGTATCTAAGAGAAAGTATAGGTAAGCTAATGAAAATACTTAAGGCTAAAAGTAAGCGCAGTCGCATTTTTGCGTTGATTACGCTTGCTATGATAGTAGTTCTTTTTGGACTCAATCTCCTGTTTTCGATTCTGGGTTTAAATAACAATATCTATATTGATATGACACCCGAGGAGCTTTACACGGTTTCCGATATAATGGTGAAGGAATGTTCCTTCCTAAACGAGATTGATAATGAAAAGGAAGTTAAAATAATTTTCTGCGACGACCCCGATGCTCTTATGGACAGCACCGTTACGAGAACCACCTATTTTATGGCTCTTAAGCTTCGTAAGATTTTTAAGAATATCACCGTTGAGGCAGAAAATGTAAATTTCAATCCTACAAAGGTTGCAAAATACAAGGCGACCTCATTGACGCAGATTAAAACCTCTGACGTTATAATTGCATACGGAGACAGATACCGTATCGTATCAGCACAGAGCTTCTGGACCTCCAGCGACGGAGAGCAGTATGCTTATTATAATGGAGAATACAAGCTCGCTACACTGCTTAAGTCCGTGACACGCGCAAACGACGGTGACCCTGCGGCGTATTTCCTTACCGGACACGGTGAGACGTGCTATGATAAGAACTCTCTTGAAAGCGCGGGAACTCTTGCGGCGGAGCAGTTTAAAAATCTGTTTATAGACAGAGGTCTTCGCGTGGAGATTCTCGATCTCTCCGTCCCGGGCTCAGTCGTACCGAGCGACTGCGCAGTTCTCGTAATAAATAATCCTACGGAGGATTTTATTTCCGACGAAAGTAGTCTCGGCAGTTTTTTCTATGAATCTGAAATTGAAAAGATAGACAGGTATCTTACCGAGGACCAGGGTTCGCTTATGATAGCGAAGGACCCGACTCTTTCTCTTCCTTACTTTGAGAGGTATCTGGAGGAGTGGGGATTCAAGCTCTCCGATTCTACTCTTTCAGTTCCTCAGGATACAAGCAAGCCAATTGCTTCGGATAATAAGACGGAGATTATGAACGGCGTTTACGATACTGACGAGACAAGCTATGCTTACGCTATATACGGAGATTTTTCTTCTATCTCCTCTGCCCCCAAGACTCTTTTCGATGGTACTGGATACATTGAGTGTTCATTCGGTGCTGACTCCTCGATTTTTGAGTCCGGCTCATTTGACGTGAGAAGAGTTTATACGAGCTTTATAAAATCCCCTAACACTTCCGTACCGTATTCATCAGGAAATCCGCTTGGTGATGCAGACAGTTATGATATTGCCGCTGTAAGCGTTAGAACCGGATTTGACAATTATACGGCAAACTATACTTATTCTTACGTCTTCTGCGTTAACGACGGAGATTTCTTCTCAAACGAGCTTCTCGGCAATCCTTCGTATGCTAATTTCGATATTATGTCAGCGCTTGTAAATAATATTTCAAGAAGAGATATATACGCTTCCAGCGACCTTGGAGGCAGTACCCTTAATACCGACAGAGTAGGAGGTAAAGAAATTCTCAGCACCGCTCTTTCGGAGCAGGATACAAGCGAGATTTCTTCCGACGGCGAGAGTATAATCGTAAATCGAGGAATCGGACAGACAGCTAAGATTCTTATTTCTGTAGCCGTAGCCATTCTTCCTATAGTGGCGCTTGTTTTTGGCGTGGTAATACACGTTAAGCGCAAATTCATGTAAAGGAGCAAAAGATGAAATCCAGACAGGAAATTATCCGCCTTTCAAGGCAAAAACAAAAAAGACGCCTTTTGCTTATTCTTCTTAGCGTTATGCTCGTTTCGATTGCCGCGGCTATATTACTCGTCAGCATTATGTCTGGCGACAACTCCTCAAGCCCCAAATCTGACCCGCCCGAAATTCTTGCGGGAGAGTCGCTTGAAAACAATTATCCTATTGCTTATCCGACAGTTCAGGAGTCTCAGATTCAGAGAATAATCATAACCAACAAGGCAAGCTACAAGGATTACTTCGGCGAGGATAAAGCACCGAAAACCTCTTACGCTCTTGTTCGCGACGATGACTTTGACGGACAGTTCGTTCTGTACTATGAGGACAAAGACAAAAACACAAAGATTTACTATCCCAAGGTTGCCAACGAGGACGTTACCTTTGACTACGAATCTCTCTATTCCGTAGAACAGAGCGACGGATACGGAAGAATATATAAGCTCACTTATCTTTGCGTAGCTCTTGAGCTTCCGTATTTCACCGACCGTATTGCCCTTCTGCCAGAGGGAGAGAAGCAAGAGTCTCAGCTTCGCGGATTCGGACTTGACGATCCGCAGGTAGTTATAAGTTTCGATTACGTAAATGAAAACAAAGAGACTGTTACCAGAAACATTAAAATCGGTGACAGAAACGTAACGGGATTCGGCTACTACTTTATGGTAACCGAGGAAACAAAGAGTGCATCCGGAACTAAAATAGAATACAGACCGTATATATACAACTCAATGGCGGAGTATTACAACTACGCTATGCTCGGATTTTATTCCTACGTTAATTCCATACTCGTTTCCGCAGGACTTGAGGAGGATTCCTCCTACGAGCCTTACCTCACCACTGATTATAAGCAGTGGAAGAATAGTAAGATTGAGGCAGTCGGCACTCCTATAGAAAAGGATAGCACTGCGATTGCCGTTGCCAAGATTTTAACTCCCGTTGAATCAAGACTTGATAAGACGGAATACGAAAAGGACAAGGACAGATTCATTCTTGACCAGGAGTATAACGCTGAACTTGACAAGTATGAGGACGGATACCATAAGGGCAAAGCTTCCGCGATTGAGATAGACCTCTCTAAAAAGGACGGATATGAGAAATTTGCCAAGGCGCTCGTCGGACAGACTATCGGTGTATTCGGCGAGAAAATAGTCGTAACTCTTCATACGGATACAAAGAATCTGTACCTTGACGAAAATACCGCTTCCGTAACTTACACTTATGAGATAACCGAGATAGAGTCGATAATTACCGACGGGGCGGACGTGACCGCTCTTGGAACTACAGTAGGTGACAACAATCTCGTTAGAGTAAAGTATAAGCTGAAGATAAACGGCAAGAGCGCCTCTGAGGTTTATCAGCACGGTGTTCTTGACCTTTCAAATACCAAGATTGACTCAGCGACTATAAGAGCAGCCAAAATAGGAGAGCTCTCTTCACCTATAAACCTCACGGTTGTATATACTGCTGAAAATTCAATAAACAAAAACGTAAAATACGTGGTTGACGAAATAATTGAAATATACAACGAAAAAGGACAGATCGTTGATATCGTTACCGATAAATGTCAGGTTTATTACCGCTACTGCTTCTATATAAACGGTGTTAAGACCGAATATGAGACGGGTGCTGTAAACTTTGCAACCGATACGAGTGATTTTGCAGAAAAGCTGAAAGCGGTATTCGTAGGCAAGGACCTTACTAAGAAGGAAGAGGTTAAAAATCTTGGTATAAAGCTTTTTGAATATACCTCTTACTACGAGTATATGCAGGACTTTATAACCTACGAGATCGGGGAGGTAAAGGCTTTCGTTGTCTCTAAGCTTATAAGCGCGTTTGCTTTCCAGAATAAGTCTGAGAGAGACTCCTTCTACGGCGAGTCTATTTACGAAAACAAAATGACTGATAAAAACAGTCTTTACGCAATAAACTCTGCTACCTGCGAGACCGTGGTAAAAATGCTGGGCGGAATAGCTGATAATTCTAACACATCCGCCGGTCTTGTCGGTATTGAAAACGTTGCCGTCGGCATAACTCCCGAAATGAAGGATAGATACGGACTCTACACTCACACCGTATATTTCGAGCTCCCCAGAGGTGTTATATCTATTGATAGCGGAGAGAGCGAGACGGTTGACGATTATAGCCAGTATCAGAAGCTCGGATTCACTCTCTTCATAAGCGACGAGACGTTTGATCCTGACCTTGGAATGTACGTGAGATTCGTGGGATCGGATATGTACGACATAATATCTAAGGTTGATGCAGAGAAATTGAAATTTCTTAATTATGTCGACGAAGACACTGCTTTCGTCGAATTCTGGGCAAGAAAAAGCCTTATGATTTTCGATATTAATAATCTTGAGAGTTTGAGGTTTGAATTCCTGATGGATGACCTTAAGGGTGATTACGAGTTCTACATTCCTCACATCTCCAAGGATGAAAATTCCTTTGACGTGGTTGCAACAGAAAAGTGTCTTGTGAGCGGTACGCGCGTTCACACCGAAACTTGCGGATGTAGGTTAACAAAGCTGACAGAACTCAGAGGCGAGAAGAGTTCTGCAAATATCTCACTGCTTTATACAAAATATTTCGTAACAGACGGGGATAGGCATCTTAACAGCGCCGGTTTCCTTCTTTACGGCTCTAACCCTAACGGCGACACCGCAGGCGTAGGATACTTCAGAGAGCTTGTCGGCGGAATATATTCTACAAGCTACGGCGGTTATCTCACCATGGCAGAGCAGCAGGAAGCTCTTAATTCACCGTTGCTTATGAGAATGAGTGTAAAGCTCGATCAGGAGACAGCGGAGAATACTACGACGGACCTGCACGTTTACGAGTTTTACAGACTTGATGACAGACGTATTATGGTTTGTCAGTATCAGGCAGATGCCAAGGGAAACGTTACTACTGAGAAGGTAACCGATTTCTATATATCAACACTTGCATTTAAGAGAATCGTAGGAAATGCGTTTGCAGTTCTTAACGCAGAGGTTGTTGATCAGGACGTCGCTTATCCCGAGGTGTCGAAATAACACTATAAACAAATGATATTATTTTAAAAAAGTATTTGCATTTTTCGGAAATTTGTGTTATAATAATCTGTACGAATGAAAAAGAGGCGTTATTCGCCTGCTTTTCTGAAAGTGTTAAAAATAATTTTACAATAGAGGAAAACAAAATGAAAAAGAGAATTATCAGTTTAATTCTTGTAATCGTTATGCTCTCTCTCGCTCTTGTTGGATGCTCCAGCTCTCTTCTTGACGAGAATCTTGACGATTACGCAAGCTACGATGCAGCAAAGCTCGCCGAAGCTCTTAAGGACATTACCGTTAAGGGCGGAGATTTTACAGATGGCGTAGAAACCAGAAAGAATAAGGTTCACGATGCTATCTATTCCGCACTTGCTTCCGCTGTTAGCGACAGTACCAAGAAGCAGTCCGGCAAGGTAGGAGCACACGACCTCGTTTACTATTGCTACTACATCACCTATACGAAGACGGTTGGCGAGGGCGACGATGCTATCACCGTTACCGTTCAGAGCGCACCCGACTATATGGAGACCTCCAAGGCTGTTAAGATTCAGCTTGGTCAGAAGATTCCTTATACCAACGCGCTTTCTAAGTACGTGTTTGACGAGCTCAGCGCTGTTGATGGCGGATTTGAGTTCACTGAGAATAAAGCATATTCTCAGAACAACAGCGCTAACGAAAAGCCTGTAGCAGGTCAGTGGGCTGTTATCTCCTACAAGACAGAGTACACCAAGACCGGTTCTACCGTTGTAGAGGCAGACACCATTACTAAAGAAATAGTAAAGCTTGATGCAGCTAACCCCATTCACAAGGCTCTTACTGACAAGACTATCGGAGTTACGGCTGATACTGTTAACGTTCCCGCAAATTCCGGACTCATTATTGACGGCGTTGTCGTTAACGAGGCTGTGAAGGTTACCGAAGCTGTTGTTGAATACGTAATAAAGGGTGCGGAGTACGGTACCTTTACCAACACCGAGTCTACTACCAAGATTAAGGTTAAGGACGTTTACGGTCATGAAGAAGAGGTTGAAGAGAGCAAGCTCGTTTACCATGTTTACGCAAGCTCTTACACTACCGTTGACGAGTTCAATGCTGAGAACGTTATCTCTTTTGTTTACGGCAAGAACTTCACTAAGGAAATCGCTCAGAATATGTATATTCTCGGCAAAGGAATTGCAGACAAGACCGAAGACGAGAAGAAGGCTGCTATTGCTGCTGTTACCATAGCAGACGGAGATGGCACAATTACCTTCGATGCTCTTGTTGATAAGATCGTAACTGCTCTCAGCGACGTTTCCGCAAAGGATACCGCTCTTACTACTGCTGAGACCAATCTCAGCAAGGCTACCGATGAAAACCGTGAGTCCCTTACCACAGCTCGCGACGAGGCTACGAAAGCTCTTGCAGAAGCCAAGAAGACCAGAGATACCCTTATTAAGCAGCTCGTAGGTGTTGAGGGTATGAACGCAACCCTTGTTACCGGATACGAGAACGTTAAGTATAACGAGCTTCAGGACGCATACAACAAGGACATTAAAGAAAAGATTGCTACCGAAGTATTCGAGATTATAAAGAAGAACGTTGCTGTTACCGGCGCTCCCAAGAAGGCTGTTGAAGAGGCTTACGATATGCTTATCAACAACTATAAGGAAGCTTTCTATAACGACACCGCTAAGGATGCAAACGGCAAGGAAATCAAGAACGAGGACGGCGAGACTGTAACTAACTACAGCTACTACATGAGCGGCGATTACGTTAAGAACGGCTCGTTCAAGGTATTCCTTAAGGATCAGGTTGCAGGAAATTCTGACATTACAAAGTGCTATGACGCTAAGGTAGAGAGCTACAAGGATGCTAAGGCAGCGCTCAGAGCATACGCTGAGTCCACCGTTGTTCCTGTTGTTCAGTTCACTTTCATTGCAGAGAAGCTTGGACTTGAATACACCGATAAGGAATTCAAGGAGTATAAGAAGGATAAGAACAACGGATACGAGTCTGACGAGTATTACTACGGTGAGAGCGCGGTTCGTAACGGACTTCAGTTCGAGAAGCTTATGAATGCGCTTCTTGAGGCTGAGAAGGTTACTAAGACCGAGGATGCAAGATACGTAAATTACAAGTACGATAACGATTATATTAAGGTTACCGTAACTCACTAAGTATTTGACGTTTATAAAATGAGGCTGGCCCATAACGAGTCAGCCTCTTTTTGAAGGTAGAGAAATGAAGGAAGTAGAGCTTTATACTGACGGCGCTTGCAGGGGAAATCCCGGCAAGGGCGGATACGGCGCGATTCTCGTATACGGAAAGTATGAAAAAGAGATAAGCGGCGGAGAAAAGGAAACTACCAATAACAGAATGGAGCTTATGGCTGCGATAGCGGGGCTTTCCGCTCTCAAGGAGCCTTGTAAGGTGAAGCTCTATTCGGATTCTAAATACCTTGTTGACGCCTATAATCAGGGCTGGGTATATTCCTGGCAGAAGGCAGGCTGGCGCAGGGGTAAGGAAGAGTTAAAGAATCCTGATTTGTGGGACAGACTCTTTTCCTTGACCGAGATGCACGAGGTTACCTTCGTGTGGGTAAAGGGGCATAACGGCCACGATTATAACGAGAGATGTGACGCTCTTGCTACCGGTTATGCCGATTCGCTATAAATAAGTTTTCGGAGACATATATGGCAAATAAAAAATCAAACAAGAAGCCCACAGCAAAGGTGGGCAACGGAGTAAAAAACGTAAAGGCGAAGCCTAAGAAGGAAAAGGAAAAGCTTACCAGAAAGCAGATAATCATTCTTATAGCGGTTACCGTTGCGGCGATTATCGTAAGCGGAATAATAATCGGTGCCGTAGTTCTTTCAAAGGGCACTAGTAACCCAAATCTTCTTAAGGCAGACCTTACGAAATATATAGAGATTTCCGCAGAGGATTATAAGGGAATAGATTTTAACATTCCGCTAGACGATACGTCTGACTCTGCTGTGCAGAAGATTGTAGACCGCAAGATAAATATGCTTCTCACAAATTATAAGACGCTTAACAAGGAGCTTAACGGCGCTTATGATAAGGCAAGACCGCTTTCTGTTGGCGATACGGTATACATATACTACAGAGGCTATACCGTAGATGAAAACGGCAGACAGAAGGATTTTGCGGGCTCGTCTAACATTCCCGATAAAACTACCCTTCTCGAGGTTGGAACGGGTAAGATTATAGACGAGAGCACCGGAAACTCCAGTGGCAGCTTTATCCCCGGATTCGGCGAGTCGCTTGTCGGAATAGTGCCCGGTGCGTATTCGGTTGTCGATAAGATAAGACAGAGCACCGTTATGGCAGGAGACATTGTATATCTTACTTACAGCGTTATCGGCGAGGACGGAAACAGTGAGCTTATTGAAAACGAGAGAATAGACCTTAGTCTTTCTTATATAGACGAGCTTTACGGCGACGGCTTTTCTTCCTATCTTATAGGTAAGGCTATAGGTGAGGAGCTTGAGCCTTTCACCGTAAGAAAGACCGGACATTCAACCGAAACCGTTTATTCTGATATTCAGGTTTCTTTCGTCACCAGAGGCACGGAGTCCACTCCCATTACTATACAGGTAAGATTCCCTGCAAACTACGGTGAAGAGAGTCTCAGAGGAGTTGATGCTTATTTCGACGTTTTCGTCAGCAGTGCGTGTAGCTACGACGTACCTGAATTTGACGACACCATTCTTACCGAGAAGGTTAAGGTGAGAGTGTCTGACTATTCCTCTTATCCCGGAAGCACTCTTGCTGAAAGATATAAGGCTAAGATTTTTGCTGACACCAAGGAGGAAATTGAAGATACCAACGTTCAGCTTCTCACTAATAAAATGTGGGATCACCTTATGGGTAATGTTAAGATAATCAAGCTTCCGAGCAAAACGCTTGAATCGTATTACGATTCATATTATTCAAGAATACAGTCGCTTTATAACAGCGGATATTATTCTCAGTATTACGAAACTCTTGATTCTCTGGCTATAGCTTACCTTAACGAAACCTACGGAATGGGACTTTCCTCAAATTCTGACTGGAAGGGCGCTATTCGTGAGCTTGCTGAATGGGATTTAACTCAGAATCTTATCTTCTATTATATAATAAGGGAAGAAAATATACTTCCTACAGACGAAGAGTATGCAAGTATACGCGCGCTTCTTTACAACGATATACTTGATTACTATATCGAATCCAACAGTGAAAAGTTCTCAACTCTTGATGATGCCGCTTATAAAGCGGAACTTGATATTCTTAAGAGTGAAATCGACGATTATTATGACGAGGATTATTTTGAGGAAGAGGTATACAGATATTATGGAACCCGTAAAATCATTGAAATGAATACTAAGAAATAAAAAGGGACTGTCGCATTTAGGCATAACCGAATAAAAAACGAGAGGCACTGTGAAAAACACAGTGCCTCTCCATCATTTAGTACAAATTTTAGGAAAGCTGAGGTCGAAAACCTATGGTTTTCCTCTTTTTATTAAAGTTTTTTATTCTTTTGCCGTTTCCTTCCTCTCGGTGGTTTATACACCTTCGGGGAGGAGAACGACAATTTCTGCTCTAAATCCGTTCGCCCCAAGGTTCTGTTCCATTACTTAATGAGAAAGCCTAAAATTTTTATAGCAGTCTTATTCCTGCCTTTTTGCAATTTTCTATTGTGTCCTTATCCCAGATGGAAGACTGCACCTCGCCGATGTGAGCTGCGCCCATCATAAGCATACAGAGTCTGGACTGACCGATGCCACCGCCTATAGTGAGGGGAAGCTCGCCGTCAAGAAGCATCTTATGGAAGGGGAGCGCGCTTCTGTCCTCGCAACCGCTTATCTTCAGCTGGCGCGCAAGAGATTCTTCGTCTACGCGGATTCCCATAGAGGAAATCTCAAACGCTCTGTCAAGCACCTCGTTGTAGAAGAGAATATCTCCGTTAAGCTCCCAGTCGTCATAGTCGGGGGCTCTTCCGTCATGAGGCTTTCCGTTTTTAAGAGCGCCGCCTATCTTCATAAGAAGAACGGTGCCGTATTCCTTGGCTACCGCATTTTCTCTCTCCTTGGCGGTCATATTAGGATACATTTCAAGAAGCTCTTCTGTGGTTATTGCCTTGACCTTTCTCGAAATCTTAGCATCAAGCTCTGGAAAGTCAACCTTGAGAAGCTCGTTTGTATCGCATATAACACCCACGATTTTCTCTACGGTATCAATAAGGTAGTCGATAGTTCTGTCCTCTCGGCTTATTACCTTTTCCCAGTCCCACTGGTCAACGTAGATGGAATGAATGTTATCAAGCTCTTCGTCGCGTCTTATAGCATTCATATCGGTGTAAAGACCGTTCCCTACGTAGAAGTGATAGTTTTTAAGCGCGAGGCGCTTCCATTTTGCAAGAGAGTGAACGACCTCTGCCGATTCACCCACTGCGGGTATATCGAAACTTACGGGACGCTCGTATCCGTTCAGGTTGTCGTTAAGACCCGAGGATTCGGTTACGAAGAGAGGTGCGGAAACTCTCTTTAAATTGAGAGCTGCCGCAAGTCTGTCCTGAAAGGTTCTCTTTATAAAGGCTATCGCCTTTTGCGTTCTGTAAACGTCAAGCCTTGGCGCATAGTCCTTTGGTACGTAAAGTTGGCTCATAGCCTTCTCCTTTCTGTTGCTTTTAGTGAAAAAATTACTTTTTAAGCATAACGTCGTGGTATCCGCCCTCTACGATACTGGTCGCGGATACGAGGGTTATCTTCGCCTTTTCCTGAAGCTCCTCGATGGTGATTGCACCGCAGTTGCACATAGTGGACTTAACCTTGTAAAGTGATTTCTCAACGTTGTCGTGAAGAGCACCTGCGTAGGTTACATATGAGTCTACGCCCTCCTCGAAGGAAAGCTTAGCCTTACCGCCGAGGTCATATCTCTGCCAGTTTCTTGCTCTGTTAGAGCCTTCGCCCCAGTATTCCTTAACGTACTGACCGTTAATGAGGATTTTGGGTGTGGGGCTCTCGTCAAATCTTGCAAAGTATCTTCCGAGCATCATGAAGTCTGCGCCCATTGCAAGAGCGAGAGTCATGTGATAGTCGTGAACGATACCGCCGTCAGAGCAGATGGGAATGTAGATACCCGTTTCCTTAAAGTACTCGTCACGAGCCTCGGCAACCTCAATAACTGCGCTTGCCTGTCCGCGTCCGATACCCTTGGTCTCACGGGTGATACAGATAGAGCCTCCGCCGATACCGATCTTAATGAAGTCAGCTCCTGCGTCAGCAAGGAAGCGGAAGCCTTCGCGGTCAACTATGTTACCTGCGCCGATCTTGACGGTGTCGCCGTACTTTTCTCTTACGAAGTCAATGGTTCTCTTCTGCCATATAGTGTATCCCTCGGAGGAGTCTATGCAGAGTACGTCTGCGCCTGCTTCAACGAGAGCGGGAATTCTCTTCTCATAGTCACGGGTGTTGATACCTGCGCCTACGATGTAGCTCTTGTTTTCGTCAAGAAGCTCCTGGGGATTTTCCTTATGCTGAGAGTAGTCCTTGCGGAATACGAAATATTTGAGATTTCCGTTCTTATCAACGATAGGAAGAGAATTAAGCTTGTTGTCCCAGATTATATCGTTAGCTTCCTTAAGGGTAGTTCCCTCGGGAGCGGTAACGAGCTTTTCAAGGGGAGTCATAAAGGAAGAAACCTTCTCGTCGGTAGACATACGGGAGATACGGTAATCTCTGCCGGTAACGATACCGAGAAGCTTGCCGTTTGCAGTTCCGTCGTCGGTAACAGCCATAGTGTTGTGACCGTTAAGCTCAACGAGCTTGAGAACCTCGGCGAGAGTATCGTCGGGGGTGAGGTTGGAGTCGCTTACTACAAATCCTGCCTTATATCCCTTTACTCTTGCTACCATAGCTGCCTCGTCTTCGATAGACTGGTTGCCGTAAATAAAGGATACGCCGCCCTCTTTAGCGAGAGCTATAGCCATATTATCGTCGGAAACGGACTGCATTATTGCGCTGGTCATAGGAATGTTCATCATAAGAGGACATTCTTCCTTGCCCTTTCTGTACTTTACGAGAGGGGTACGAAGAGTAACGTTTGCGGGAATGCATCTTTCATCGGTGTATCCCGGGATAAGAAGATACTCACTGAAGGTATGGGAGGGTTCGTTGAAATAAGTCGCCATTTTTTCTTCCTCACTTATTATATTTCTTTATTTTTAATTATTGTATTATATTTTATCACAAGCTATAAGATAATGTCAAGAGTAATTTTATATAGAAATTCAGTCTTATGGCTCATAGTTTTCAAGCACTTTGATGTACTTTATAACAGGCTTTACAGCTTCCTTGTTAAGCGCACCGTTTCCGAGGTACTGCCATACGACATGTTTATATGTTCCATAGGTTGAATCTATCGAGTAGTCACCGTAGTAGGATGCATATTCGGTTTTTGGGAAAACCTTTTCCGTTATTTCGTCTATAACGTCGAGGCCCTCAACCACGTAACCAAATGCTGCATAGCTTCCGTCGAGGGAATCGCTAGCGTCTGCATTGCAGATAAAGAACTGAGAGGATGCGGAATTGGGGGAGTCACTTCTCGCCATTGAGATAACCCCTTTTTTGTGAGAAATGTCGTTTTTGTGTCCGTTATCGTCAAACTCGCCGAATATTTCTTTTTTATTTCCGCTTTCGTCTACGTTACCGCCCGTGCCGTCACCGGAGGGGTCTCCGCCCTGAATCATAAAGTCCTTGATAATTCTATGCATTTTGAGACCGTCGTAAAAGCCTGATTCTACGAGAGAAATGAAGTTTGCCACTGTCACGGGAGCTGTGGTAGCATCAAGAAGAACTATGCACGTTCCGTAATCCTTAAAGCATATTTCAACGTATTTTATATCTCTGCCGGAAACATCTCGGCTTTCTGCATACTCACATGCGCCTCCGTCACCGCAGGATACAAATGATAAGCATATACAGAGAAGAAGCGCTATTGCTACAATCTTTTTCATAATTTTCTCCATTAAAATTTGAACAGGACGTTATCGTCCTATGTTTTGAGTAATAAAAATTTCTATTGCCTCGTATCCCGATATTCCGCCCGACTTTGAGGCGGCGTCTGTCTTTATCAGAGAATCAAGTGAGGCGGCTATTTTTTCAGAGCCGAGTCTTTTTGCTGCGTTCATATAGAGCCCAAGCTTGTACGGGTGAAATTTCATAATAGCGGCAGTGTCCTGCGCGCTTTTTCCTTCCTCTGAGAAGAGCGCTACGGACATAAGGTCGGCGTACGTCTTTGAGAGCTGCGCGAGTATCTGTCCTGCGTCCACTCTCTGCATTTTCATATCCTCAAGGGCAATAAACGCCTTTTCTATATTCTTTTCAATAATCGCGTTTGATATTGCAAACGCTTCGCTCTCAATACTCGAAGAGCAGATTTCACTGACGTCGGAGGCGGAAACTTCAGTTTTTCCTTTTGCCTTCGCATAGGCGCACAGCTTGTCTATTTCGAGTGCGAGAGTCTGCATTGAGTGACCGACTCTCATAACGATACCGAGAGCTACATCGCGCCCGACAGAGAGTCCCTCGGCTGAAAAATGCTTCTGTATCCAGGCTACAAGCTGAGCATCAGATGATTTTTCAAAATTGAGAATATCGAAGAATTCTGAGAGCGTTTTGTAAATTTTAGTTGGCTTTTTGGGCGTTCCGACGTCAAACCCGTCGGGAAGCGCCGATATTATTACCGTAGCGTAAGGATAATCGCCCTTTGCGGCTGCGAGGTCACAGAGAGCCGTAATCTCCTTTTCTTTGAGCTTTGTAAGGTCTGCGAAGTGCCATTCGATTACTTTTGCATCGCTCATCATCGGTGGCGATTTCACTGATTCAATGAACGCCATAATGTCAAAATCAAGACCGCCATCGAATACCGAGTGATTAAAGAGAGCAAACGGGTCGTCCTCTGAAATCAAAGACTTCTTTATCTCATTTTTATAGTATCTTTTGAGGTATTCCTCCTCGCCTGATATTATATACCAGCCCTTAGCGTCACCCGATTTAAGCCTTGCTTTAAATTCGGATATATTCATTTTTTCATCACCTTGATTTTCATTCTCGTGCGCTTCTTCGCTCCGCCTATCGTCATATCGTAGAGTAGGGATATTTCACCGTCTGTATCCGTAAGAGCTTTTCTGATTTTTCTCGTATAAATCTCAGTGTCAAAGCTGTACGGAGGTACAGAGTAGACGGAAGAGGTGCTCTCTCCCTCTTTGAAAACAAATTCGTACTCAACGCCGCCGTCTCTTGTGACCGACACCTCTTTTTCGGTTACGGTTATGAGAGTGTTTGTGGTTATGTTTTCTTCGGTCTCAGAATAGGTGATTTTTATTTTATCTTCGTTTTCGTCTATAAATCCTTTTGCTGTAGATTCGGTTTTTTCCGAGCTTTCGGTAAGGCCCGCGTCGTCAAGCTCCTCGACGGTTGATTCGATTTTTATTTTAACTTCTTTCATAAAATCCTACTTAAAAATAAATGTTGCAGCCCGCGAACCGATAGGAACGCGGGGCGCAACAAAAATTATCTTCTTTTCTTTCTCTGATTATATTCGCTTCTTGGGTTAATGAATTCTCTCCAGTTGAGCTCGCCGTGGTCAAGCGCGGTGACGAGAGCCTCTGCGGTTGCAATGTTTGTTGCGAGAGGAATGTTGTGAACGTCGCAGAGACGGAGCAGACTTTCCTCAGCGTCTGAAACTATCTTGGCAGGGTCGGTGCTTCTGAAGTAAAAGACCAGGTCAATTTCGTTAAAGGAAATTCTGGAGGCTATCTGCTCTGTTCCTGAGCTGCCGGGGAGAAAGGTCTCTATCTCAAGTCCTGTTGAGTCGGAGATATATTTACCGGTTGTGTGGGTTGCAAGCAGGTGGTGGCGGCTGAGAATTCCGCGATACGCGATGCAGAATTGCGCCATAAGTTCTTTTTTATTGTTCTCTGCAATAATAGCTATATCCATTGTTTTTCCTTTCTGTCTTTTCTATCAAAGGCCCTAAAAACATTTTATAATATTATATCACCTATTTATAACTTTGTCAATGCAGGTAAAAATATTTATTGCGAAAATAAACTAAAACGAAGAAAATACAAAATAAGTATTGAAAAAGCCCGAAATATGTGTTAAAATAAAATTCCGAAACTGTAAATAATAAAAATGGAGAATAGATAGATGAAAACTTTCAGAAGAATAGGCGTACTCACCTCGGGTGGAGACGCGCCCGGAATGAACGCAGCTGTAAGAGCTGTCGTAAGAGCAGCGCTTGCAAACGGCGTTGAGGTAATGGGTATTTCCCGCGGATACTCGGGACTTATCGACGGCGATGTAAAGCCTCTTGGAATAAGAGACGTATCCAACATAATCAACAAGGGAGGTACGGTTCTTTATTCTGACAGATGCCCCGAGTTCAAGACCGCAGAGGGAATGGCTAAGGCTATTGAAACCTGCGAGAAGCTCTGTATTGACGGCGTTGTAGCTATAGGCGGTGACGGAACCTTCAGAGGAGCTACCGACCTTACCGCTCACGGAATTCCCTGCGTTGGTATTCCCGCAACCATAGATAACGATATTTCCTCTACCGATAATTCTATCGGATATGATACAGCTATGAACACTGTTATTGACCTTATCGACAAGCTCCGCGATACCTGTGAATCTCACGCGCGCTGCAACGTAGTTGAGGTTATGGGAAGAGGCGCCGGAGATATTGCTCTTAACGCTGCAATTGCTGCAGGCGCAACCGCTTGCGTAATCCCCGAGTTTTCTTATGATGCCGACGCTATCTGCGAGAAGATAAACGCAGCAAGAAAGCTTGGCAAGCGTAACTTTATCGTAGTTGTTTCCGAGGGTGTAGGAAGCGAGTATGCTCCCGCTCTTGTAAAGAAGATTGAGGCTGAGACCGGCGTTGAAACCAAGTTTGCAAGATTTGCTCATATCGTAAGAGGCGGTAGCCCCAATCTCCGCGACAGAGTAATGGCATCTGCTATGGGTGTTTTTGCAGTAAAGGAGCTTCTTGCAGGCAAGTCTAATCTCGTTATCTGCCAGCGCAACGGCGATATTGAGTCTGTTGATATCAACTTCGCTCTTATCCTTGACAGAATGTACAAGGGCAAGCTCAAGGACGGCGACCTTGATGCGTTTAGCACTGAGGAGCTTGACAGAATGAAGGCTCTTGCAGCTGAAAGACGCGCTGAGCTTGAGGTTCTTTACGAGGTTGCTAACACCATCAATCTTTAAATTATATAAAAACAAAAAGCTCGGAATTTTCCGAGCTTTTTGTTTTGTTCTGTTTAAGCCTTAAACAGATATTACTCCAACACCCTCAAGCACCGCAAACACGAGGATCACGAGAAGGCATATGGGAGCGACGTATTTTATCATTATAGAGAACATATTTTTCAGTTGGAATTTTCCGGATACGGAAATTTCATCTATAATCGTCTTAGGCTTCAGGAAATACGAAATCATAACGCAGGTAAGGAGCGCTATTATAGGCATCATTACGCTGTTGGTAATAAAGTCGAAGAAGTCGAGCACCTGGAATTTTCCGAAGAATGCAAATCCGCTCCACTTGCTGTATCCAAGGCAGGAGAATGCTCCGAGAACAATGCTGATGCAGAGCGTTGTAAGGCAGGAGATTTTTCTGTCGAGCTTCCACTTGTCCTGAATGGTCGAAACTACCGTTTCCATAAGGGAGATTGAAGAGGTCAATGCCGCGAGAAGCACCATAAGGAAGAATACCGCGCCTATAAATGCGCCGCCGGGCATATTGTTAAATATCTTGGGAAGAACTCCGAACATAAGGCCGGGACCCTTTGTGAGCTGAGAGGGATCGTAAGCGATACAAGCGGGAACTATCATAAGTCCTGCGAGGAATGCAATACCGGTGTCAAATATCTCTATCTGATGAGCCGACTTTTCAATGCTGATATCCTTCTTCATATAGGAGCCGAAGGTTATCATAATACCCATAGCGAGCGACATTGAGTAGAAGAGCTGTCCCATAGCCGCAACGACGGTCATATAGGTGAACTTTGAGAAATCGGGCTTGAGGTAGTAAACGATTCCCTCGCCGACGTTATCGGTTGTGATAAAGGTGTATGTGATTATGAAAAGCATAAGTGCGATAAGCACCGGCATCATAACCTTGCTTACCTTTTCTATACCCTTCTGAACGCCGCAGAGAACGATAACTGCGGTTGCTCCTATGAAGAGAGCAAACCAGAAGAGAGGCTGCCACAGCTCAGAGATAAATCCTCCGAAGTACGAGCTTTCCGCCATATCTGACATATTGCCGGAAATAAATCCGAAGGCATACTTGGTAACCCATCCGCCGATTACTGAGTAATAGGGAAGAATAAGCATAGGAACTATGGCCGCGAGGTAACCGACAAAGCCAAAACGCTTGTCCAGAGCCTTGAACGCTCCTATAGGACTGAGTCTCGTCTTTCTTCCCATAGCGATTTCAGCAACCATAAGGGTAAAACCGAAGGTTACAGAAAGCAGAATGTAAACGAGTAGGAATATTCCGCCGCCGTGCTGAGCGGCAAGGTAGGGAAAGCGCCAGATGTTTCCGAGTCCTACCGCGGAGCCTGCCGCAGCGAGAACGAAGCCTACCTTTCCCGAAAATGAGCTTCTCTGACCGTGAGAAGCTGAATCTGTTGTTTTCTTTTTTAAGCTCACAATTTTTCTCCAAATGAACAAAACGTCAATAATGTACTATTGTATCATATTTTTCTGCATTTTACAACACTTTGAGAAATATTTTTTTATTCCTCTATATTTAGCGTTATTCCGTTTACCTCTACTGAGCCCTCTACCTTTATCATGACGTATTTCGTGCCGTTTATTACTTTGGTTGAAACAAGGTCTCCTCTGTCGGAGGATACTTTTATTTTTATATCGGGAGTTTGAAGCTCAAGCTTCTTGGGAGACAGAATGTTTTTAGGAGAAAGCTCTGCGTTTTTTCCGAAGCTTTCCTCGAAGCTCTCGCCGAGCTTTTCTATCTTTTCTTCCTCTACGCCAAGCTTTTCGAGGGCATCCTTCACAGTCGTTTTCGTAACGGTGAGAGGCTCGGGGTCCTTTGTCTCCTTATGCACCTCTATCATGGCAGCGACCTCCTCGTGAAGCGCACGTACAACGTCGTAGCTACATTCCTCACCGAGAGCTGCGCTCAGGCACTCGGCAAATGCCGCTTTCTGAGCCTTCGGGGGCATTTTGGGTTCGGAGGAGAATATTTTTTTCGCAAAATCGGGATAGCTCTCCCCGAGGTTTCTGGAGTAGAAGAGCGCGTTATAAATGTTCGTGCGTCTTCCGTCAAAGCAGGGAAACATAAATCCGAGCTCTGCAGAAGCGAGGACACCCGTAAGACTAAGAGGGTGAAAAAGGCTGTCCGCTTCCTTAAAGGTAAGCGCCTCGGGCAGACTCTTTATTGGACATACCGCGCATACAATGTAAGAAAATACTTCGCTCGACTCACTATTTTCACCGTCCTTTGAATATTCAAAGACGTCGTATATATCGTTTGCGAGAAGTATTACGTAGTTGCCCTCGATTTTTATGCTCTCTATAACGTTAGCGTAGAATTTTTCAAGCGCATCGGAATCGGAGAGGTGACTCTCGCGCAGCTTCGTAAGGAGGGCGTGCTCCTCGCTCTCGAGCACCTGCTTTGTGCTGAAGGAAATATCGGTAAGGTTTGTGCCGAGGCTTCCCGAGAGGACCTTTTTCATAGAAGTGAGCAGTCTTTCGCTAAGCTCACTTTCGGCAAATTCGACGGGCTGATTTATTCTGTATATTATCTGCTTGTTTTCGTTTACGAAGCAGCCTACTATTTTTGATATATTGCTTCTTTCGGGACGGAAGCGTCTTTTGATTTCTCTAAGCTCTCTTTCAGTCATTTTCAAAACCTCGTTTCCTATTAAGTTAGTTAAGGTATTTTACTATATTTTTTCTATCTTTGTCAATAGAAAAGGGTTGAACTTTATTAAAATGTATGGTATCATATCCTTGTTATAGCAAAAATCTATGAAGGAGAAATAAAAAATGAAATTTCTTAACGGAATAAGAATCGGCGAATACGAGCTTAACCCGGATACCGTGATAGACGAGATACGCGAGAAATGCATCGAGGGCAGAAAGAACTATACGAGCATAGCTCTTTACAGGGGTGAAACTATAGCTCCCGAAATGGTTCTTTCGTGGGCAAAGTATATGGCCGAAAACGATATATATTTTCATTTTGCATTCAGCGCAGATAAGAGCCTTGGTTTCCCCTTTGATGCGGAAACGGCGGATAAGATAAAAGAGGTAGCGGGAGAGCATTTTCTCGGAATACTCGTTCCTGAGCTTGGCAGTAAGTACGCTTGCTCGGGCAGTGCATACGGTAAGCTTGCAGGATACCACGATATTGAAGAAATGAGTGAGGGAAGAGACGGTTTTATAGCTCACGTTAACGAGGCTGTAGACAGAATAGGATTTTCCGAGAATATCGGTATCAGCGTTATCGAGGCAACCTCTCTTGTCTCCTACGTAACCGCCGCAAGAACGGGAATTCCCGTGCTTGAAACTATGTGCGGTGACGTTGAGAATACAGTTCCTCTCCTCAGAGGAAGCGCAAAGGCAAGAGGCGACAAGGCGTACCTTAACTACGTAGCGCACGAATGGTACGGTGGCGTTGACAATGCGGACGAGCTTAAGAAGAAGAGACTTCGCATGGTATATGACTATTCTTATATGAACGGCGGAGGCGGAATCATTCTCGAGAGCGGTGACATCTGTATGTGCAGCCACGGAATGAGAGAGGGATATGACCACGAGCTTCCCGTATTCTATAGAAAAACCGTTGATGAATTCACCGACTTCCTTGAGACAGATAATCGTCCCGAGGGATATCCCATAACCAAGGTTGCATTTGTTCAGGGTAACTCTGACGGCTGGAGCTCATGGAATTGCGGAAGCTCCCTTTGGAACAATATTTACGATAAGAACTGGGGCTACGGAGCTCCTGAGTTTACCAACAGAATTCTATCCGAGCTTGGAACCAAGCGACGTTGGTGCGATATTAACAATTTCGGTCCTCGTGACTACAGCGGTGCGCCCGGATACGGAACTTTTGATATAGTCAATATCGGACTTGTCAGTGCAGAAGCTCTTTCGGCATACGATTACCTTATATTCACCGGCTGGAACACTATGACCGAGGAAATATACGAGAAGCTTATTTCCTACGTAAAGGGCGGCGGAAGACTCTTTATGTGCGCTTCTCACCTTAATACTAACGACAGACGCGACGGAGAGGTAAAGCTTCTTCGTGACGGTAATCTTACGGAACTGTTCGGAGCAAGACTTGACGCGGAAAACGCTTACGTCACAAGCACCGGTGTTAAATTCTTTGAGAGTCAGTGCGAGGATATAATCTATCCTTATGACAAGGGATCTTACGACCCCTCTTTCTCTGCGGGATATGCGAATTATGCGGCTGTAGAGCTTCTCGGAGCTAAGCCTGTGGCAACTCTCAGCGATACCTTTGCCGTGGCTGCTGTTCCCGACTGCGGAATTGCGATAACCGAAAATAAGCTTGGAGAGGGATATGCAATTCTTCTCACCTCTCTTGACTATCCCGGAGCCGGACAGACGTACGAGTGCTACAGAGCAGTAGTGCGTGAGCTTCTCTCTGCAAGCCACAGAGCAGCTGACGTAAAGGTGCTTGCAAACGATAAGGTACGCTTCTCGGTATACGAGAGCGGTGACGTTTATCTTCTTAATACTGATTTTGACATTCCTCTCTATGCAAGAATAGAGAAAGACGGTGCGGCGACCGAGGTAACCCTCGCGCCCTCCGAATTAAAGCACGTAAGGGTTTGAGAGGGGGAGAGAAAAAATGAAATTTCTTAACGGAATCAGAATAGGCGAATACGCATTAAATCCCGATACGGTAATTGACGAAATACGCGAAAAATGTGTTGAGGGAAGAAAAAATTACACGGCTATAGCTGTTTACAGAGACGAGGAAATAGAACCCGAAAAGTTTATTTCCTGGGCAAAGTATATGGCAGAAAACGACATATATTTCCATTTTGCCTGCTCAAGAAATATGAAGTTCAGAATTCCCTTTAATGCTGAAACCGCAGCTGAAATGAGAAAGGTTGCGGGAGAGCATTTTCTCGGAGTTTTCGTTCCTGAGCTTGGAAATATTTACGGTTGCTCGGGATACGGATACACAAAGAAGAATTATCATCATAACTATGAAAATATGAGTGAGGGTGTGGACGGATTCTTTAGTCTTCTGCACGAGAGAATGGACAGACTCAGATTTTTCCCCGATTTCGAGGTCGGTGTAGTAGAGCAGACTAACCTTATCTCTTACATACCCGAGACAGGCCCCGGTATGCTCATGCTTGAGACGATGTGCGGCGACGTTGAGGAGCTTACCCCTCTCGTTAGAGGAACTTCAAAGGCGAAGGGCGACAAGGGATATATAAACTACGTAGCGCACGAGTGGTACGCAGGCGTTCATAATGAGGACGAGCTCAAGAAGAAGAGGCTTCGTATGGCGTACGATTATTCGTATATGAACGGCTCTGCAGGAATAATTCTTGAGAGCGGCGACCTATGTATGTCAAGCCACGGACTCAAAGTAGGCTACGACCACGAGCTTCCTCAGTTTTACCGCAGAACTCTTGACGAATTCTCTGATTTTCTTGAAACAGACGAGCGCCCCGAGGCTTATCCCATAACCAAGGTTGCATTCGTTCAGGGTAATCTTGACGGATACAGCAACTTCAGAGCGGGAAGCACTGTTTTCAACAACGTAAACGATAGGGACTGGGGATTTGGCGCGCCCGAGTTTACCTATAAAATCCTCTCGGAGCTTGGTACTAAGCGCCGTTGGTGTGACGTAAACAATTTCGGTGAGCAGGACTTGAGTGGAGCTCCCGGTTACGGCACTTACGATATGGTTAATATTGGTCTTGTCAGTGCAGAGGATCTTTATAAATACGATTACCTCATCTTTACCGGCTGGAATACAATGACCGAGGAAATATATGAGAAGCTTATTTCTTACGTGAAGGGCGGAGGAAAGCTCTTTATGTGCGCTTCTCACCTCAATACAAGTGAGAAGAGAAACGGCGAGATAAATCTGATAAGAGACGGAGACCTCTCCGCGCTCTTCGGCGCAAGACTTGACTACAAGAACGTTCATGTTTCAAACGCGGGCGTTAAATTCTATGAAAGTCAGTGCGAGGATATAAGATATCCTTACGATAAGACCAGCTTTGACCCGCTTCTTTCCTCGGGATACGCAAGATACGCTAAGTGTGAGCTTGACGGCGCTAAGGGCGTGGCAATTCTCAGCACTAGCTTCTCCGAGAAAAATAACGTTGACAAAAACGTGGCTCTCCTTGAAAATAAGCTCGGAGAGGGATACGCAATTCTTCTTACCTCTCTTGATTATCCGGGAATGGGACAGACCTATGATATATACAGAACGGTAGTGCGTGAGCTTCTCAGAGCAAGCCACAAGACTGCCGACGTGAAGGTCCTTGCAAACGACAGAGTGCGTTTCACGGTATACGAGAGCGGGGACGTATATCTTCTTAACACCGACTTTGACGTTCCTTCGTATGCAAGAGTTGAGAAGAACGGCAAGACTGTAGAGGTGACTCTCGCTCCCTGTGAGATAAAGCATATTAAAATCTAAGAGGATTAGAATGGAGTTTCTTAACGGGATCAGACTTGGAGAGTACGGAATAGACCCCGAAACTCTCATTGACGAAATCTACGAGAAGTGCGTCAAGGGTAGAAAAAATTACACCGCTATATCGGTAAGAAGAACTGACGTTCCCGACGAAAAGTTTTACGAGTGGGCAAAGTATCTTGCGGACAATAAGATATACTTCCATCTCGCGTGGGGACAGTATGAGCCATCTCCGTTTTCTGTGCTTGCGGTCTCCGAGATAAAGAGAATAGCGGGAAAATATTTCCTTGGCATAGAGCTTCCCGAGCTTGGCACTATATTCGGTTGCGCGGGTAAGGGATATAAGCACTCTCCCCATTTTCATAATTACGAGAGACTCAGCGAGGGAAAAAGTGAGTTTATCAAGGTTGTAAAGGCGGCGCGTGACGCTTACGGTTATCCTGAGGATATCGGCTTTACATTTACAGAGGCAACCTCGCTTCTATCGTATCTTACCGACGTTGGCGTTTCTATGTTTTCGCTTGAAACGATGTGTGGAAACGTTGATATAATGACTCCCCTTATCAGAGGTGCGGCAAGAATTACGGGCAAGCCCTATATGAACTACATCGCGCACGAGTGGTATGCGGGAGTTTATAACGACGATGAGCTCAAGAGGAAAAGACTTAGAATGGTTTACAATCATTCTTATATGAACGGAGCAAACGCAGTTATCCTCGAGAGTGGCGACCTCTCTATGTATAGTCATGGAATGGAGCAGGGATATGACGGAGAGCTTCCTGTTTTCTATCGCAGAACACTTGACGAGTTTACCGATTTCGTGGAACAGGATAAGCGCCCCGCAGCTATGCCTGACGTAAAGATTGCCTTTGTGCAGGGAAATCTTGACGGCTGGAGCCCTTGGAATGCGGGAAGCGCGCTTTTTAATAACGTAAACGACGAGGCGTGGGGATATGGCGCGCCAGAGTTTACAAACAAAATTCTTTTGGACGTTGTAAACAAGAGAAGCTGGAGTGACGTGCATAACTTTGGCGATAGGGACTTTAGCGGATTTGTGCCGTACGACATAGTAAACGCAGGATATCTGACCGAGGAAAACGTAAAGAATTACGATACCCTCATTTTCACCGGTTGGAATACGATGACGGAGGAAATTTACAGAGTTCTCGTTTCCTTCGTGAAGGGTGGCGGAAAGCTTCTTATGTGTGCCCCTCACCTCAATACCTCCGACAAGCGTAATGGTGAGATTTCATTTATAAACGGGGGCGACTTAACCGAGCTCTTCGGCTGTAAGATTTCTGCCGATGCTCCCCGTAGGACTAATGCGGGAGTTAAGTTCACTAAGAGTTTAAGCGAGGATATTATCTACCCTGCCGACAAGGTCTTCGACCCGCTTTTCTCTTCTGGGTATGCAAATTACGCTTCAATTGAGCTTGGTACTGCCGTGCCCGCGGCGATTCTTAGCGACAGCTTTAATGAAAAGACGAATTCCGAGGGCGCACCCGCTATGATAGAGAACAAAGTGGGAGAGGGTCTTGCAATTCTTCTCACCTCTCTTGACTATCCGGGAGCAGGTCAGACATACGACGTCTATCGTACCGTAGTACGTGAGCTTATGAGCTCCGTTGCAAGAGAGGCTGAGGTAAAAGTTCTTGCTTCGGATAAGATAAGATACTCGGTTTATGAGGGAGGCGACGTTTATCTTCTTAATACCGATTTTGACATTCCTGCCTTTGCAAGAGTTGAAAAATGCGGAAAGACAGAAGATATAATTCTTGCTCCTTGCGAGATAAAACACATAAAAATGTAAAATTACATTTACGTTTTTGGAGAAAAACAAAAGGAAGAGATGTGAAAATCTCTTCCTTTTCTATTTGAATATTTGGAATCAATCTCTCTTCTTGTCGAAGTCGTTAAGTCCAAGGCCGCGAAGGTTTGCGAGTCTGTGGTTCTTTTCCGCGTCGTAAAGCTCCCAGATAACTCTGAGGCTCTGGATAGCAACCTTGCCGTCGGTGAGGGGAGTCTTGTCGTTAAGAACGCAGTCGGTAAAGTGACGGATTTCGTACTGAGTAGCCTTGCCGAGCTGTTCCTCTCTCTTCCAGATAACGTTATACTGCTGTCTTTCAGAGCCGCCATCGGGCTTGTGCTCGCCGTTTCCGTTGTAGAATCTTATCTCTCCTGATGCATGCTCGTAGTCGAGAAGTCCCGCTTCGGTCATAATCTGGAAGTCGTAGGACATTCTTGAGCCTCTAGCTCCCCAGGTTGCTCCGTGATAGCCGAGAGCACCGTTCTCAAACTTCATAACGAGAGCGCTCGTGCCCTCCTTGAGAAGTCCGGGAGTGCCGATTCTTGTTCCTACGTGCGCGCCCTCAATGGGATTGCCGAGGAAGCGGAGAAGAAGGTCGATATAGTGACAGCCGTGGCTGAAGAGCTGACCGCCGCCGATTCTTGCGGTTGCGCCCCAGACGTTGACCTTCGTGATGTCAGGCTGAGTCAGCTGCTCGGTCCAGATGGACATCTGCATAATTTTTCCGTATTCGCCCGAGTCAACAAGCTCCTTGAGCTTAACTATTCCGCGCCAGAAGGGTACGGGGTAAGCGCACATAAGCTTAAGCTTTCTCTTCTCGCACTCAGCTATAAGGCTAAGGCACTCTTCCTCGGTGTTGCAAAGAGGTTTTTCCATAAGTATGTGCTTGTCGTGGAAGGCAAAGAACATTCCGCACTCGTAGTGAAGGTCGTGGGGGAGGGCAATCATAACCGCGTCTACGTCGTCAACCATATCTCTGTAGTTGGTGTAAACCTTGGGATTATTGCCAAGCTCCTTTGCTACCTCTTCAGCGTTTTCCTTGACTATGTCGCATACCGCAACGATGTCTACGTTATCAACGTACTTTACGCCTACTACGTGGCTACCCATCATTTTTCCGCAGCCTATAAGGCCAAGTCTTAAAAAATCCATTTTAATTTCCTCTCATAAAGGTATTGACAGAAGCAAATCTTGGTGTTATACTTGCTCTGTAAGGTCATTTTAGCACAAATAAAACCTATTGTATTTAGTAAAATCGGCATAAAATTTGTATTTTTGGTGTATTTACAGGAGGTAGGATAAAAATGATATACGTCAGCGCGCCCCTGCCAAGTCAAATTACGGTAGACGGAATATATACGGTGCTCAGGGTGGATTTCAATAGAATGGGTGTTGGAATAGGAGAATCTCATGCTTTCCCGGAGATAAGTTATGTATCAAGAGGTGTTCACCGTGGAATGAGCAACGGTAGGGAAACTATTTCGGCGAAAGGATATCTATCCATAATACCCCCCGGCACATTTCATAAATCTCCCGGTCCGTCTGACAGTGAGCTTCTGATTATAAGCTTTGAGTCCTCATCGCCTATACTGCCGGACATTTATGGTATACCTATTCATCTGACAGAAAGTCAGGAGAGAGAATTCTGTGAAATCGCAGAAATCGGACTCAGGCTTTTCCGAAGGAGAGAGAAGGGCGGAAATATCAGCGGAATGATAATCGTTGACGGGGCGGACAAGTATGAGCTTGAAATCTTCAAAAAACGTCTTGAGCTCTTTCTTCTCGACCTTCATAGATGCTATGCTAAGCCAAGAAATGAAAGCTCCTCCCGTCGCGACGCTGAATTTCATTCTGTGAGAGAATTTCTTACGGAGCATATTTCTGAAAATCTGTCAGCCGAGGAGATAGCCGATAAAAATTCTATATGTCTTTCGAAGCTAAAGCAGATTTTCAAGGAAAGAGGTGGAGTAAAAAGCTTTTTTACCACTCTTAAAATAGAGCGCTCAAAGGAGCTTATCTCGGAGGGAAAAATGAACTTTACCGAGATATCAGACTGTCTTGGGTTTTCTTCGCTACATTATTTTTCCAAAACCTTTAAAAAGCTTACCGGAATAACCCCCTCCGAATACGAAAAAGGCAAGGGAATGTTTTACTAAAATATAAATGAAAGGAAGCTATCCTTTAAAAACTGCCATAGAGCAGCCGAGGATAGCTTCTTTTTTATTTTTATTCGAGTGGCAGAGCTTTAAGCTCAAGTGAGTTAAGCGTTACGAGGGTTTCTCTTCCTTTGTAAATAATTTTTGCAGTAATCGGAAGGTCGTAATCGGTGTTGAGAAGATAGATTTTATTACCCTCGTAAACCGTATATCTGAGTTTATCTGAGGCGATAACCTTGATTTCGCAGTTTCTCGCGCTGGAGCTTACCATTTCACGCACAAGATCGGTATACATAGGATAGAGAGCTGGGTTTCCGGGGTAATTTACGCTTGCGACAAAGGTTACCACGCCTTTTCCTACGCGGTTTTCTACAATTGCGACGTGCTCTCCCGTGCCTCTGTCACTAAAGCAGTCTGCAGTCTTTGCGAGCATTTCTGCACCGCATAACTCGATATCCATATACTCCACGTATCCTGCGCTGTAAACGGGATCGCAAACAAAGTTAGCAGTGCCGGGATAGAGATGCTTTTCTTCTGCGGATTTCTCGCGGAATTTAATTCCGTAGTTGGTTTTTGACGTGCTTCCCTTATAGGATATTCCGCACAGCTCTTTTAAAAGGTTTTCGTTTGGCGGTATAAACTCTCCGCGTCTCTTTGCGCTGTAATTAAGATGCGCGCCGGAGAGAAGAATTTTTCCGCCGCCTTTTGCGTATTCAATGAGCTTTTTCAAATTCTCGTCCGTCATAGTGTTCCAGCCTAGGAATATAAGATACTCGTATCTGTTAAGTACGGTGAGAGGGGCTTCTATTGGGAGTATATCGTACGTGCCGTATGCAGGGCAGGAGGAGAGATCGTTTTCTCCGTAGTTGTGAACGTCGCCCCACGTGCGCTTTTTATTTAATTCTCTCAGTATTCTCCAAGAAAATTCTGCATCGGAATGTCCCCATTCCTCTCTGTTCCATTGGTTCCATACTGAGCTCTGGCAGAATCCCGGCCAAGCATCGTGATTTCCAAAGACGAAAGCAAGCTTTGTCTTTGGACCACCCTTGGGACGCTCGTCGTTTTCTATAAAACTGCCGATATTACGGAAAACTCTGCGATAGTCCTCGCATACCTCGGAATCGGCATCGTGTTTCTCACCGTAAGATCCTATCGCTTCGTCGCCGCTTTCGAGCATAATTACGTTTGAGCCTGCCATATAGATAAACTTTGTGGCTAGATCAAGGCGCTTTCGTTTAAGCGTATCGCTATGCTTAAATCCTCCGTACCACTCGTGCGCGATAAGAGTTGCGAAGAAATTTTTGCCGTAGGCACGGACAGCTCCTCTTACACTGGGAAGCATATCGTCAGGATTTGCACACATTACCTCCAAAATCGGAATGTCTATTCCTGCTTCAAGAGCGTATTTTATAAGGGTGGTAGCTTCTACTGTGAGGACGTTAGGCATACCAAATTCGCGGTCCGTATTCGCAAAGGCGGTAAGGGTGGAGATATAATTCTCATGCGCCTTTTCCATATCAGGAAGATTTGGATTGATAATTGCAGGATCGCCCTTGTGTGTATCGGTGGTGAAATATCCGGGAGATTTTGCGGAGTAGGTTGTACCGGGCTCTCTGACGGAATCGCCAAGAAAAAACTTTCCCGCAATATCCTTTATCTTTTTTACCGTTTCCTTTGAAAGCTGACATTTTCGATCCGGGGGAGGCGCTTGGACGGTATTGCCGACGAAGAAGTATATTTCGTTTTCGCTAAGGTATTTTGCCCACTTCAGAATATACTCCTCGGGTATGCTTGCGAGAGAGCCTTGCGGACGGAAATAAACAAACCTTTTGCCCGTTTCTACAGCTCTGGTCCGTATTTCCTCCATCATATTATCCGGATTAAAAGAATGTTCTCCTAATTTTATTCCAAGAAAAACGGTATCGCGTTCCATTTGTTGTTTAAACCTCTTTTTTGTAACAAGTTGTTTACTTTTTTAGCATTTTAAGTATAGTTAGCTTGTATTTTGAATGACCGTCAAAGAAACCTAGTCTGTCAGCCTCCTCGTATAAGCAATAGGCTTTATATTTGTCAGACTGTACGCCTCTGTCAAATTCGTAGAGGCAGGCGAGAGTATATATCGCCTTAGGATTTGAGAGCTCT